>NZ_JBIUVX010000013.1:0-119566 GCF_044743175.1 Pseudomonas sp. NPDC087690
GCTCAAGTACGTGGTGATCACCTCGGTTGACCG
The DNA here is from genome assembly GCF_044743175.1 of Pseudomonas sp. NPDC087690. Taxonomy (NCBI): domain Bacteria; kingdom Pseudomonadati; phylum Pseudomonadota; class Gammaproteobacteria; order Pseudomonadales; family Pseudomonadaceae; genus Pseudomonas; species Pseudomonas sp. NPDC087690. Next base: position 34 of record NZ_JBIUVX010000013.1, read on the forward strand.
CGACGACCTGCGCGACGGTGGTGCCCAGCACTTTGCCGACTGCATCCGCGAAATCCGCAAACTGTCGCCGAACGTGCAGCTCGAGACCCTGGTCCCGGACTACCGTGGCCGCATGGACGTCGCGCTGGAAATCACTGCCGCCGAGCCACCGGATGTGTTCAACCACAACCTGGAAACCGTGCCGCGCCTGTACAAGGCAGCGCGTCCGGGTTCGGATTACCAGTGGTCGCTGACTCTGCTGCAACGCTTCAAGCAGATGATGCCGCACATTCCGACCAAATCCGGCCTGATGCTGGGTCTGGGCGAGACCGACGAAGAAGTCATCGAAGTCATGAAGCGCATGCGCGAACACGATATCGACATGCTGACCCTCGGTCAGTATCTGCAACCGTCGCGTAGCCACTTGCCGGTGCAGCGTTTCGTCCATCCGGACACCTTCGCCTGGTTCGCCGAGGAAGGTTACAAGATGGGCTTCAAGAACGTCGCTTCGGGCCCGCTGGTGCGTTCTTCGTACCACGCCGACGAGCAAGCCAAGCTGGTGAAGGCTGAGTTGATGGGGTCCTGATCCGCTGCTGAACGTAAAAAATGCCCGCGAGACGTTAGTCTTCGCGGGTATTTTTTTGCCTGTCCTACGCCAGGCGCATACTTTTCCTGCAATGCGCGGGGCAGCAGAGCCTCTTCTGTTTCCTCCCGTTCCTGACTACTGTGTGCGCATGAGTTCACACAGGGAGATCCATGGATGACCGTTCGACCCACCCACACACTGTTTCCCCATAAACCGGTGCCCGCGTTGCCTTCGGAAGGGCTGATCGGCGTGATCGCGCCAGCCGGGCCCGGTGCGCTGGACACCGACAAGGCTGTGCAATGGATGCGCGCCCGGGGTTATGGGTTGAAAGTGTTTCCTGGCGTCTACGAGAAGGATGGCTATCTGGCAGGCAGCGATGACGTGCGGCTCAACGATCTGCACGCCGCGTTCGCCGACCCTGAAGTTGACGCGATCATCTGCTTGCGCGGTGGCTACGGTACGCCACGACTGCTGGACCGGATCGACTACGATCTGCTGAGTCGTAACGCCAAGCCATTTGTCGGCTACAGCGACATCACCGCACTGCACCTGGCCATCAGTCGCTATGCCGGCTTCGTGACCTTTCACGGACCGCTGCTCAATGCCGACCTGCTGGGCGACAAGGAGCCGCCGACCGTCACTTCGTTCTTCGCCATGCTGCGCGGCCAGTTGAGGGCGGGGAGTGTGCTGAGTCATCCGGTGGCTTATCCATTGACCACGGTTGCGCCCGGTATCGCTCACGGACGCTTGCTCGGCGGCAATCTGGCGATGATTGCATCAACGTTGGGCACGCCTTACGAGATTGATGTCGAAGGGGTGATTCTGCTCATCGAAGACATCAACGAGCCGTTGTATCGCATCGACCGGTTGCTGACCCAGATGCGTCTGGCCGGCAAGTTGGCCAAATTGCGCGGAGTGTTGGTTGGGGATGTGGCAGGAGTGGATGTCGCGGCATTGAACCGCTTGCTCAAGCAGACATTTGAACCGTTGCGGATTCCGGTCCTGTCGGGGTGGCGCAGCGGCCATTGCGATCCGAACCTGACGCTGCCGATGGGCGCGCTGGTGCGTCTGGATGCCGGAAAGCAGGAGTTGCTGCTGGAGCAGGATGTGGTGACCCGATAATGCAAAAGATCGCAGCCTGCGGCGGCTCCTGCATTGGAATGCGATCCATGTAGGAGCTGCCGCAGGCTGCGATCTTTTGATCTGGCTTTATTGGCTCCGCAGGCTTTCCAGCAACTTGTGCGTCGGATAGCCATCCGCCGGCCAGCCAAGCGCCTGCTGCGCACTGCGAATCGCCTTGCGGGTATTGGCGCCGATAATCCCGTCAGCCGTGCCGGCATCGTAATTGCGCGCACTCAGTAGGGTCTGCAACTCCATCCGCTCGGTACGGCTCAATGGCAGGTCATCTTTCGGCCACGTGCCGTTGATCAAGCCAGCGCCGTCGAAACGCTCGGACAACAGGCTCACTGCCAACGCATACGACGACGAGTTGTTGTACTTGAGGATCGCACGGAAGTTGTCGAGGATGAGGAACGCCGGGCCACGGTAGCCCGCCGGAAGCAAGAGGGCGGCGGACAGCTGTTCAGTGCCCGCAGGCGCCTGCCCGCCGTTCGGCAGAATCACGCCCAACTGACGCCATTCAGCGACACTCTTGCGAATCGCGCCGTCAGCCAGCGTGTAATTGAAACTGCTCGGCAGTTGCACTTCAAAACCCCACGGCTGGCCACGCTGCCAGCCGGAGCTTTGCAAGTAATGCGCAGTGGAAGCCAACGCATCCGCCGGGCTGCCCCAGATGTCACGGCGACCGTCACCGTCGAAATCCACGGCGTGGGTGTTGTAAGTGGTCGGAATGAACTGGGTCTGGCCCATCGCGCCGGCCCAGGAGCCAAGCATCTTCTCTGGCGTGATATCGCCCTGTTGCAGAATTTGCAGGGCGGCGATCAATTGCGCATGGGCAAAGCCCGGGCGACGACCTTCGTAGGCGAGGGTGGCCAGTGAGTTGATCACCGATTTGCTGCCCTGGAACTGGCCGAAATTACTCTCCATGCCCCATACCGAAACGAGCGCCTGACGATCGACGCCATAACGTTGCTCGATGCTTTGCAGAATATCGGCGTACTGGCTGATCAATGCCTGACCTTTGCGCACGCGCAGTGGCGACAGCGCGCCGTCGAGGTATTCCCACACCGGGCGGGAAAACTCCGGCTGGCTGCGGTCGGCGCGAATCACGCTGGCATCGAAGCTGACATTGGCAAAGGCGCGATCAAACAGATCAGGACGAATCCCGGCGGCCAGCGCGTCCTTGCGAAAACCTGCCTGCCATTCGGCAAAGGTCTGAGTGGGCTGAAGATCGAGAGGGTCGGCGGACGGCACTACCGGCGGGATGATCGCTGGGGCCGTGGCGACAGGCGCGGCTTGAAGGGGTTGCGCATCGGCGGCGGTGGGTTTTTCCGCGCAGGCGACAAGCAGAATGAAGCTGGAGGCAGCGATCATCTGGCGAACAGGCCAGCGACGGGAAAGACTTAGGGGCATGCACAGTTCCAGGAAAACGAATCAGGTGCAGACCTTAACATGACCGGGGGGTACTGCGCTTTAAGCGGCCAGAAAGTAAGAAGCCTCCCAGCTGTCAGACTGGAAGGCTTCGCGGCGGTAGCTGCCTTTGCCCTTGGCTGGTCGTTCCTGACGACTGCGGAACAAAGGCTGGGCGACAATGGATTTGGCCTTGTTGGGGCCATGTTTCGATGGCTTTTTGCTCATGAGGGTTCTCTCGAGTGAGTGGGGTTTGCGCGGCAAATAATCTGCCGATGTTGGGCGTCTGTCTATAGGGCAAATGTGGATGGTGTTTGTCGGAAAACAAGATCAAAAGATCGCAGCGTGCCGCAGCTCCTACAGGGATCGGTGCAGGAGCTGCGGCACGCTGCGATCTTTGATTCTATTCAGCAGGCAGTGAAAGTCGCTGACCGGCCATCAACAACGCCAAGCGACTCAGGCTCATCCACGGTGAACCCGCCGCCTGGCCTTTGATCTGCGCGTCGATACGCTGGGCTTCGAGCAACAACTGCGCCCAGCGTTGCGCCGAGTAGCGTTGCAGGGCTTTGCTCATCAGCGGTTTGCGCTTGTCCCAGACTGGCGGCCTGGCCTGACTGAAGCACTTGTCCAGCGGCGTGCCCTGGCTGTACTGCAACGAGATGTTGGCCAGCAGACGCAACTCCCGCGCCAGTGCCCAGAGAATCACCGGTGGCTCGACACCTTCACCGCGCAAGCCTTCCAGCATGCGCAATGCGTGAGCCGGTTCGCCGTTGAGCACCGCATCGGTCAAGCCAAACACATCGAAGCGCGCACTGTCCGCTACGGCGGCCTGCACCGTTTCAACGGTGATCTGGCCTCCTTCGGCCATCAACTTGAGCTTTTCGATTTCCTGCGCGGCCGCGAGCAAATTGCCCTCGACGCGTGCAGCAATCAATTCGACCGCATCCTGGCTGGCCGACAAACCGGCCTGCGACAGACGTTGCCGAATCCAGCTTGGCAGTTGATTGGCATCCACCGGCCAGATCTGGATGAACTGGGTCTGCTGGCCTTCAACCAGCGCCTTGCCCCACTTGGTTTTCTGCGCGCTGCCATCGAGCTTGGGCAAACTGATCAGTAGCACCGTGTCTTCAGCGGGGCGTGAGCAATATTCGATGAAGGCCGCGGCCCCCTTGTCACCGGGCTTGCCTGAAGGCAGGCGCAGTTCCAGCAGACGTTTTTCCGCGAACAATGACATGCTCGCGCCGGCCTGCAACAACGTGCCCCAATCGAAATTGGCGTCAGCGGCAAAGACCTGACGTTCGTCGAAACCTTGCTGGCGAGCAGCGTTGCGGATGGCGTCGGCAGCTTCCTGACACAACAGCGGGTCATCGCCACTGATGATATAGACCGGCGCGAGGGCGCCTTGCAGGTGTTTACCGAGTTGGGCGGGTGCGAGCTTCATAAGAAAGGTCGATCGGGGCGCCGGAGCGCCCCGAACGTCTTACTGCTGCGGTACTTCGAGGGGCGACTGACGCGGGGTTTCCGCTTCAGCCTTTTGTGCCGCTTGCAGCGCATCGGCTTCAGCTTTGGCGCGGTCGTTGGCGGCTTGCTGCAGTTGCTCCAGTTGCGCTGGAGTCAGCTGTTGCAGGCGCAGCATCATGCGCTGAACCAGCTCGCGACGGGTTTCACGACGGGCGTCGTTGGCTTCCTGATCGGAACCGACAAGGTTGTTACCGTCGTGGATGAACACCTTCTGCACTTCAAGCTTGCTGCTCAGCAGGTTCAGGTTGTTTTCGCCAATGATGTCGTAGCTCAGGACGGTGTTGACCTGGTATTCGCCAGTACGGCCGGCACCGGCGTAGCTGAGAATTCGCTGGTTTTCCTGTTCGTCAGCCAGGTACAGCTTGTACGGCGCACCGTTGTATACCTTGACGCCGCTGGACTCGAGCATCTGGCGCAGATCGGTGACGGTCTCGCCGTAGGCGTTGCGGGCGCTCAGGTCGAGCTCCTTGATCGTCAGTTCGGTGGTGCCTGTGCCACGCAGCTGGAAACCGCAGGCGCTCAGCAGAACAGCGAGGCCCATCACCAGCAGATTGCGTTTGATCATTGTGTTGCTCCCCTTGAAACCATGTGGGCCGACCTTGCGGCCCGAAAGGTTTTACAGTGCGTCAGGCGGACCTGACGCCCAATCCAATTTAGCTGGCGACGATGTTGACCAGTTTGCCCGGAACCACGATCACTTTGCGAATGGTCAGTCCGTCGACGAAACGCAGTACGTTTTCGTTGGTGCGCGCGGCGGCTTCGACTTCTTCGCGGGTTGCGCTGGCCGGCATTTCGATCTGGCCGCGCAACTTGCCGTTGACCTGGATAACCAGGGTCAGGCTGTCCTGTACCAATGCACTTTCGTCCACTGCCGGCCAACCCGCGTCGATCACCGGATCGGCGTGGCCCAGCTGACTCCACAATTCGTGGCTGATGTGCGGGGTAATTGGCGCCAGCAACAGTGTTACTGCTTCCAGGCCTTCCTGAAGCAGCGCACGATCCTGTTCGGTGCCTTGCGCGGCTTTTTCCAGCACGTTCATCAGCGTCATCACCTGGGCGATGGCGGTGTTGAATTTGTGGTTCTGGCCGACGTCGTGGCTGGCCTGTTTGATGGCCAGGTGGATCGAACGGCGCACGGCTTTCTGCTCGTCGCTCAGGCCGGCGACATCCAGGTTGCCCGGCAGGCCCAGGGTTACGTGGGCTTGCGCCAGACGCCAGACACGCTTGAGGAAACGGTGCGAACCTTCAACGCCGGAGTCGGACCATTCTGCGCTCATGTCAGGCGGTGAGGCGAACATCATGAACAGGCGGCAGGTGTCGGCGCCGAACTGATCGATCATCGACTGTGGGTCAACGCCGTTGTTCTTCGACTTGGCCATTTTCTCGGTGCCGCCGATTTCCACCGGCAGGCCGTCGGACTTCAGCTTGGCGCTGATGACCTTGGCTTTGCTGTCACGCTCGAGTTCTACGTCTGCCGGGTTGAACCAGGTGTAAGCACCATTGGCTTCGCGACGGTAGTAAGTCTCGGCGATCACCATGCCTTGGGTCAGCAGGTTCTTGAATGGCTCGTTGGAGCTGACCAGACCTTCGTCACGCATCAGCTTGTGGAAGAAACGCGCATAGAGCAGGTGCAGAATCGCGTGTTCGATACCACCGATGTACTGATCCACCGGCAGCCAGTGGTCAGCGGCGGATTTTTCCACCAGACCGCCTTCAAAGTGCGGCGAGGCGTAGCGTGCGTAGTACCACGACGACTCGACGAAGGTGTCCATGGTGTCGGTTTCACGCTTGGCAGGCTGGCCGCATTTCGGGCAGGTGCACTCGTAAAACTCTGGCATGCGCGCCAGCGGCGAACCGGCACCGTCCGGCACCACGTCTTCCGGCAGGACGACAGGCAGTTGATCTTCCGGCACCGGCACGTCACCGCACGCATCGCAGTGGATGATCGGGATCGGGCAGCCCCAGTAGCGCTGGCGGCTGATGCCCCAGTCGCGCAGGCGGAACTGGGTGCGCGAGGCGCCGAGTTCTTTCTTGATCAGCGCGACTTCCATGGCGTCGAACGCGCCAGCGAAGTCGAGACCGTCGAAGTCGCCGGAGTTGATCAGCGTGCCGTGTTCGCCGTACGCGTCTTGCCACGGCGCCGGGTTGGTGTCGCCGGAGCTGGTACGCACCACCGATTTCACCGGCAGGTTGTACTTGTGGGCGAATTCGAAGTCGCGCTCATCGTGCGCCGGTACCGCCATTACAGCGCCGTCGCCGTAGTGCATCAGCACGTAGTTGGCGACCCACACAGGCAGTTTTTCACCGGTCAGCGGGTGCTCGACGAACAGGCCGGTCGGCAGGCCTTTCTTCTCTTGCGTGGCGACGTCGGCTTCGGCAACGCTGCCGCCCTTGCATTCAGCGATGAACGCTTGCAGCTCGGTGTTGTTTTTTGCCGCCAGAGTGGCCAGTGGATGCTCGGCAGCCACGGCGACATAGGTCGCGCCCATCAGGGTGTCCGGACGGGTGGTGAAGACTTTGAGGGTGCCGGCTTCGCCGATCGAGTCGACGTTATATGGGAACTGCACTTCCATGCCGCGGGATTTGCCGATCCAGTTGCGCTGCATGGTCTTGACCTGTTCAGGCCAGCCAGTCAGTTCGTCGAGGCTCTCCAGCAGCTCATCCGCGTAGGCGGTGATCTTGAAGTAGTACATCGGGATTTCGCGCTTTTCGATCAGCGCGCCGGAACGCCAGCCGCGACCGTCGATCACTTGCTCGTTGGCCAGAACGGTCTGGTCGACCGGGTCCCAGTTCACGGTGCCGTTTTTACGGTAGATCACACCTTTTTCGAACAGGCGAGTGAACAGCCATTGTTCCCAGCGGTAGTAATCCGGCTTGCAGGTGGTCACTTCGCGCGACCAGTCGACCGCAAGGCCCAGGCTGCGCAGTTGCGACTTCATATAGGCGATGTTTTCGTAGGTCCACTTGGCGGGCGCTACGTTGTTCTTCATCGCGGCGTTTTCCGCCGGCATGCCGAAGGCGTCCCACCCCATCGGTTGCAGAACGTTCTTGCCTTGCATGCGCTGATAGCGGGAGATCACGTCGCCGATGGTGTAGTTGCGCACGTGCCCCATGTGTAGCTTGCCGCTGGGGTAAGGGAACATCGACAGGCAGTAGAAGGTTTCCTTGCCTGGCTGTTCACTGACTTCAAAGGACTTTTGCTCGTCCCAGAAGGACTGGGCGGCGGCTTCAATTTCACGGGGCTGATATTGTTCGTGCATGGCTACTTTTGTACTGGATAGGGGTGGCCTAATCCTCTTCAACGCAGGTTCCGGGGTTGGCCCGGACGAGCTGGAAGTGGAATTACAGGAAGCGCCGTAGCATACATGACCGCGCTTGGCCTAGGGAAACCCTGATTACAGCTACATACGCCGCAATACATGTGCCGGGGGCCGTTGGTCGCGGCGTACAGCCGGTTTGTGCAGCGAAGCTAAGCTCTAACTGGGGAGTGAGTCTTATCTTCAATGAGGTGAGGGATGGTGGAGCAACGGAAAAAAAACGTAACGAAACCCGAGTTGTACGAAAGATTGATCGATCGTCTGGGTATGGCCCTGGACGCCGTAAAAACCGCTGACCGGCTGCGCGATGAGCGCCCCCTGGAACTGGAATTGCGTGGCTTGAGCCCCGCCGAGTTCAAACTGGTCAAGGCCTATCTGGATCGCAGTGAACGTGAAACGCATGGATGCCTGTCACAAGCAGTGAAGCAGCTCGATGCAGCACATTCGGCCAAGGTCATCTGGCTCAAGGACAAGGCGCCCGGCAGAGACACCGTCAAAGTACGGGCTGTGCAGGCCAAGTAAGCGCATGGCAGGTCAAGAAACGGATCTTTTTCAACGGGATCCCACCTACTGGTTGTAACGCGTTATTAACACTCTTAGGCTTCGGGCATCTCTGGAGATGCCCGATGCCCTTTCGTTATTTCATCAAACAACTTCTATTGCCGCCCGGCATTTTTTTGCTGCTGTTGCTGGCTGCGTGGTGGCTGCGCCGCTCACGGCCGCGCCTGGCCGGTGTGTTTTTTGCAATGGGTTTGGGCGGGTTCTGGCTGATGAGCCTGCCAGTCGTCGTGCAGTGGAGCGCCAAGGCGCTGGAGCGTGAACCGCCATTGGCCCGTGAGGAGTGGGCAACGCTGGCGCAGCGTGCCGATGCCATTGTGGTGTTGGGCTCCGGGCGCGAGCGTGGTGATCTGGCGTGGGGCGAGGATCAGCCGACCGGCGTGGGGCTTGAGCGCCAGCGTTATGCAGCGCGGCTGGCCAAGGCGTCGGGCCTGCCGATTCTGACCACGGGTGGCTTGCATTACGGTACGCCACCGACCGAGGCGAAGTTGATGGCGGATTCATTGCGCGACGATTTTGGCGTGATGGTGCGTTGGCAGGAAGGCGAGAGTCGTACGACGTGGGAAAACGCGAAATTCACGGCTGATATTTTGTTGCCGCAAGGGATCAAGCGCGTAGTCGTGGTAACGCAGGCCTGGCACATGCCGCGCTCGGTATGGAGTTTTCAGCAGGCAGGATTTGAAGTGGTGCCGGCGCCGGTGGGCTTTTTGGGCACTGATAACGCGAGACCGTTTGGTGGCTGGTTGCCGGAATTCAAATCGATCTGGCAGAGCGGGCAGTTGCTGAATGAGGCGGTGGGGCAGGTGGGGTATTCGCTGTTTTATAAGGCTGACTGATTGATCGTTCCCACGCTCTGCGTGGGAATGCATCCCGTGGCGCTCTGCGCCACATCCGAAGCGGAACGCGGAGCGTCCCCGGCGGCGTTCCCACGCGGAGCGTGGGAACGATCATGTCGGAGGGCTTTAAAGGGTTTTCGACATCCGGCTCGCCATCAGTGCCCAGCCAAACAACAGCAGGCACACGATCATCAGCGGCCACGAGCGGTATTGCAGATACGGCGTCAAGTTGTGCATCGGCACTACTTCGCCGTACAGCACGCCCTGCTCGAACTGCGGAATCTGCTCGGTGATCTGCCCGAACGGGTTGATCAAGCCAGTCACACCGTTGTTGGTCGCGCGAATCATCCAGCGGCCCGCCTCCAGCGCCCGCATCTGCGCCATCTGCAAATGCTGCAGCGGGCCGATCGAGGTGCCGAACCAGGTGTCGTTGCTGATCGTCAGCAGCAAATCACTGCGCGCTGACAGACCGGCGGCGAAGTCCGGGTACACCACTTCGTAGCAGATGAACGGCGCAATCTGGTAACCCTTGGCCTGCAACAGCGCCTGATCGGCGGGGCCACGGGCGAAGTCGGACATCGGCAAGTCGAAGAACGCGATCAAGCCACGGAGAATGTCCTGCAGCGGCACGTATTCGCCGAACGGCACCAGTTTCTGCTTCAGGTAAGTGCCGTCACCTTCGCCGACCACGGTAATCCCGTTGAAGAAACGTCTTTCGTGGCGGACCATTTCGCGAATCGGCACGCCGGTGATCAGCGCCGATTTACGCTCAGCGGCGAAGTTGCCCATCATGCTCAGGTAGCCCTCGGCGGACTCCTTGAGCACGGGCACGGCGGTTTCCGGCCAGATCAGCAGGTCCACCGGTTTCGAACGGAAGCTCAAATCGCGGTACAAGGCCAGCTGCGCGTTGAGCTCGGCCGGATCCCATTTCATGCTCTGTGCGACGTTGCCCTGAATCGCGGCAACGCTCAGCGGCGCGCCGGACGGGCTGGTCCAGGCGTGGCCCTTGAGCGCAATGCCCGCTGCCCAAGGCCCGATCAGCAGCACCAGACCGGCAACGACAAAACCTTTGCGTCCGGTTTGCAGCAAGCGCGGTGCGTTGTAGATCAGCGCAGCAGTCAGTGCCAGCACGAACGACACCAGCCACATGCCGCCGACTGGCGCGAGCCCCGACAGCGGACCGTCGAGCTGGCTGTAACCGGAGTACAGCCAAGGGAAACCAGTAAGGAACCAGCCGCGAAACATTTCCTGAGCGACCCACAGCGCGGCAAATGCCAAGGCGTCGGCCAGCGGCGCTTCATTACGGCGCAGCCAGCGCGCCCACAACCAGGCGGGCAGGGCGAAGAACCAGGCAATCGCTGCTGTGAACAACAGCATCAGGAACCCGGCAAGCAGCACCGAAGCGCCGCCGAAATGGTGAATGCTGTAGTAGATCCAGCTGGTGCCGGCGCCGAACAGCCCGAAGCCGAAACACCAGCCACGGCCCAGCGCCTGACGCGGACTTAGCTCGCGCAGGCCGGCATAGAACAGGCCGACCGCCAGCAAAGCCAACGGCCAGATGTTGAAGGGCGCCAGAGCGAAGGTGGTGATTGCACCGGCCGCCACGGCCAGCAGGTTACCGGGCCAGCCGGGGCGGGTTGTCCAGCGCATTTCAATCCTTAGATGTGTTACCGGGCGATTGGTGTCAGTCGCAGCAAATGAATCCGACGGCTGTCGGCATTCAGGATGCGGAAACGATAAGCACCGATTTCAGTGATTTCGTTGCGTTTTGGCAAGTGCCCGAACGCGCTCATCACCAGACCGCCGACGGTGTCGAACTCGTCGTCGGAGAACTCGCTGTCGAAGAACTCGTTGAAGTTCTCGATCGGCGTCAGTGCCTTGATCAGGAAGTCGCCACTCGGCAATGGCTTGATGTAGCTGTCTTCTTCGACGTCGTGCTCGTCTTCGATGTCGCCGACGATCTGTTCCAGTACGTCTTCGATGGTCACCAGGCCCGCCACACCGCCGTATTCGTCGATGACGATGGCCATGTGGTTATGGTTGGCGCGAAATTCACGCAGCAACACGTTCAGACGCTTGGACTCCGGCACGAAGGTGGCCGGGCGCAGCAGATCCTTGATGTTGAAGCTGTCGCCGTTTTCCTTGAGGATCAGCGGCAACAGATCCTTGGCCAGCAGCACGCCCATCACGTCGTCATGGCTTTCGCCGATGACCGGATAGCGCGAGTGGGCCGAGTCGACCACGGCCGGAAGGAATTCACGCGGTGTCTGGGTCGCCTTGATGCTGATCATCTGCGAGCGCGGCACCATGATGTCGCGTACTTGCAGGTCAGCCACCTGAATGGCGCCTTCGACGATGGCCAGCGCTTCGCTGTCCAACAGTTTGTTCTGATGTGCATCGCGCAGCAGCTCGAGGAGCTCCTGGCGGTTCTTCGGCTCGTGGGCAAAAGCCTGGGTCAGGTTACCCAGCCATGACTTCTGCCCGTTGCTCGATCGATCTTCGCTCATAGCGATTACTCTGAATCCTTTGTTGTAACGATAGGGGATGTTTCGGGTTCGTCGTCCGCGTACGGATCGGGATAGCCCAATTCGGCAAGCAACTCGCGTTCCAGTGCTTCCATTTCTTCGGCTTCGTCGTCATCTATATGGTCGTAACCGAGTAGATGCAAGCAGCCGTGAATGACCAGATGTGCCCAGTGGGCCTTTAGTTCCTTGCCTTGTTCCGCGGCTTCGCGCTCAACCACCGCTACGCAGATCACCAGATCGCCGAGCAATGGGATGTCGAGAAACTCGTCGGGCACTTCAGCCGGGAACGACAGGACGTTGGTCGCGTAATCCTTGTGGCGCCAGGTGTGATTGAGCTCGCGACCTTCTTCCTCGTCGACCAGACGAATGGTCATTTCCGAGTCGGCGGTGCGTTGACGCAGGGCCAGTTCGCACCACAGGCGGAAGTCGGCCTCGCTCGGCGCGCTCGCTTCAGTCGCGATTTGCAGGTCTAGCTCAAGCATTTCGCGGGGTGTCCTTGGGTGCTTCGTCACGGTTTTCGAAGCGCTCGTAGGCTTCGACGATCCGCTGGACCAAAGGATGGCGCACGACGTCTTTGGGCTGGAAGTGCGTGAAGCTGATGCCCGGCACGTCTTTGAGCACTTCGATCACATGGTGCAGACCCGACTTGGTGCCTTTCGGCAGGTCGACTTGGGTAATGTCACCGGTGATGACGGCGGTAGAACCGAAGCCGATCCGGGTCAGGAACATTTTCATTTGTTCGACGGTGGTGTTCTGGCTTTCGTCGAGAATGATGAAGCTGTTGTTCAGCGTGCGACCGCGCATGTAGGCCAGCGGCGCGACTTCGATCACCTGACGTTCAATCAGCTTGGCCACGTATTCAAAACCGAGCATCTCGTAGAGCGCGTCGTAGAGCGGGCGCAGGTACGGATCGATCTTCTGCGACAGGTCGCCGGGCAGGAAGCCGAGTTTTTCACCCGCTTCAACCGCCGGACGCACCAGCAGGATGCGACGGATCTGTTCACGCTCCAGTGCATCGACAGCGCAAGCAACGGCCAGATAGGTCTTGCCGGTACCGGCTGGACCGATGCCGAAGTTGATGTCGTTGCCGAGGATTTCCTTCACATAGCGCAACTGATTCAAGCCGCGCGGGCGAATCATGCCTTTCTTGGTGCGCAGGGCGACGGAGGCTTCGGCGGGGGCGTGATTGTCCAGCTCGACCACGGCCGATTCCTGCAGGAACAGGTGCACCGTATCTGGCGACAGCTCTGAACCCTTGGTTTCCCGGTACAGGCGACGAATCAGATTTTCCGCAGACGTGGTGTGCTTGGGATCGCCGATCAGCTCGAACTGGTTTCCGCGGTTGCGGATCTCGATGGTCAGGCGCTGTTCGATCAAGCGCAAATGCTCGTCGAATTGCCCGCACAGATTGGCGAAGCGGCGAGCCTCAAAGGGCTCGAGGATAAAACGATGTGGTTCTATGGGTGCGTTCAAGGTCGTATTTAGCCGCCCTGGGGCAATTGAGATGAAATCAAGGATAACGCCAGAGGCCTGGGTGCGAAAGCTCTTAAATATTCTTGGCGTCGACACCGTCAAGATCGCAGCCTTCGGTAGCTCCTACAGCGGAATGTAATCCATGTAGGAGCTGCCGAAGGCTGCGATCTTTTGCATTTATTGGATCAACGAGCCGCGCAGCGAGTGCGGCTGCGCCGCGTCGATGTGCACGTCGGCGAACTGGCCGATCAGGGTGGGATTGTCGCAGCGGAAGTTGACGATACGATTATTCTCGGTGCGTCCTTGCAGCTCGCCCGGGTCTTTCTTCGAATAATCGGTCACCAGAATGCGCTGGATCGAGCCGACCATTTGTCGGCTGATCTCGAAACCTTGCTGATTCAAACGATGTTGCAGTGCGTTCAGGCGCTCCTTCTTCAACTCTTCCGGTGTGTCGTCGGCCAGATCGGCAGCCGGGGTGCCCGGTCGCTGGCTGTAAACGAACGAGTAGGAAAAGTCGAAACCGACGTCGGCAATCAGCTTCATGGTCTGTTCGAAATCTTTCTCGGTTTCGCCGGGGAAACCGACGATAAAGTCCGAGCTGATGCAGATCCCCGGTACCGCAGCGCGCAGTTTGCGCAGCTTGGATTTGTACTCCAGCGCGGTGTGATTGCGCTTCATCGCCGCGAGAATCCGGTCGGAACCCGATTGCACCGGCAAGTGCAGGTGTTTCACCAGTTCCGGCACATCGGCGTGGGCCTGAATCAGACTGTCGGAGAATTCCAGCGGGTGCGAAGTGGTGTAACGAATGCGGTCGATGCCATCGATGGCGGCAACTACGCGAATCAGCTCGGCGAGATCGGCCAAACGACCATCGTGGGTCGTACCGCGATAGCCGTTGACGTTCTGACCCAGCAAAGTCACTTCACGCACACCGTTCTCGGCGAGGTGGATGACTTCGGCGATCACGTCATCGAACGGCCGGCTGACTTCTTCGCCACGGGTGTAAGGCACCACGCAGAACGTGCAGTATTTGCTGCAACCTTCCATTACCGACACGTACGCGCTCGGGCCATCGATGCGCGGCTCGGGCAAGTGGTCGAATTTTTCGATTTCCGGGAACGACACGTCGACCTGCGGCAGCTTGGTGATGCGTGCAGCGTCGATCATTTCCGGCAGGCGGTGCAGGGTCTGCGGGCCGAAGACCACGTCGACGTAAGGCGCACGATCACGGATCGCCGCGCCTTCCTGGCTGGCCACGCAACCGCCGACGGCGATCACCATTTCCGGGTTGGCCAGCTTCAGTTCGCGCCAGCGGCCCAGCTGCGAGTAAACGCGATCCTGAGCGCGCTCGCGGATCGAGCAGGTGTTGAGCAGAATCACGTCGGCGTCTTCCGCGCGGGCGGTGACTTCCAGGGCCTGATGTTCACCCAGCAGATCGACCATGCGCGAGCTGTCGTACTCGTTCATCTGGCAACCGTGGGTTTCGATGTAAAGCTTCTTGGCCATGGATTAGGGTCATCACGTGATTCAAAGAACCCGGCATTATAGGGAACAAGCCCTCAGGTTCCTACCGCTGTGCGCCCGGAGGCTATGCTATAGTTTGCGCCCTCATTTTTATCCCCGATGTTATCCCCCCGCCATGACCAAACGCGAAGCTCCAATCTATAAGGTGATTTTCCTCAACCAGGGCCAGGTGTTCGAAATGTACGCCAAGCAGATCTATCAAAGTGATCTGTGGGGCTTTCTGGAAGTGGAAGAGTTCGTCTTTGGCGAGCGTACGCAAGTGGTCGTCGACCCGAGCGAAGAAAAGCTCAAGGCGCAGTTCGAAGGCGTGGTGCGCAGCTTTGTGCCGATGCATTCGATTGTGCGCATCGACGAGGTGGAGCGTCTGGGTACCCCGAAAATCAGCGAAGCCCGCGGTGCGGTCGGCAATGTGATGCCGTTTCCGATGCCGATGCCTGAGAAGTAACAGCAGATTCTGGATGCTGATCGTTCCCACGCTCTGCGTGGGAAAGCCGCCCTCGACGCTCTGCGTCGGTGACGCGGAGCGTCACGGGATGAATTCCCACGCAGAGCGTGGGAACTATCGCTGATCAGGGAAGAGGCGAAAACGGCGTACGCCCATCGGCGCTCTGCAGTTCCATCAGGTATTTACGGAAAATCTGCCCGAGCACCTGGGTGGCGGTCTCAAGATCTTCGCGGGACATCTTTTCGGAAACTTCGTCGGCGGTGTCCAGCGCATCTTCAGCGCCGTTGACCGCGGCCATCTTCAGCACGATATACGCCTGAATGTTGTTGGCCTGCACGCCTTCACCGTGGAAGAACATGGTGCCGAGCTTGAATTGCGCCTGAGCGTGGCCTTGCAACGAGGCTTTTTCGAAATAGCTCAGGGCTTGATTGAGGTCGCGCGGCGCATTCTTGCCGTCGTAGTAGAACTCACCCAACTCGTATTGCGCTTGCGCATCCCCTTCGTCCGCCGCTTTCTGGCACGCGGCCAAGGCCTGCGTGACGTCTTGCGGCTGAGTATTGAGGGTGCAACGACCCATCGCCGGGATCAACAACGAGTTGCCGCCTGCTTGTGCATGCGCGAGCAGGGGCTGAAGGAGCAACAGGCAGCCCAAGGCAAGGGTGCGGCCGGTGCGGTTCATGGGAATCGACTTACCTCTGAAGGGCACGCGGACCCATCGAGGGATCCAATAAGCGCGCATTATGAAATAAGCAGGGCCAACCTTACAAAGTCTTTACTCGTTTTTCTGCTGCGCGGGGAATATATCGCCCACTTTAGGGAAGATTTTTAGCAGGAGCATCGGAAAAACAGCGTGGGTGTAGGTGAATGCTGACGCTGGCCATAGCCAACGTCAGCGGTACGGCGATTACTTCAGTGCAGCGAAGGCGCGTTCGGCAGCGTCCAGGGTCAGTTTCAACTCGGCCTCACCATGGGCGATCGAGGTGAAACCGGCTTCGAAGGCGCTCGGTGCCAGGTACACGCCACCTTCCAGCATCAGGTGGAAGAAGCGACCGAACAGTGCCGCGTCGCTGGCCATCACGTCTTCAAAGGTGACGATGTCGTCGGCGCCGCTGAAGTACAGACCGAACATGCCGCCAGCCTGGGTGGTCACGAACGGAATGCCAGCCGCATCAGCGCGCTGTTGCAGACCATCGAGCAGCCGCGTGGTGTAGTCAGTCAGCTCGGCGTGGAAACCCGGACGGCTGATCAGACGCAGCGTGGTCAAACCAGCGGCCATCGCCAGCGGGTTACCCGACAGCGTACCGGCTTGATATACCGGGCCCAGCGGCGCAATACGCTCCATGATTTCGCGCTTGCCGCCGAAGCAGCCGACCGGCATGCCGCCGCCGATGATCTTGCCGAAGGTGGTCAGGTCAGGATTGACCCCGTAGTACGCCTGAGCACCGCCGAGGGCAACGCGGAAACCGGTCATCACTTCGTCGAAAATCAGCACCACGCCATGTTTGTCGCACAGCGAGCGCAGGCCTGCGAGGAAGCCCGGCGCTGGTGGTACGCAGTTCATGTTGCCGGCCACCGGCTCAACGATGATGCATGCCACGTCCTCGCCCACTTCGGCGAGCATTTTTTCAACGGCGTCGATGTCGTTGAACGGCAGCGTCAGTGTGTGTTTGGCGAATGCCGCCGGCACGCCGGCCGAGCTTGGCACGCCTTGGGTCAGGGCGCCGGAGCCGGCCTTGACCAGCAGGCTGTCGGAGTGGCCGTGGTAGCAGCCTTCGAACTTGATGATGCTGTCGCGGCCGGTATAACCACGGGCCAGACGGATCGCACTCATGGTCGCTTCGGTGCCGGAGCTGACCATGCGCACCATGTCCATCGACGGCACCAGCGAGCAGACCAGATCGGCCATCTCGGTTTCCATCGCAGTCGGCGCGCCGTACGACAAGCCGTGTTGCAGTTGATTGCGCACCGCGTCGAGCACGTCCGGGTGGCTGTGGCCGAGGATCATCGGGCCCCACGAACCAACGTAATCAACATAACGCTTGTCGTCTTCATCGGTAACGTAAGCACCTTCAGCGTGCTTGAAGAACAACGGTGTGCCGCCAACGCTCTTGAATGCACGGACTGGCGAGTTTACGCCACCGGGAATGTGTTTCTGAGCATTGGCAAACAGGGTTTCGGAACGAGACATGATCGGGCTCTCAATCTTCAGGATTTGAACAATTCGTTGAACGCGCGGGCGCGACGGGTCACTTCGGCGGCGCTTTCGGCACCAAACAGACCGTGAACCACGGCAAGCAGGTCGACGCCATGGGCCACCAGCGGGGCGGCGTTGTCGAGGGTGATGCCGCCAATCGCGCAGATTGGCAGGTGCAACGTGCGCTTGGCTTCGTCCAGCAGGTCGAGGCTGCAGGTCGGCGCGCCGGGCTTGGTGTTGGAGTTGAAGAAGCGGCCGAAGGCGACGTAGCTCGCGCCTTCTTTGGCGGCTTGTTCGGCCAGCGCGATTTGCGCGTGGCAGGTCGAACCGATGATCGCTTTCGAACCGAGCAGGGCGCGGGTCGGCGACAGCGGGCCATCGGTCTGGCCCAGATGCACGCCGACATTGAGGCGTGCCGCCAATTCGGCGTCATCGTTGATGATCAGTTGCGTTTTGTAGCGCTCGCACAGATCGCGCAGCGCTTCGGCCTCGCGCAAGCGGCGGGCCTCGTCGTTGCTCTTGTCGCGGTATTGCAGCAGGGTGACGCCGCCTTCCAGCGCCGCCTCTACATAAGACAGAAACTTGCCGGCCAGCAGCTCGCTGTCGGTAATGGCATACAGGCCACGTAGTTTCATCGGGCAGACCTCACGACGTTACGAGCAGAAATCCAGCGGCAGGCGACGCGGGACGAACTGGCCTTTGCCCAGTTGTTCGGCATCGCGCAGGGTGCGCCAGGTGTAATCGAGTGCACTGCGCACGGCGCTGGCGAGGTGTTCGCCTTGCGCCAGTCGCCCGGCCAATGCGCTGGCCAATGTGCAACCGGAACCGTGATAGCTACCCGGCAGACGCTGGCAGATAAAGGTTTCACGCAGACCGTCGCGGCTGTACACGCGGTTGTGGATTTCAGTTTCGTCGCCATGGCCGCCGGTGATCAGCAGGTTTTTGACGAACGGCAGGAGTTTTTCCGCACACTCGTCCGCAGTGCCCTCAGGCAGTTCGGCGAGGATGCGGGCTTCAGGAAGGTTAGGGGTGGCAATGATCGACAGCGGCAGCAGTCGCTCGCGCATCGCATAGCCGACCTCGTCCTTGCCCAGGCGTCCGCCGCCGCCGGCGCGCAGTACCGGGTCACAGACCACCGGCAAGTGCGGGTGCGCCGAGAGCAGTTCGACAACAGTGTCGACCATCTCCAGCGAGCCGAGCATGCCCAGTTTGACCGCTGCGACTTCGGAGTCGTTGAGCACGGCATTGGCCTGGGCCAATACCCACTCACGGTCGAGGACGCGGAAGTCAGTGACGTTGACGGTGTCTTGCACGGTCAGCGCGGTGACGGCCGGAGCCGCATGGCAACCCTGCGCGAGCAGAGCTTCGATATCTGCCTGCAAGCCGGCGCCACCACTTGGGTCGTGGCCGGAGAGACAGAGGACAACGGGGCGGGAGCTGTAGATATTCATGGTGCGCGAGCTTACCACCAAAGCTGATTTTCGGGTGTGGCTGGCGGAGCAAGATCAAAAGATCGCAGCCTGCGGCAGCTCCTACAGGAAACTCCAGATCAATGTAGGAGCTGCCGCAGGCTGCGATCTTTTGATCTACCTGACCAACCCAACAGCTCTAGCCCGCTGCTTTGCTCTGGAACGCCCGTGCTAGAGCCTTTGTAGGAAAAATTTCAATGGTGCTCAATGGCCATCAACGGCTATGCTAGTCTGGATCCAAACCAATAACAGGTAATACCGGTTTTACGTCTACTCAAAGGGAATGGGGGGCTTCCTGACACAACCGGACGAGCCACGCTGGGGCTTCAATGCGCTATTTGCTGATGTTGCTGTTCTGCTTGCCCCTCATGGCGAGCGCCGTCGAATTCGACGAATTTACCCAGAGCCTGCCTCTGGGCCGGTCGCTGCAAGTGTTCGAAGACCCGAGCGGTCAGGCGAGCATTGCCGATGTTCGCGCGCAGGCTGCCGCCGGCAATTTCAAACTTCACGATAAAGCCACGCTGAATGCCGGTTACTCACGCTCGGCGTTCTGGCTGAAGATCGACCTGCATTATCGTCCGAGCAATCCCGCTGCCCAGCGCACCTGGTTGCTGGAATTGGCTTATCCGCCGCTTGATCACCTCGATTTGTACCTCGCCGACGCCAATGGCGATTACCGCCTCGCCCGGCAAACTGGCGATGCGCTGCCGTTCGCCAGTCGTGAGATCCGCCAGAACAATTACCTGTTCGACCTGGCCTTTGAACCGGATCAACAGCAAACCGTTTACCTGCGACTGGCCAGCGAAGGCTCGATTCAGGCACCGGTAACGTTGTGGTCAAGCACCGCCTACCTCGAGGACCAGCCGGTGCGGCTGTATGTGCTGGGCATCATTTATGGCGTATTGCTGGGGATGGTGGTCTACAACCTGTTCATCTACCTCAGCGTGCGCGACACCAGCTACCTCTATTACATCTTCTACATCGCCTCGTTCGGCCTCTATCAACTGTCGGTGAACGGTGCAGCGGTCGAATACTTCTGGCCGAATAACCCTTGGTGGGCCAACGCCGCGACGCCGTTTTTCATCGGTTGCGCCGGCCTGTTCGGTAGTCAGTTCGCCCGCAGTTTCCTGCAGACCAAAAACCACAGCCGCTGGCTTGATCGCTTGCTGATTGCACTGATCGCGTTCGGCGCGCTGGTGGTTGGTTTGTCGCTGATGACCAGTTACGCGTTGTCGCTGCGTCTGGCGACGATACTGGCGCTGACCTTTACGGTAGTGATTTTCGCCGCCGGGATTCTGGCCTGGTGGCGCGGCTTGCGTGTGGCACGGTACTTCATCATTGCCTGGTCGGCGTTTCTGCTCGGCGGCATCGTCAACACGCTGATGGTGCTGGGCTTGCTGCCGAACGTGTTCCTGACCATGTACGCCAGTCAGATCGGCTCGGCCATTGAAGTGGCGCTGCTGTCGCTGGCACTGGCCGACCGCATCAACGCGATGCGCGAGCAGCAGGCGCAAACGCTTTACGACGCCGGGCAGAAACTCGAAGTGCTCAACCAGCAACTGGCCCACAGCAACAAGCTCAAGGATGAATTCCTCGCGACCCTGACGCATGAACTGCGCACGCCGATGAACGGTGTGATCGGTTCACTGGAACTGATGCAGACCGTCGATCTGGATCCGGAGCTTGAGCAATATCAGCAAACCGCCGCCGGTTCCGCGCGGGACATGATGCGCATGGTCAACGGCATCCTCACCCTCACCGAATTGCAGGCCGGCAAGCTCAAGGCCGCGCCGGGCAGTTTCAGCCTGCGTGCGGTGGTCGAGGCGTTGCGCGTGCAGTTCGATGGCAATGCGTCGAGCAAGTCACTGGACTTCAAAGTCGAGGTGCTGCCGACGCTGCCGGATCGCCTGCACGGCGACAGCGCCAAACTGGCGCAATGCCTGGAATGCCTGTTGGACAACGCGATCAAGTTCACCCGTGTCGGCGGGCTGGCGCTGCGAGTAACCGGCAAACCGTCGACGGGCAATCGTCTGGCGCTGTCGTTTGCGGTGATCGACACCGGCATCGGTTTTACCGATCTGGGCGAAGCGACGATGTATCAGCGTTTTTTCCAGCTCGACGGTTCGATGACTCGTGAATACGGCGGCCTCGGCGTTGGTCTGGCGATTTGCCGACAGTTGGTCGAGCTGCTCGATGGCAAACTCACCCATCGTTCCGAACCAGGCAGCGGCAGCCGCTTTCAGCTGGATGTCGAGTTCGAACTGCCGGTGGTTGAATCTGCGCCGATTTCTGCGTCTTCGCGTGATTGCGTGCGTGCACCGCAGGACTGCACGGTGTTGCTGGTGGACGACAACAGCGTCAACCAATTGGTGATGCGTGGCATGTTGCTCAAGCTTGGCTTTCGCGTGCGTACCGCCGACAACGGCGCGACTGCGCTCGATTGTCTGCAGCGTGAAACGGTCGATGCGGTGCTGATCGATTGCCAGTTGCCGAGCCATGAGGGCGCTTCGTTGTGCTGCCAGATTCACGCATTGCCGGGCTGCGCCAATCTGCCGGTGTTCATGCTGGCGTTGAACGCTGATCGTGAGCTTTGCGCAACGGGGGCTGCAATCGACTACCTGAGCAAACCGGTGAAATTCGAAGATTTGCAATCCGCGCTGGAACGCCGGGTTCTGTGCTGTTAATAGGGTAAAAGCGCCGCAAATTCGGCTGGTATGACACTTTGACCGCTTGCGGTGCGGTGCTTAACTGAGTTCCTTGGTTGCCCAAAGGAGCCCCGTCATGAACCTGCATCAGTTCGCCGAAACCCACGAAGTCACCAACCAGCCGCCGTCGCTGGACGGCACCAACCTGTACCGCATCGACCTGCCATTGCAGGAATGGTCGCGCCGGTTTGGTGCCGGTTGGGCCGAATCGCGGATCGATGCTTACGGCGCGCTCGCCGGCGGGCCGCTGATGGAAGCGGGGTTCCTCGCCAACCAGAACAAACCGGTATTTGCCAGCCACGACCGCTACGGCCATCGCATCGATCTGGTGGAGTTTCATCCCGCCTATCACGAACTGATGCGTACGGCGATCGAGCATGGCCTGACTTCGCTGCCATGGGCGCATCCACAGGATGGGGCCCACGTCGCTCGCGCCTCGATGACTTATCTGCACAGCCAGGCCGAGGCCGGCAGCGGTTGCCCGTTGACCATGACCTTCGCCAGCGTGCCGGCCTTGCGTTTGCAGCCGAACATCGCTGAGCAATGGCTGCCGAAAGTCCTCGCCAGCGAATACGACCCGCGCAACGTCGGCATGGCGCACAAGGCCGGCGTGACCATCGGCATGGCCATGACCGAGAAACAGGGCGGCACCGACGTGCGCGCCAACACCACCAAGGCTTATCCGGTCGGCGCCAGCGGCCCGGGGCAGGCTTATGAACTGGTCGGGCACAAGTGGTTCTGTTCGGCGCCAATGTGCGATGCGTTCCTCACGCTGGCGCAGACCGACAAGGGTTTGAGCTGCTTCCTGCTGCCGCGCCATCGCCCGGACGACACGCGCAATCAGTTCTATATCCAGCGCCTGAAAAACAAACTCGGCAACCAGTCCAACGCCTCCAGCGAAGTGGAGTTCCGTGGCGCACTGGCGTGGATGGTCGGAGAAGAAGGGCGCGGCGTGCCGACCATTATCGAAATGGTGGCGATGACTCGCTTCGATTGCATGGTCGGATCCAGCGCGTTGATGCGTCAGGCGCTGACCCAGGCCAGCCACCACTGCGCGCATCGCAAGGTCGGCGGCAAATTGCTCAGTGAACAGCCATTGATGCAGAACGTGCTGGCCGATCTGGCCCTGGAAAGCGAAGCCGCGCTGGCCCTGAGTTTGCGCATGGGCAAGGCGCTGGATCATTTGGATGATCACCACGAAGCGCAATTTGCCCGGCTGGTGACAGCGGTGGGCAAATACTGGATCTGCAAACGCGCGCCGGGGATGATCAACGAAGCGGCGGAATGCATGGGCGGTGCCGGGTATGTCGAGGACAGCATCCTGCCGCGTCTGTACCGCGAGGCGCCAGTGAACTCGACGTGGGAAGGCTCGGGGAATGTGCAATGCCTGGATGTGCTGCGCGCGTTGTCGAAAGAACCGGGGGTGCTGGATGTGTTGTTCAGCGAACTCGGTGATGGGCATGGCGATAAGCGGCTGGCTGCGCATATTCAGCAATTGCAGGCGCAGTTCAAGGACACCAGCGACATTCAGTATCGGGCGCGGCAACTGACCGAAGACATCGCGCTCGGTTTGCAGGCCAAGCTCCTGTTGGAGGCCGGCAACTCGGTGGTCAGCGATGCGTTCATTGCCAGCCGCCTAAGCGGTGGCGGCCGAGTCTACGGCGCCTTGCCACGCGGCCTGGACGTCGAAGCTATCGTCACCCGATCAACCCCACAGATTCTCTGAACCACCACATATCCCCTGTAGGAGCTGCCGAAGGCTGCGATCTTTTGATCTTATAAACAACAAGATCAAAAGATCGCAGCCTTCGGCAGCTCCTACAGGGATCGTGGTGGCCCATATATTGTGCGGTTGCCAACATGCCACTGTTCCCGTGACGCGACGATGCAGGCAAGATGAAGCTCTGCAAGTCAGAACACAGGAAGCTGATCGTGACCGAAGCGTTTATTGTCGTTCAAACCGCCGAACAAGCCGTGGATCGTCTGGCCGAGTTGCATGAGCGGGCCACCACTGCGCTGAACTCGGCGCTCAAGCGTTACCTCAAGGATCGCGTCGAGCCCGACGCTGCGCAGCGTGCTCTGTTTCGTTATCCCGAACTGCGTCTGACCTATCACTGCCAGGGCGAAGTCCCGCAGACCACCCGCGCTTACGCCAAGGTGCAATTGCCGGGCACTTACAGCGTCACCGTCACCCACCCGGCGGCGTTCCGCAAATACCTGCTCGAACAACTGGTGCCGTTGATGCACGACTTTACGGTGACCGTGGAAGTCGGTGTCAGCCAGCAGAACATTCCGTATCCGTACGTGGTCGAGCAGGGCGATGAACTGGCCGGCTCCGGCGTCACCGCTGCCGTGCTGGCGCGGGTGTTTCCGAGTACCGACCTGTCTGCCGCCACCGATGGCATCGCCGACGGTCTCTACGACTGGGAAAATACCGATCCGCTGCCGCTGGCCTTGTTCGACGCCGCACGTGTGGATTTCTCCCTGCGTCGTCTGGTGCACTACACCGGCAGCGACTGGCGCCATGTGCAGCCGTGGATTCTGCTGACCAACTATCACCGCTACGTCGACCAGTTCATCGTCCATGGTCTGGAGCAGTTGCGCAGTGACCCGCGTTTCGTGCGCATGGTGTTGCCGGGCAACGTGATCATCGAGAAGGGCATGGATCACGGCGAAGCGTCGGCGATTGCTGCCGGTGTGGTCTGGCACCGTTATCAGATGCCGGCTTATCACCTGATCGCCAGCGATGGCCACGGCGTGACCTTGGTCAACATTGGCGTCGGCCCGTCCAACGCCAAGAACATCACCGACCACCTCGCGGTGCTGCGTCCGCATTGCTGGCTGATGATTGGCCACTGCGGCGGTTTGCGTCAGTCGCAGACCATCGGCGACTACGTGCTGGCCCACGCTTATATGCGTCGCGACGGCATTCTCGACCGCGTGGTGCCACCGAACATTCCGATCCCGGCCCTGGCCGAAGTGCAAATGGCGCTGCAGCAAGCAGCGGCGAACGTCACTGGCGAGAAGGGCGATGACCTGAAAAAACGCCTGCGCACCGGTACCGTGCTGACTTACGACGACCGTAACTGGGAATTGCGTTGGGCGCAGGAACGGCCGTTGATCAACCTGTCTCGCGCGGTGGCGGTGGACATGGAAAGCGGCACGATTGCCGCCCAGGGTTATCGCCTGCGGGTGCCTTACGGCACATTGCTGTGTGTATCGGATAAACCGCTGCACAGCGAAATCAAACTGCCGGGTTCGGCCAACGCTTTTTATGAGCGTGCGGTCAGCCAGCACTTGAAGATCGGCATCGAAGCAGTGGATCTGCTGCGTACCGAACTCAACTCGCTGCACTCGCGCAAACTGCGCAGCTTCGACGAACCGCCGTTCCGTTAACGGTTAGTCGTGGCCATTTGGCGGTCGGGGCACTAGCATTGTCAGCCCTGATCGCTAAATATTTTTTCTCCCTATGTCCCGTCCCCCGCGTCCACCTTCCCGCCGTCCCGGCGCGAAGCCTCAGTCTTCCTCGCCGCGTCGTGTTGCCAAGGCACCCCCGGCCGAGCCGAAGCTGATTCTGTTCAACAAACCGTTCGATGTGCTGACGCAATTCAGCGACGGCGAAGGGCGAGCGACGCTCAAGGATTACATCGACGTGCCTGGGATTTACCCGGCCGGACGCCTTGATCGTGACAGCGAAGGGTTGCTGCTGTTGACCAACGACGGGCAGTTGCAGGCGCGCATTGCTGATCCGAAGCACAAGCTGGCAAAGACTTATTGGGTACAGGTCGAAGGGGTGCCGACGGCCGAGCAGTTGCAACGTTTGCGTGACGGCGTCGAGTTGAACGACGGCATGACCTTGCCGGCCGAAGCGCGACAACTGGATGAGCCACAGTTGTGGCCGCGCAATCCGCCGGTACGCTTTCGCGCGACCATACCGACGTCATGGCTGGAGTTGGTGATTCGCGAAGGGCGCAACCGTCAGGTGCGGCGCATGACGGCGGCAGTCGGGCTGCCGACGTTGCGGCTGGTGCGGGTCAGGATTGGAGACTGGACGATCGAAGGCCTCGATCAGGGCCAGTGGAAAGAAGTGCCGGCGCGTTTATAGAGCGCCGGATTCGATCAGGCCGATCACCACACTCTTGATGATGAACGCGGCCACGCCCAGGCCCAGCACGAAGAACAGAATGAACGAGCCAAAGCGCCCGGCCTTGGACTTCTTCGCTAGATCCCAGACGATGAAACCCATGAAAATGATCAGGATGCTGACCAGACCGGTCATCATCCATTCTTCTAATAATGCTGGATCCATTGGGTTTCTCCGGCGCGCGCGGGGCTAAAAGGGCGCGGCGAGTATACGTCAAGGTGTGTGGGGTGGCATTGATCTGGGTCTGATCCGAAGCCTTTGCCCTCACCCTAACCCTCTCCCAGAGGGAGAGGGGACTGACCGGGGGACGCTTGAGAACTACACCGACTTGATCCAGAAGTTGTGAATCCATAATCGACTCAATCTTTCAGGTCGATGTATGACAGCAGACACCTCGGTCGGCCCCCTCTCCCAGAGGGAGAGGGGACTGATTGGGGGATGTTCAAGGAATACGCCGACCTGGACGTTTTGTTGTGAATCCATAATCGACTCAATCTTTCAGGTCGATGTATGACGCCAGACACCTCGGTCGGCCCCCTCTCCCTTTGGGAGAGGGCTGGGGTGAGGGTGCCTTTGATCAGTTGCGCAGGTGGGTCAAGGGCAGTTCAGTGCTGTTGAGCACCTGATTCAGTACGAAGCTCGAACGAACGCTGGTCACGCCCTCAATCCGTGTGAGGTGCCCCAGCAACAGCTTCTGATAGTGATCCATATCCGGCACCACCACTTTCAACTGGTAATCGGCATCCACGCCCGTCACCAGACTGCACTCCAGCACCTGCGGCAACGTGCGAATCGCCGCTTCGAAATTCTCGAAACGCTCCGGCGTATGCCGATCCATTCCGATCAGCACATAAGCGGTCAGGCTCAGCCCGAGCATCTTGCGATCGAGCAGCGCAACCTGGCGCGAAATGTAGCCGTCGTCTTCCAGCTGTTTGACCCGACGAGAGCAAGGCGAGGGCGACAGACCGATGCGCTCGGCCAACTCCTGGTTGGAGATGCGGGCGTCGCGCTGCAATTCCGCCAAAATGCTCAGGTCGTAACGGTCGAGTTTGCTCATCAATCTGTCCTTGGTTGTAACTATTGCGGCGGATTATCTATCCAGGGTTAAAAATTGCGCAAGTGGTGTTTATTTCAGCAATCTTCGCAATCATCTGTCGCGGCCTCAGGCCTATTCTTATCACCAGAATCACTGCCCGGTAACACAGTCCACGCGGCCCGCCCTATTCGGCCTGCCGCGGCCGCCACCCCCACCGGGGTTGTGCCGGCCCCCGAGCTGCACACTGTCCAGAAGACGGCGTGAGGTGAGCCGACGTCAAAAGCGTCGAGCCAGGACGAAGTTCTCTAGAAGGGAGGCCGACGGGTCTCCCTTTTTTCTTGTCTGCGATTTCATGTTGCGGCGCTCAATAAATAAGTTGCGTGACTGATAACCTGTTGCAGAACCCGGTGTGTGTATTCCCGGTCTTAGTGACAAGTCCTCTTACATTTACAGGCCCCGCAGTGAGAAAAAGCATGAAGTCACGCATCTGGCGTCTGGCCGGTGTCGGTTTGCTGTGTGTGAGTGTCAGTGCGCAAGCGCTTGCTGACGAGCCGCAGAATCGTGGACCGGATGGCGGTGGCCACGGGCAGGGCCCTCAGGGCGGCAATCAGGGCCATGGCGGTAACAATCAGCCGCGTCCGCAGAACAATCCATCGCAGAATTCGCCGCAACAGAATCAGCCGCGCCCACAGAGCAACGAGATCATTCGTGGCGACAACAGTCGTCAGTTCGAGCACAACGGCAACAACAATGGCCAGTGGCAAAACCACGATCAGAACCGGCCGGCCTACAACCCCAACCCGGTGCGGCAGCCGCCACCGCCGCCGCAACTGCCGGCCAACAGCCTGCCGATCCAGCCTCGGCCCGATGCCGTACGCCAGACTCAGGAGCCGCGTCAGGGTTACTACCGCGACGAGCGTCCGCAGAACGGCTACAACAATCAGCATTGGCAGACCAACAACCGACCCAACGACAATCGCTGGCCGGGACGCCCGGACGGGCACGGCAATGGCTGGGGCCCCGGCCCGCAATATCGGCCGGGGCATGTGATCGACCGCTTCCCGGATCGCGACTATCGCGTGCCATATCGCGGTCAGGATTACTTCTTCTCCGGCGGCTACTGGTATCGCCCGCAAGGCCCACGCTACATCGTCGTGCAGCCGCCGCGCGGGATTCGCATTCAGTATCTGCCGGACTACGCCCGTGAAGTGTGGATCGGAGGTTCGCTGCTGTTCCTCGCCGCCGGTTCCTACTATGCCTATCAGGAAGCGACGCAGGATTACATCGTGGTCGAACCGCCGGTTCAGCAGCAGCCGCAACCGCAGTCTCAAGGCTATGACGTTGAAGCGTACCCGGCCAACGGCCAGTCGCCGGAACAGGTGCAGCAGGACGGTTACCAGTGCTACCAGTACGCGGTGCAGCAAAGCGGTTTCGACCCGCGCACCGCGACCTATCAACCAGCGCCCGAAGTGGTTCAGGCGTACCGCCAGGCTCAGGGCAATTGCCTGAGCAGTCGCGGTTATCAGGTCAGTTACTGAGCCCGAGCGGCCAGCACCACTTCCTGCGGGTCGGCGTGCACCAGCACTTCGGCGCGCGGGTAGGCTTTGTGGATGGCATCGGCGGCTTGATCGCTGATGCCATGGGCCACTGACAGGGTCAATTCCCCCGGCAATTCCAGGTGCAACTGCACGAACCAGTGGTTGCCGGAGATCCGCGTGCGCAAGTCATGCGCGCCCAACACCCCCGGCACGCTGCAGGCCAATTCGAGCATGTGCTGACTGACATCCGCCGGCAGTTCTTCATCCATCAACACCGAAAAACTTTCCCGGGCGATCTGGATTGCACTCCACAGAATGTACGCGGCAATCCCCAGACCGAACCAGGCGTCCAGTTGCTCAAAACCAAACCCGGCCAAAATCAGCGCAATCAGAATGCTGCCGTTGAGCAACATGTCCGATCGATAGTGCAGCGAATCCGCACGCACGGCGTTGGAGCCGGTCTGCTTGATCACCCGATGCTGCAACACCAGCAACGCCGCCGTCAGCAGCAGGGAAAACACGATCACACCGATGCTCAGCCACGGCGCCCCAAGTGGTTGCGGATCGTGCAGTCGCTCGTACGCCTGAAACGCGATCAGCAGCGCACTGCCACCAATGAACAGCGCCTGCGCCATGCCCGCCAGGGATTCCGCTTTGCCGTGACCATAACGGTGATCGTCATCGGCCGGGCGCAGCGCGTAATGCACCGCGAGCAGATTGAGCATCGAGGTGACGCCATCCAGCGCCGAGTCGGTTAGGCCGGCGAGCATGCTCACCGAACCGCTGAGCCACCAGGCGATGGCTTTGGCGACGATCAGCGTGCAGGCGACCGCCACCGAGGCGCGGGTCGCCAGCCGCAGCAGGCGAGCGTGTTCGGGGCTGGATGTCATTGAACGTCCTTTTTAAGCGGCGGGTTGCAGGCCGAACATCGCCAGTTGTTGCGTGCTGCCCTTGTGCTGAATCAGGCGCGGGTCATCCAGAGGGAAATCCTTGCCCAACTCGCTTTCGAGAATAGCCTGCAGCTTGTGATTATCGACCTGACCGTCCGGGCCAATGGCTTGCTTGAGCTTGGCCGGGTCGATCTGCGCCGTGTGACCCGGTTCAAAGTAGATCGCACCGGTGGCAAAGTCGACGGCAAACGCGATCAGCCCGGGAATGACGTAGAACAGTAGGCCCACGGCATCGAGCACGGCAATCGCCGGGTCGATCTTGCCGTCGATCTGACCACGACGGTCCGGGTAGAAAATCGAACCGCACGCGGTGATTTGCGTGAGCAGGGTGGCGACCAGTACACCGCCGATCAGGCGAAAAGGTAAGCGCATGGGAAAATCTCCTGATTGATCTAAGAACGAAGCGTCGTCGTGTGAAGTTAAGACCCTGACGAACGCCCGCCAGTTCGCCGTTATACTCGGGCCTCTGTTTTGGAGCCAGCATGAATTCTTTGCCAATCGATGAAGTTTTACCCGCCCTGCGTGAAGCCTTGGCGACTCGCCATGAAGCCGTGCTCGAAGCACCGCCCGGCGCCGGTAAAACCACCCGCGTGCCGTTGGCCTTGCTCAATGAAGCGTGGCTGGCCGGGCAGACCATTCTGATGCTCGAGCCGCGCCGTCTCGCCGCGCGTGCCGCCGCAGAACGGCTGGCCAGCGAGCTGGGTGAGAAGGTCGGTGAAACCGTCGGTTATCGCATTCGCCTCGACAGCAAGGTTGGCCCCAACACGCGCATCGAAGTGGTCACCGAAGGCATTCTCACCCGGCGCTTGCAGGATGACCCGGCGCTGGAAGGCGTGGGTTTGCTGATCTTCGACGAATTCCACGAGCGCAGCCTCGATGCTGATCTGGCGCTGGCATTAAGTCTGAACGGTCGGGAGTTGTTTCGAGCTGAACAACCGCTGAAGATTTTGCTGATGTCGGCCACGCTCGAAGGCGAGCGCCTCGCCGGGTTGCTGGATGACGCGCCGATCCTGCGCAGCGAAGGCCGCATGTATCCGGTGACGATGCGCTGGGGGCGGCCGTTTCAGCCCGGCGAATATATCGATCAACGTGTCACGCAAACTGTGCTCGAAGCGCTGCACGATGAAACCGGCAGCCTGTTGGTGTTTCTGCCGGGGCAGGCGGAAATCCGTCGTGTGCATCAACAACTTGTCGACGCCATGGGTGAGCGCAGCGACGTGTTGCTGTGCCCGTTGCATGGTGAACTCGACCTTAATGCACAACGCGCGGCGATCGATCCGGCGCCGGCCGGTCAGCGCAAAGTGGTGCTGGCGACCAACATCGCCGAGACCAGTCTGACCATCAACGGCGTGCGCGTGGTGATCGACGCCGGGCTGGCGCGGGTGCCGCGTTTCGATCCCGGTAGCGGCATGACGCGTCTTGATACCCAGCGGATTTCCAAGGCCAGCGCCACGCAGCGCGCGGGTCGTGCGGGGCGTCTGGAACCGGGCGTTTGTTATCGCTTGTGGTCGCAGGATCAGCACGAACAACTCGCTGCTTATGGCAGTGCGGAAATTCTTTCGGCGGATCTCGCCAGTCTGGCGTTGCAACTGGGCCGTTGGGGCGTGACGCCGGGCGAACTGGTCTGGCTCGACGTTCCGCCAGCGGCGGCTTATGCACAGGCGCAGGATTTGCTGCAACGGCTCGGTGCGCTGGAAGGTGACGCGCTGACTTCCCACGGTCAGGCCATGGCTGAGTTGCCGGCGCATCCGCGCATCGGTCATTTGTTGTTGCGCGGACAGGCGTTGGGTTTGGCCAACATGGCCTGCGACGTCGCCGCATTGCTTGGTGAGCGCGATATCTTGCGTGGCGCCGGGGCGGATTTGCACAGTCGATTGCTGCTGCTATCCGGCGAAGAGCGTGCCGCCCGAGGTGCGCAGGGCGGCGTACAACGGGCTAAGCAACTCGCCCGGCAATATCGCGGTTACCTGCGCGGCAAGGCCAGCGAGCCGGTCAGCAATCCCGATCATCCGCGCTGGCTCGGCGCCTTGCTGGCGCTGGCGTATCCCGATCGCGTTGCGCAACAGCGGCGAGCCGGTGGCGCGGAATATCGCCTGGCCAACGGTCGTGCGGCGCTGTTCGCCGAAGCCGACAGCCTGATGAAAGAGCCGTGGATTGTCATCGCCGACCTCGGCAGCCGTCAGGGCCAGCGCGAAGAGCGGATTTATCTGGCGGCGGATTTCGATCCGGCGCTGTTCGATTCAGTGCTCGCCGAACAGGTGCGCAACGTCGATCAACTTGACTGGGACGAACGCGAAGGCGTGCTGCGTGCCGAGCGGCAACGCAAGGTTGGCGAGCTGATTCTCAGCCGCGAGCCGTTGACCGGTCTTGATGAAAATGCGCGCAGTCAGGCGCTGGTCAATCTGGTGCGGCGCAAAGGGCTGGAGCTGTTGCCGTGGACGCCGGAATTGCGTCAGTGGCAGGCGCGGGTGGCGTTGTTGCGCCAGTTGGAATTGAACAATCAGGACGACAGTCAGTGGCCAGATGTCAGCGATGCAACGTTGCTGAACAGTCTCGAAGACTGGCTGATGCCCTATCTGGGTAAAGTCTCGCGGCTCAGCCATTTTGCCAATCTCGATCTGTCGAGCATCGTGCGCAATTTGCTGCCATGGCCATTGCCGCAGAAGCTCGATGAGCTGGCGCCGCATCATTTGAGCGTGCCGTCGGGGTCGTCGATTCGTCTGGACTACAGCGAGTCTCCGCCGATCCTTGCGGTGCGTTTGCAGGAACTGTTCGGGCTGGCGGATACGCCACGGATTGCCGGCGGGCGCCAGGTGGTCAAGTTGCATCTGCTGTCGCCAGCGCGGCGGCCGGTGCAGGTGACGCAGGATCTGGCGAACTTCTGGCGTAGCACCTATGCCGAGGTGAAGAAGGACTTGAAGGGGCGGTATCCGAAGCATTACTGGCCGGATGATCCGCTGGTGGCCGAGGCGACCGCACGGGCCAAGCCGCGCGGGACCTGAAGATCAAGAGATCGCAGCCTTCGGCAGCTCCTACAGGATTGGAGTCGGCCACAAAATAATGCTGCGACATCGATCTACTGTAGGAGCTGCCGAAGGCTGCGATCTTTTGCTGTCAAGGGTGCGACTTGGCCGTCAGTTGTTCGCGGCAATAATCGGCGAACAACTGCGCCGGTTTGGTCAACTGCCCGCGTTTGAGCCACGCCGCCACCAGGCCTGAACCGGTGACGTCCTCGACGATGTCCACACAGACGACTTTCTTGCCGTCGTAAGTGCATTCCGAATGCGGTCTGGTTACCAGAATCGAGAAGCCGAAACCCTGGCCGACCATCCCGCGCACCATCTCGATCGACGGCGAGCTGAACTCGATGCGTGGGGTCAGCCCGAGCTCTTCAAACAGGCTGACGAAGTAAGTCCGACTCGGCTGCACATCGAGCAGGATCATCGGATCCAGGCACAGATCCCTTAGCGAAACCTGCTTGTACTGGGCAAAACGATGATCCGCCGGCAACAGCGCATATGGCCGTTGCGCCGGCATCAGCGGTTCGGTCTGAATCGTGGCGTCGAGTTCGTGTTCATAGAGGATGACCAGATCAAACGTGCCCGACGTCAGCCCTTGCACCAGCTCTTGCTGTTCACCGTCGCGGATGCGGATTTTCACTCCCGGATACAACGCCGAGAACCCGGCGATCAATTGCGGCAGGTACAACGGCGCGACCGTTTCGAAACAACCAATATCGATCTGTCCGGCGACCACGTCGTTGTCGGCCAACGCGTTCTGCTCAAACTCCTTGGCCATGCGCAGCAGCTCTTGAGCCTTGCGAAAAAACCGCGCACCGCTTGGGGTCAGCGACACACCCTGGGCGTGATGACGGATCAGCAGTTGCACGCCGAAGCTGTCCTCCAGGCCTTTGATCGCCGTGGAAATCGCTGGTTGCGCGATGTACAGCTTGCGCGAGGCTTCGGCAACGCTGCCGCATTCGACGGTGGTGATGAAGTATTTCAACTGACGCAAATTGTAGGCGGCCACGGCAAACCTCAGGACGAGCGGACTCGACTTCAAAGCAATTTGTGCGCCGCCACGTCCGTTGCACGACGATGTTTTTATCCTTCAACCATAGCCACCTGCGCAGCGATTGGGGGAAGTCCTTGCCCACTGTTTTTATTGCCTGCGAAGACATTTTTACTATTTTTAGCCCGTGCGGGCCTGAGCGACCATCGATTGACAATAACGTCTCAGGAGCATCCGTCGTGTTCGAGCTTGCAGAGTGGCAGCGCCGCGCCGTTGCATTGAAGTTTCCCGATCAAGCCGTGATCGACGGCCAACACTGCGCCGCGCAATCAGGGCAGACCTTCGCTGCGATCAACCCGGCGACCGGGCAATGTCTGGCCAATGTCGCCGCGTGTGGCGAGGCGGATGTCGACGTCGCCGTGCGTAATGCCCGGCAAGTATTCGAGTCCGGTATCTGGTCGCAACGCTCCCCGGCCGAGCGCAAGCAAGTGCTGCTGCGTCTGGCTGATTTACTGATGAACCATCGTGAAGAGCTGGCGCTGCTCGATTCGCTGAATATGGGCAAACCGGTGATGGATGCTTACAACATCGACGTGCCGGGCGCTGCCGGAGTGTTCCGCTGGTACGCCGAAGCCATCGACAAACTCTACGATCAGGTGGCACCCAGTGCGCCGAATGTGTTGGCGACCATTACCCGCGAAGCGCTCGGAGTGGTGGCAGCCGTGGTGCCGTGGAATTTCCCCTTGGACATGGCTGCGTGGAAGCTCGCGCCGGCGCTGGCGGCGGGCAATTCGGTGATTTTAAAACCGGCTGAGCAGTCGCCGTTTTCGGCATTGCGTCTGGCCGAGTTGGCGCTGGAAGCAGGGCTGCCGGCGGGTGTGCTGAACGTGTTGCCGGGGCTTGGCGAGCAGACTGGCAAGGCGCTGGGTTTACACGCGGATGTCGATTGTCTGGTGTTCACCGGCTCGACTCAGGTCGGGAAATATTTCATGCAGTACTCCGCGCAATCCAACCTAAAACAGGTCTGGCTGGAGTGCGGCGGCAAGAGCGCCAATCTGGTGTTCGCCGATTGTCAGGATCTCGATCTGGCGGCGGAAAAAGCGGCGTTCGGGATCTTCTTCAATCAGGGTGAAGTCTGCTCGGCCAATTCGCGATTGTTGGTGGAACGTTCCATTCATGATGAGTTTGTCGAACGGCTGAAAGCGCAGGCCGAACGTTGGTTGCCGGGCGATCCGCTGGATCCGCAGAGCAGTGCCGGGGCGATTGTCGATAGCAAGCAGACGGCGGGCATCATGGGTTTTATTCGCAGTGCCGAGCAGTCGGGCGCGACGCGGGTGTGTGGCGGGCAGCAGCGGCGATTTAACGGGTCGGACAATTTTATTGAGCCGACGATTTTTACCGGTGTAACTGCCGACATGCCGCTGTTTCGTGAAGAGGTGTTTGGCCCGGTGTTGGCGGTGATGCCGTTCGACAGCGAGGAAGAAGCGGTGCGACTGGCCAATGACAGCGTGTATGGCTTG
Source organism: Pseudomonas sp. NPDC087690 (assembly GCF_044743175.1). Lineage (NCBI taxonomy): Bacteria > Pseudomonadati > Pseudomonadota > Gammaproteobacteria > Pseudomonadales > Pseudomonadaceae > Pseudomonas > Pseudomonas sp. NPDC087690. The sequence goes on from NZ_JBIUVX010000013.1 coordinate 34,894, forward strand.
GCGGCGTCGTTGTGGACTGATGACCTGAACCGGGCGCACCGCGTGGCGCGTCGGTTGCGCGCGGGCACGGTATCGGTCAATACGGTGGATGCGCTGGATGTGACGGTGCCGTTTGGCGGCGGTAAACAGTCGGGGTTCGGTCGGGATCTGTCGCTGCACTCGTTCGACAAATACACCCAGTTGAAAACCACCTGGTTCCAGCTGCGCTGAGACCGAGTCGCCCCCATCGCTGGCAAGCCAGCTCCCACAGGTTCAGCGGTATGCATGAAATCCAGCCACACCCTAGACCCTTGTAGGAGTGAGCCTGCTCGCGATAGCGGTGTGTCATGCAGCCGAGATATGGACTGACCTGACGCCATCGCGAGCAGGCTCACTCCTACAGTTTTCAGCGGTGTTCACAAAAACCGGGGTACAACTGAGATTCCTGTGGGAGCTGGCTTGCCAGCGATGACATTCTTCCACTCGCCGAAAACCCCCAATCTGCACTCACCTCGCGCACCCCCGCAATCCCCGCCCTGAAGCAGTGCGCACTACCCAGTTTTTTCATCATTTGCAGCCAACAATTTCCTGATTTTCCTCACCGCGCACATGGGCCACCATCGATCTTGCCCGCCAGCCGAATGTTGTCCGCCCAAGCGTCCGCGAGAGACCAACGGTAGCAACTGCACAACGGTTGGCGACCGTACTGCCCATGACAAAACTAAATCAACAGCGTCGGGAGTGCTCCATGATCAAATCCTTGTGTATTCGTCTCACTCAGCCTTTGGCCATCACTGCGCTGGCTGCCGCGGTCGCGACCAGCGCTCAGGCCGGCACCCTGTCCATCGGCCACACCACGTGGGTCGGTTACGGCACGCTCTATCTGGCTCAGGATCTGGGCTACTTCAAGGAAAACGGGTTGACCGTCGAATTGCCGGTGGTCGAAGAAGCGTCGATGTACATGGCCGCGCAGGCTTCGGGGCAATTGTCCGGCTCGGCGTCGACCATCGATGAGGTGCTCAAATATCGTCCGCAGTTCTGCTTCAAAGCGGTCGCGGCGCTGGATGACAGCCATGGCGGCGACGGCGTGCTGGTCGGCAAGGACGTGAAGAGCCTGCAAGAGCTCAAGGGCAAATCCGTCGCGGTCAACGAAGGCTCGACTTCACAGTTCTGGCTCTCGTACCTGCTGAAGAAAAACGGCATGAGCATGAGCGACATCACCGTGCAGAACATGACCGCTGACGATGCCGCCACAGCGTTCATCGCCGGTCGCGTGCCCGCTGCGGTGACCTGGGAGCCGCACCTGTCGATGGTCCGCGACAAGCAACAAGGCAAAGTGCTGATCGACAGCAGCAGCACCCCCGGGGTGATCGTCGACGTGGTCGCGCTCAATTGCAGCGTGATCGAGAAGCAACCGGAAGACGTCAAGGCGCTGGTCGCCGGTTTGTACAAAGCCGTGCAATACACCAAGGATCACCCGGAAGACGCGTACAAAATCATGGCCAAAGGCGTCGGCGGTTACCTCTCCGATCCGAAGGAGCTGGCCGCCGCCGCACAGGGCGTGCGTTTCTACGATCAGGCCATGAGCGAGAAGCTGTTGGGCTCACCGGGCAAACCGGGTGACAGCGCAGCGTTGATCAAACTGGCCAACGAAACTGCCAGCGAATTGCAGGGCAAACCTTACAACGTCAGCAACGACGAACTGGTCGACAACCGTTTCGTCAGTCCGCTCTAGGAGGTTGCAATGTTCAAGCGCAATTCGTGGCTGAGCCGCAGCCTCACGCCGAAAACCGCGTTGCCGGTGCCAGTCGTGTGGAGCGCCAGCGCGCTGGCCTGGGTGTTGTTGGTCGGTCTGTGGGCTGGCTTGTCTTACGGCGGCATCGTGCCGGGAATGTTTTTGCCGACACCGGGCGCGGTGGTTGAAGCCGCCGTGCGCCTGAGCCGCGACGGCACGCTCGGCACACATGTCTGGGCCAGTGTCGAAGTGGTGATGGTCGGCTTCATCGTGTCGTCGCTGGTGGCGGTGCCGTTGGGGTTACTGATGGGCAGCTTCCGCATCGTCCAGGCGTTCCTTGAGCCGCTGGTGAATTTCATTCGTTATCTGCCGGTGACCTCGTTCGTGCCGCTGTTCATCCTGTGGATCGGCATTGGTCTGGAGCAGCGGGTTTCAGTGATTATCTTCGGCGTGTTCTTCCAGCAACTGGTGATGATCGCCGACGTGTCGAAGGGCATTTCCAAGGATTTGATCAACGCCTCTTACACTTTGGGTTCCAGCCGTCGCGATGCGGTGCTGCATGTGATCGCGCCGGCCTCGGTGCCGGGTGTGCTCGACACGCTGCGGGTGACCATGGGCTGGGCCTGGACGTATCTGGTGGTGGCTGAGCTGGTCGCCGCTTCCAGCGGATTGGGTTACCTGAGCCTGAAAGCCATGCGCGGCTTTCAGGTGGATGTGATTTTCCTCGCCATCGCGATCATCGGCCTGCTCGGTCTGGTCACCGATCAACTGTTCCGTTTTCTCCGCCTGAGGGTTGCCGCATGGGCTCAGTGACTGCTGCCAATCATCGTTTCATCGAACCTGTCGCGACCCCGGCGCAAGCCGCGCCGCGCTTGCAGGTGGACAAGGTCAGCCTGCGTTACAAGAAGCCTGACGGCGGCACGTTTACCGCGCTGGAAGAGGTCTCGTTCGAGGTGCCGGATCAGCAGTTTGCGGTGCTGGTCGGGCCATCGGGTTGTGGTAAGTCGAGTCTGCTGTACCTGACCGCTGGGCTGGCGGAGCCGACCTCTGGAGAGATCCATGTCGGCGGCCAGCAAGTGCAAGGCCCCGGCGCGGATCGCGGCATGGTCTTTCAGAGCTACACGCTGTTCCCGTGGCTGACGGTGCGGCAGAACGTTGAGTTCGGATTGAAGCGTCGTGGCATGCCGGCGGCGCGGCGCAAGGAGATTGTCGATTACTACGTCAACGAAGTCGGCCTTGCCGGGTTCGCCGACAACTACGCCAAACAGCTGTCGGGCGGGATGATGCAGCGTGTGGCGATTGCCCGGGCGCTGGCCAATGATCCGCAGATTCTGCTGATGGACGAACCATTCGGCGCGCTGGACAGCCAGACGCGATTGCAGATGCAGCAGTTGTTGCTGCGGGTCTGGGGCAACAGCAAGAAGACCGTGTTGTTCGTGACCCATGACATCGACGAAGCGATTCTGCTGGGGGATCGGGTCTATGTGATGGGCGCGAAACCGGGGCGCATCAAGCAGATTCTCGACGTGCCGATCGAACGTCCACGCTCACTGGACATGGTCATGGAGCGCTCGTTTATCGACATGAAACGGCAGATCTTCGGCCTGCTGCATGACGACCTCGAAGAAGTCCATTGATCCGCTGTAGGAGCTGCCGCAGGCTGCGATCTTTTGATGTTGTTTTTGAAGATCAAAAGATCGCAGCCTGCGGCAGCTCCTACACGGGAATGTGTTGGTTATGGGGCGGCGGGGAGGAGGAAGCGGGCGATGACCGGTAGGTGGTCGGAAATGCGCAAGGTATCGTCCTGGCGCACCGTCGCTTCGACCCGTTTGATTTTCGGGCTGTAGAACAGGTAGTCCACCGTGCGATCCGGGCCATTCAGGCCGGGGTCGTTGGGGTAGTGTGTCAGCCACTGCGCACGATCAATCCCGCCGGCCTCGTTGTTGGTCGGGATCATCGGGTATTTGTCCCACAGCAGATGCAGTTCGCTGTCGGTGGAGTAGGGCGTACGCCGTTCGACCGGCAAGCGGCGGTATTGCCCGAGCGGCAACAGATTGAAGTCACCGCCGATCAGCCATGGCAGGCCCTGGCTTTCATATTTGTCGAGGACCTTGGCCACGGCGCTCACTTGCGCCTGCAAGGTGCTGTCCGCTTGGCTGGCGCGTTCCAGATGCGTGTTGAACACGGTCAATTGTCCGCCATCGCTGAGCGGCAGCTTGGTCGCGAGCAAGGCATCTTTGGGCTGAAACTGACGGCTGATGAAGTTCGCCGAGGCCACTGGCAATTGCAGGCGTTCGGCGTGTTCGATGCGGTAGCGGCTGAGCGTCGCCAGTTGCCGGCCGACGCTGCCGAAGACATGCCGATCAGGAACGAAGTCAGCCTTCCAGTCAAAAGCGCTGACGCTGCACGGATATAGATCGGCAACCCTTTCCTGCAGCAGTTTGAGCTGATCCTGATAATCGCTGGCCTTGGCGCCGTCATCCAGTTCCTGCAACAGCACCACATCGGGCTGCTCATCACGGATCACCCGCGCCACTTCGTCAAGGCTGAAGGCCATGTCTTCCAGCGTCGGCGCTTCATCATCGCCCTTGGCCAGGTCATTCCAGAACACGTAGCGCTTGCCAGCAAGAAACTGCACGTTCCAGGTCATGACTTTCAGCGCCTGCCCCGGCACCAGCGTCGGGGGCGTTCCGGTGCAGCTGACCGGCAGGGTTTCGCGAGGCTCGGGGCGCCAGGTCAGGCTGAAGATCAGCCCGCCGATCAGGGTGATGGCGAGCACAACAAGCAACAGGGTGTAGCGCAGTAGACGGGTCATGGCTCGGCTTATAGCGTTACAGAAAGTGGCCCCGAGCATACCTGAGGGCAGTCGCCAAGCCCAAGTGCAGCGCTGTCAGACCGCTCCGTCACGTTTGTCAGGCGATTCGCTGATGAGCATGAACAAACGGAACAACACCACGCTGGTGAACAGTTGCAGGAAGCTGTGGGCGCTGTCGATCAGCACGGCGAGCACCGGGTTCTGCGGCTCGGGATACACCGCCAGCGTCGCGCCCTTGAGCAGCCACAACGGCGTCATCACACACAGAATGCACAGCAGGATCCGCCAGAAGTGCCCACGGGTCAGGCGCAGGCTTTCCTTCATCGCCTGCAACGGTCCGAGGCCGCGCAGCACCAGCAGATATTCACCGAACGCGAGCATTACCATCAGCATCAGGCCCGGCAGGAAATACAGCGACAGACCGAGCAGAATCAGCAAAGTGTTAAGTGCCGTGAGCAGGGCGAAACGCGGCCACAGGCGTGCAGACATTGCCAGCAGGTCAAGGGTGCGGGGGGATTCGCCACGTGTGCGGGCGTCGAGAAAGAGGATCAGTGCGGCGGTGTACAACGGATAAACCAGCAGGCCGACGACCACGCTGACTGAGGAAAAACTGTCCGGGTCGGTGTTGTGATCGACCAGTTGCAGCAAAAACGCTTCGAAGATCACCAGCGGCAGGCACAACTGCACGATGCTGACCAAATGGCGTTTGAAAAAATACAGGGAGTCGCGCAGCACTTCGAAGGCATTCATCAGTCGGTATCGCAGGTTGAAAACAGTGGCTCACTTTAACCGATGACGCCGGCGCCGGCACAAACGTAAACATTCGGTAAAGGTCGTTGAAACATCCTGTCACCGTCTCCATTACAGGAGAGCACCTTGTCCACCGTGGACGAGGGCAATGTTTTCCCCGGCAATCTACGAGGTCGCCATGAACAGCGAAGAGCAAACCCTGATCGATGGACTGTTTTCCCGGCTGCAACAGGCCGAAACGGAGGCAGCCCCGCGTGACGCCCAGGCCGAGACGCGGATCAAGGAACACCTGACACGCCAACCGGCGGCAGGTTATTTCATGACCCAGGCGATTCTGGTGCAAGAGGCAGCGCTCAAGAGCCTCGACGAACAGAACAAGCAGCTGACCCAGCAAGTCCAGCGTTTGCAGGCTGAACTGCAATCGGCCAAGGCCCAGAGTGCCGCACCGGCGCCGAGTGGTGGTGGCGGTTTCCTGTCGAGCATCTTTGGTGGCAGCCCGCGTTCGGCGCCAACCCAGAGTGCCGCGCCGTCGTCCACGGGCGGCTGGCGCGAACCGGCTCCGCAGCAGAACTTCGCTGCTCCCGCGCCGCAACAGAATTTCGGCGCCCCACCATCTGGCTACGCGCAACCAGCGGCCCCGGCGGCCGGCAGCAGCTTCCTCGGCGGTGCCCTGAAAACCGCCGCCGGTGTGGCCGGTGGTGTGATGTTGGCGCAAGGCATCAGCAGCCTGTTTCATCACAACCAGCAGCCGGAAGAAATCGTTGAAGTGATCAAGGAAGAACCGGCGCAGGTTGCCGACCAGAGCAACAATGGCTGGGGCGATGATCAGCGCATGGCTGGCAACGATCAGGGCGGATTCACCGACACTGATTACAGCAGCGACGACAACTCATCGTTCTTCGATGACGACGATTCCTTCGTCTGACCCCTGCATTTCTCAGGTTTGGCACCAAACCTGTGGTGAGGGGGTAAATCCCCTCACCACATTCACCACTCGTCAGTAGCACCTCGGCGTCTGCCGGTGATTATTCGCTGAACCTTCCTATTGGCTGGCATACTGAGCGCCTTTTTCGGGCCTGGCGCCCGATCCCGCTTCGTGCGCTTGCGCGCCCACAGGAACTCCGGTGAAAAAAATCGCAGTGTTCGCCGACGTGCAGAACCTCTACTACACCGTGCGTCAGGCCTATGGTTGTCATTTCAACTATGCCGCGCTGTGGGCCGACATCAGCAAGGACGGACAGATCGTCGAGGCCTACGCCTACGCGATCGACCGGGGCGACAGCAAGCAACAGCAGTTCCAGCAGATCCTGCGCAACCTCGGCTTCACTGTGAAGCTCAAGCCCTACATCCAGCGCAGCGACGGCTCGGCCAAGGGCGACTGGGATGTGGGCATCACCCTCGACATCATGGACGCCGCCGACCACGTCGACGAAATCGTCCTGGCCTCGGGTGACGGTGATTTCGACATGCTGCTCGAACGCATCATCAGCAAGCACGGCGTCCAGGCAGTCGCCTACGGCGTGCCCGGCCTGACTGCCAATTCGCTGATCCGCGCCGCCAGCCGTTACGTGCCGATCGAAGGCGCGCTGCTGCTGAAAAACTAAGCTGAACCATTGATTTGTACGGAGTTGAAACCGGTTTGGAACGCATTGCAGTCATCGACTTTGAAACCACTGGCCTGTCGCCGAACAGCAGCTGTCGCGCCACGGAAATCGCCGTGGTCATGCTGGAAAACGGCCGTATCGTCGAGCGTTACCAGAGCCTGATGAACGCGGGTGTGCGCGTCCCCGCTTTTATCGAACAACTGACCGGCATCAGCAACGCCATGCTGCGCACCGCGCCGCCGGCCGAGCAGGTGATGAACGAGGTCAACGAGTTTGTCGGCTGCACGCCGCTGGTCGCGCACAACGCCTCGTTCGACCAGAAGTTCTGGGACTTTGAACTGGGGCGGATCAAGCGTACGCGGTTGCAGAACTTTGCCTGTTCGTTGCTGCTGGCGCGGCGGCTGATGCCGGCGGCACCGAATCACAAACTGGGTACGCTGACCACGTTTGCGCGCCTGCCACACACCGGCCAGGCTCACCGGGCCATGGCCGATGCCGAGATGGCGGCCAACCTGATGGCGCATCTGGCGGAAGAGTTGCGCGGCAAGCATGGCGTGCGTGAGCTGTCACACGACCTGCTGTGCAAATTGCAGAAAGTCCCAGCCGCGAAAGTCAGCGAGCACCTGCAGCGCTATCGCTGATCCCCAGCCCAACACAGAACCCTGTAGGAGTGAGCCTGCTCGCGATGACGGTGTGTCAGTCAACATTTGTTTCGACTGATGCGCCGCCATCGCGAGCAGGCTCACTCCTACATTGGATCTGTGTTGATCCGAACTATTTGCCGTTACTTTCGATGTGGCCGAGCGGCACGCGCCTTTCGACGGCGCTCGACAGCACGATCGAGGTCTTGCTGAAGCCGAATTTCGCCACGCGATTGATCAACTCCTCCAGCTCCGTCATCGATCCCACCGCGGCTTTCATCATTACGCACGGATCGCCCGTGACCCGAAAGCACTCCGTCAGTTGCGGGATTTTCACTAGTTCGTCATACACCTTTTGACTACCGTTCTGGTGCAGCCTCAGCTCAATCACGCACTGGATCGGCAGACCGATTTTCGCCAGGTCGATTTTCGCCTCATACCCGGTGATCACCCCGGATGCCTCAAGCTTGGCCACCCGCTCGGCGACGGCGGGGGCGGAGAGGTTCACTTTGCGCGCGAGGTCGGCGTAGGACGCACGGCCGTTTTCGAGCAGGGCGCTGAGCAGCATGCGGTCGTATTTGTCCATGCTCGGACTCCTGAAAATGCCGGGCTTTCGAAATCTCGGTTTAATCCGTCGATCTCCGTGTTTTCAGAAGTGTAACGGCGCTATAAACAGGTTTTGTAACTTATTTTTGTCCGTGCGCCTTTCTAGAATAATCAATCCCCAGCCCCAGACGTTCGAGTTGCCCATGCCTGCCTTGCGCCGTTTTTCCTTGCCGCTGATCGCCGCGTTTTTTGCGTTGTACGTGATTTGGGGATCGACCTATCTGGTGATCCGCATTGGCATTGAATACTGGCCGCCGCTGATGCTCGGCGGTGTGCGTTTCGTGATCGCCGGCACGTTGATGTACGCCTTCCTGCGCTGGCGCGGGGCACCGGCGCCGACCTGGGCGCAGTGGAAAGCGGCGGGGATCATCGGGATTCTGCTGCTCAGTTTCGGTAATGGCGCAGTGAGTGTGGCTGAACACACCGGCGTGGCTTCAGGCGTGGCGGCATTGGCGGTGGCGACGGTGCCGCTGTTTACTTTGCTGTTCGGTTATTTTTGGGGCGCACGTAACACGCGCCTGGAATGGGCCGGTGTGGCACTGGGGATCATCGGCATCGCCATGCTCAACATGGGCTCCAACCTGCAATCGAGTCCGCTGGGCGCGGCATTGCTGATTTTCGCGGCGGCGACCTGGGCGTTCGGCTCGGTGTGGAGCAGACATTTGCCGTTGCCGCAGGGCGCTATGGCCAGTGCGGTTGAGATGTTGGTCGGCGGTGTGGTGTTGCTGATTGGCAGCGCCGTCAGTGGCGAACGCCTGCAAGCCGTGCCGCCGATGGAAGGCTGGCTGGCGCTGGCGTACCTGATTTTCTTCGGCTCGATCATCGCCTTCAATTCCTACATGTACCTGCTCAAGCACGTACGTCCAGCAGCGGCGACCAGTTATGCCTACGTCAACCCGGCGGTGGCGGTATTGCTGGGGATCGTGTTTGTCGGCGAGACCATCGGAATCGAAGAGGCGCTGGCGATGCTGGTGATCATCAGCGCCGTGGTGCTGATAGGCTTGCCGCAGTGGCGCCGGCCAGCACAGCCGCCAGTCGTGGCGCCGACAGCCGTTCCCACAGAAACGCGTACGAATTAGGGTAAACTGCGCGGCATTGCATGCCTGCGTTATTTTTTCCTACGGTACCTCCATGACTTTCGCCACCCTTGGCCTGATCGAACCCTTGCTGCGCTCCCTCGAGAAGCTCGGCTACCAGACCCCGACGCCGGTTCAGGCGCAAGCCATTCCGGCCGTGCTGGCCGGTCGTGACCTGATGGCGGCCGCTCAGACCGGCACCGGCAAGACCGCCGGTTTCGCCCTGCCGCTGCTGCAGTTGCTGGCCATGGAAGGGCCGAAAGTCGCCGCCAACTCGGTGCGCGCATTGATTCTGGTGCCGACCCGTGAACTGGCCGAACAGGTTCACGAAGCCGTGCGCCAATATGCCGAAAACCTGCCGCTGCGCACTTATGCGGTGTACGGCGGTGTCAGCATCAACCCGCAAATGATGAAGCTGCGCGGCGGTGTTGATCTGCTGGTGGCAACGCCGGGGCGTCTGCTCGACCTGTTCCGCCAGAAGGCGCTGAAATTCAATCAGCTGCAAACCCTGGTGCTCGACGAAGCCGATCGCATGCTCGATCTGGGCTTCTCCGAAGAGCTGGCGAACATCTACCGCGCACTGCCGAAGAAACGTCAGACGCTGCTGTTCTCCGCGACTTTCTCCGATGACATCCGCCTGCTCGCCGGGCAGATGCTCGACGATCCGCTGACCGTCGAAGTCAGCCCGCGCAACGTCGCCGCCAACACGGTCAAGCAGTGGATCGTGACGGTAGACAAAAAGCGCAAGGCCGAACTGTTCGTGCACCTGATGCGCAAGAACAAATGGAAGCAGGTGCTGGTGTTCGCCAAGACCCGTAACGGTGTGGATGCGCTGGTGGAAAAACTCCAGGGCCTCGGTGTGAATGCCGACGGTATCCACGGCGACAAGCCGCAAGCGACCCGTCAACGGGCGCTGGATCGTTTCAAGCTCAGTGAAGTGCAGATTCTGGTCGCGACTGACGTGGCGGCGCGAGGTCTGGATATCGAAGATCTGCCGCTGGTGATCAACTTCGATCTGCCGATCGTGGCGGAAGACTACATCCACCGCATCGGTCGTACCGGTCGTGCGGGCGCGACCGGTGAAGCGATTTCGCTGGTGTGTGCGGATGAAGTGAACATGTTGTCGGCGATCGAGATGCTGACGCGCCAGACCTTGAAGCGTGAGAACGAGCCGGATTTCGAGCCTGAGCACCGTGTGCCGGATACCGATGCCAGCGGTCAGGTGATCAAGAAGCCGAAGAAACCGAAGAAGCCGAAAGCTTCGGGCGGTGGCGGCAAGCGTAATCTGGGCAAGTGGGTCGACAGCGGCGAGACGCAGGCGCCGGAGCCTTCGGTCAAGCCTGTGCGCAAGGTGCCGGTGTTCAATACTGGACCTCGCAAGCGTAAGCCTTAAAGTCAAAAGCCCCTCATCGGAACGCCGCCCGCCTATCCCTCTCCCGGGGGGAGAGGGGACTGGTTGCGGGATGCTTGCGAAGTACGCCGACCTGATCCTACGGCTGTGAATCCATAATCGACTCGGTCTTTCAGGTCGATGGATGACAGCAGATACCTCGGTCGGCTGGCCGAATCCATAATCGACTCGGTCTTTCAGGTCGATGGATGACGTCAGACACCTCGGTCAGCCCTACTGAAAGTGCTTTGCCGAATCCATAATCGACTCGGTCTATCAGGTCGATGGATGACAGCAGATACCTCGGTCGGCTCCCTCTCCCTCTGGGAGAGGGCTGGGGTGAGGGTTCAGGCAGACGCCTCGGATTTGAGCCACTGCACGACCCCCAACCCCGCCGCCCGCCCGCTGGCAAAACACCCCGTCAGCAAGTACCCGCCCGTCGGCGCTTCCCAATCGAGCATCTCGCCCGCGCAGAACACCCCCGGCAACGTCTTGAGCATCAAGCGCTCATCCATTGCTTCGAACATCACGCCACCGGCACTGCTGATCGCCTCGTCCAATGGCCGCGTTTTCACCAGCGTCAGCGGTAGCGCCTTGACCGCCCGGGCCAACAACGCCGGATCAGCGAACGTGGCGGCATCAGTGAGTTCACGCAACAACGCCGCTTTGACCCCATCAATCCCGATCTGGCTGTGCAGATGCTTGGCCATCGAACGCGAACCGCGAGGTTTGCTCAGCGCCGTCTGCAATTTATCCACAGGCCGGCCGGGCAGCAGATCGATGTGAATAGTCGCCGCGCCATACTGATTGATCGCCTCTCTTATCGGCGCCGACAGCGCATAAATCAGACTGCCTTCGATCCCGGTCGCGGTGATCACGCATTCGCCCAAGCGCGGAATGTCGTCGTTCAAGCCGATGGCGATATTTTTCAGCGGCGCGCCGGCGAATTTGCTGGCCATCAAATCGCTCCAGGCCTGCACCTCGAAACCACAATTACTTGGCTGTAGCGGCGCCAGTCCTACACCGCGCTGCTCCAGCGCGAGCATCCACGCACCGTCGGAACCAAGGCGTGACCAACTGCCACCGCCGAGGGCGAGCAGAGTGGCGTCGGGTTTGACGGTGATTTCACCTGCCGGGCTATCGATGCGCAACGCGCCGTGTTCATTCCAACCGAGCCAGCGATGGCGGGTGTGGATAACCACGCCGCTGTCGCGCAGACGCTTGAGCCATGCGCGGAGCAGCGGGGCGGCTTTCATATCAGTAGGGAAAACCCTGCCGGAGCTGCCGACAAAGGTTTCGATGCCCAGATCGTGAATCCATTGGCATAACGCATCGGCGTCGAAGCCGCGCAGCAACGGCGCGATCTGTGGTGCGCGTTCGGCGTATCGCGAGAGAAACGCCGGATACGCTTCGGAGTGGGTGATGTTCATCCCGCCGACGCCGGCCAGCAGAAACTTGCGGCCCACCGAGGGCATGCCGTCGTACAGGTCGACGCGAATTCCAGCCTCGCTCAGCACTTCAGCGGCCATCAGGCCGGCAGGGCCACCGCCGATGATGGCGACGTGAGCGGGGGAGGAGGCGGAGTTCTGGGTCATGGGCATGCGCTGCGGTATGGCGGGATAAGGCGCGCATTCTAACAGCCGAGATCCCTGTAGGAGCTGCCGCAGGCTGCGATCTTTGCTGTGGATTTTTACCGGCAAGATCAAAAGATCGCAGCCTGCGGCAGCTCCTACGGGTTATCCACAGGCCGTTCCACAGCGATTGTGGGTAACGCAGCCCAGCTCAATGACAACCGTGTGACCGCCAGACGCGCTGCGCACTGTGATGGAGGATGCCGTGGCGACGGGCGAGGGCGTGGCGATCCTTGCTGTAGCCGCCGCCGATCACGCCCATCACCGGAATGTCGCGGCCCAGGCAATGGCGCATCACGCTTTCATCACGGGCGGCGACACCTGCATCGGTCAGCTGCAGATAGCCGAGGGCGTCATCCTTGTGCACATCGACACCGGCGTCGTACAGCACCAGGTCCGGTTGATACAGCGGCAGCAAATAGTTAAGCGTGTCATCGACCACTTTCAAATAGTCGGCATCACCCATGCCTTTGGGCAGCGGAATATCCCAGTCACTTTCGGCTTTGCGTGCAGGAAAATTCTTCTCGCAGTGCAGGGAAACGGTGATTGCCTCCAGTGTGTCATGAAGAATTCGCGCCGTGCCGTCGCCCTGATGCACATCGCAATCAAAGATCAGCACGCGATTGACCCGGCCGCTTTGCAGCAAGTAATGGCTGATGATCGCCAGGTCATTGAAGATGCAGAAACCCGCCGGGTAATCGTAATGCGCGTGATGGGTGCCGCCGGCCAGGTGACAGGCCAGACCGTGCTCCAGCGCTTTTTCCGCTGCCAGTATCGAACCGCCGACCGCACGCACCGTGCGCCGTGCCAGTGCTTCGTTCCATGGCAGGCCAAGGCGCCGTTGGTCTTCGCGGGACAACTCGCCGCTCATGTAGCGTTCGATATACGCACGGTCATGGGCGAGGGCGAGGATGTCGTTGGGGCAGATCTCCGGGCGCAGCAGATCGGCGTCACGGGTCAGACCGCTGTCGACCAGGTGATCGCGCAGCAAACGAAACTTGTCCATCGGGAAGCGGTGATCCGCCGGAAACTCGGGGCTGTAGTCTTCGTGGTAGATCAGCGGCAGTGGCATGGCGGTTTCATGTAGGAACGTAGGAAAGAGTGAAGGATCCTACCAGCGATGTAGACTTGCGGCATGGAAACGGAGGGGACCGATGGAGCCGATACTGGAACTCGAAAGCGCGCGCTTGCTGATGCGTCAGTGGCAGGACGAGGATTTGCCGGCATTTGCCGCGATGTGCGCCGATCCTCAGGTGATGCGCTATTTTCCGGCAGCGTTGAGCCGTCTGGAAAGCGCGTCGATGATCGGCCGGGTGCGCGGGCATTTTGCCGAGCATGGTTTCGGCTTGTGGGCGCTGGAGCGCAAGGACAGCGGTGAATTCATCGGTTTCACCGGGCTCGGCGTGGTCGGCTTTGATGCGCCGTTCACTCCGGCAGTGGAAATCGGCTGGCGCCTGGCCAAGGAGCATTGGGGCCTGGGTTACGCCAGTGAAGCGGCGTGGACCGCTCTGCGTTGCGGCTTTGATCGATTGGCGCTGAAGGAAATCGTCTCCTTCACCGCGCAATCCAATCTGCCTTCGGAGAAAGTCATGCAGGCGATCGGCATGCATCACGCTCCCGAAGATGATTTCGACCACCCGAAACTGGCCGTCGATCATCCGTTGCGCCGGCATGTGCTGTATCGCATCACTCGGGAACAATGGCTGCAAACCTTGCATGGCTAAGCCGACACGGACGTTTACAATGGCCGCCATATCATTGGCCCGTGCCAGAATCTGAATCGGCCACCGCAGCCAAGACTGCGCGGCATTGCTTTGTGTGAGGAGAGTCTGAATGAGCCAAGTGTTGGAAGATCTGGTCGATTTGCTGACCCTGGAACCGATTGAGGAAAACCTGTTCCGTGGCCGTAGCCAGGACTTGGGTTTCCGCCAGTTGTTCGGCGGTCAGGTGCTTGGTCAGTCACTGTCGGCGGCCAGTCAGACGGTTGAAGAGGCGCGCCACGTGCACTCGATGCACGGTTATTTTCTGCGTCCAGGCGACGCCAAATTGCCAGTGGTTTATTCGGTTGATCGCGTGCGCGATGGCGGCAGCTTCAGCACCCGCCGCGTCACGGCGATCCAGAAGGGCCATCCGATTTTTACCTGCAGTGCTTCGTTCCAGTACGACGAAGCCGGCTTCGAGCATCAGAGCCAGATGCCTGTCGTGGTCGGCCCGGAAAATCTGCCGTCGGAGCTGGAGCTGTTCCAGCAACGCGCGCAACTGATCCCCGAACACATGCGTGAAAAGCTGCTGTGCCCGAAACCGATCGAAGTGCGCCCGGTCACTGAAAAGGATCCGTACAACCCGCAACCGGCCGATCCGGTGAAGTACGTGTGGTTCCGTGCTGACGGTGCGCTGGCCGACATCCCTGCGCTGCACAAATACCTGCTGGCCTACGCCTCGGACTTCGGCCTGCTGACCACCTCGATGCTGCCCCACGGCAAGTCGGTCTGGCAGAAAGACATGCAGGTCGCCAGCCTCGATCACGCGCTGTGGTTCCACAACGATCTGCGCGCCGATGACTGGCTGCTTTACGCGATGGACAGCCCGTGGGCCGGAAATTCCCGTGGCTTCTCCCGTGGCAGCGTGTACAACCGTGCCGGGCAACTGGTGGCTTCGGTGACGCAGGAAGGTTTGATTCGTCATCGCAAGGATTGGGCATGAGCCTGAGCGAAGTTCGCCATTGGGTGTTCGACATGGATGGCACGCTGACCGTCGCCGTGCATGATTTCGCGGCGATTCGCGTGGCGCTGGCGATTCCGCCGGAGGACGACATCCTGACGCACCTTGCGGCGTTGCCGGCGGATGAGGCCGCAGCGAAACACGCATGGTTGCTTGAGCATGAGCGCGATCTGGCGCTGGGTTCGACCCCGGCCACCGGTGCGGTGGAGCTGGTGCGTGATCTGCATGCGCGCGGTTATCGCCTCGGCATCCTCACCCGCAATGCGCGGGAGCTGGCGCACGTGACGCTGGAGGCGATTGGTCTGGCTGACTGCTTCGCGGTGGACGATGTGTTGGGCCGCGACGAAGCACCGCCGAAACCGCATCCGGGTGGACTGTTGAAGTTGGCAGAGGCTTGGGATGTGCCGGCCAGCGAGATGGTGATGGTCGGTGATTACCGCTTTGATCTGGATTGCGGGCGAGCGGCGGGCGCGCGGACGGTGTTGGTGAATTTGCCGGATAATCCGTGGCCTGAGTTGACCGATTGGCATGCGAAGGATTGTGTCGAGTTGCGGCAGATGCTGCTGGCCTGAAATCTTTGGTGCTTTAGCGGCCCTCATCGCGAGCAGGCTCACTCCTACAATTGGAATGCGTTTCCCTGTAGGAGTGAGCCTGCTCGCGATGGCGCCAGCTCAAACAACACAAAACTTATTCAAACAACGCCTTCTGCCCCTCCGGCGAGGTCAGCATCCCATCGCCGTTATGCCCAACCCCCGGCACTTCAACCAGTCGCTGATTAACTCCCTCCGGGTGCCGACGCAGCAAATAGCCGAAGTACAACTTCCCACGTTCCAGGCGATACGCCCCTTGCGCCTCGGCTTCGCAACCCTTGTCCAGTGCCGGATGCTGCGGATCGATGTCCTGCTGCCCGAGCAGATAAATCATTTCGCGTTTGACGTAACTGCTCTCAAGCTGCAACGGCGTTTGCCCTCCGGCATACACCGGCATGTCTGCCAGACCGTACTTCCAGCGATTGAAACCTGCACATTTGGCGTGATCGAACGCCACTGGCCGCTGTTCATTGAAATACGCATAGGAGGACGGATTGGCTACCACATAGCGCAGACGGATGCCATTGGCTTTCAGCGCGGGCTGATCCTTGGCGAGCAGGGCATAACGCTGTACCACTTGACCGCCCCCGGAATGACCGAAGATCACGATCTGCTTCACGTCCGGAAACTGTTTGCGATCGCTGATTCGCCCGACGATCTCGTCGAGCGCCGCGTAGGAACTCAACGGATTCGGCCCTGTGGATAATCCGCCGCCCATCCACTCGTTGCCTTGCCAGCGCAGCAGTGTGGCGGGCAAGGAGTACAGGACAACATCGCTCTCATTGAGAAACTGCGGCGCGATCACCAGCGTGTGCGCGCTTTGTCCCGCCAGTTCAGCCGCGCTTTCGGCGCTTTTGCGATAGGTCTCGGCGTTGCGTAACCGGCCGTGAATGACGATCAGCACACGTTCGATTTTCTCCGGTGCCGGGCCGATGCCGACGGCCATTTCCCCGGCCTTGAGTTGCAGGCGACCGGGGCTGATGGCGTCGACGCCGGCGGCTTGTGCAGTGCTGCCAATAATCAGTAAAGCCAGAAGCCATTTATGCATTTACAGGTTTTTCGCCGCGAAGGTGTCGCACTGGCCGACCTGGCCTTGCGCGAATCCGGTTTTGAACCAGCGCACCCTTTGCGCCGACGTACCGTGGGTAAACGAGTCCGGCACCACACGGCCCTGACCCTGTTGTTGCAAGCGATCATCACCGATGGCATTGGCCGCGTTCAAGGCCTCCTCGATGTCACCCGGCTCCAGCCAGTTCAGGCGCTTCTGCGCACTGTAGGCCCAGACGCCGGCGAGACAGTCAGCCTGCAATTCCTGACGCACCAGCAAACCGCCGTCACCTTCCATCTGTCGACCTTGCTGTCGAGCTGTCTGAATTTTCGCCGAGACGCCAAGCAGCGTCTGCACATGGTGTCCGACTTCATGCGCGATCACGTAGGCCTGAGCGAAGTCGCCGGCCGCCTTGAAGCGTTGCGACATTTCCTGGAAGAACGCCATGTCCAGATAGACCTTCTGGTCGGCCGGGCAGTAGAACGGGCCGGTCGCCGAGGTTGCAAGACCGCAGGCCGAGTTGACCCGATTGCTGAACAGCACCAGCGTCGGATCTTTATATTGCCGCCCGGCCTGCTGGAAAATCGCGCCCCAGGTGTCTTCGGTATCGCCAAGGATCGAGCGGACGAATTCGGCTTGCTCGTCGTTGGCCGGTGGCGCCTGACGGGTTTGCGAGGTCGGCGCCGATTGTTGTGTCGATTGCCCGGCGAGCTGCCCGAGAATTTGCAGCGGATCCTGCCCGGTGATCCAGCCGATGCCGACGATCAGCAGAATGGCGCCCAGACTCAGGCCTTTGCCGCCACCGAAGCGCATGCCGCCGCCACCGCCGGAATCATCACCACGGGCGTCGACGACGTTGTCACTGCGTCGGCCTTTTTTCCATAGCATGTGGGAATCCTCTGAATGAATCTGGTGATGAGTGTTGCTGGTGCGTGGGAGTGGCGCCAGTCCGGTCGTCAGACCATCGTGATTGATGACGGTTCTGAGCACATTGTCTATTCGCCAGCTTACAGCTGTGCAGCGTTGAAGGTATCGCACGTATCGATACGACCGCTATCGAATCCGGCCGTGAACCATTGGGTGCGTTGTTGTGAGGTGCCGTGGCTGAACGTCTCCGGACGAACCGAGCGGTTCTGTGCACGCTGCAGATAGTCGTCACCGAATACGCTGGCGGCGTTCAAGGCTTCTTCGATATCGCCCGGTTCCAGCCAGGTCAGGCGCTGTTGTGCATGGTACGCCCAGACCCCCGCAAGGCAATCGGCCTGCAGTTCGCTGCGCACTTCGAGGCCCGCGTTGCCGATCACCGGTAGTCGTGCCGAGAGGGCGGTTTCAAACGGCTCGGACATGCCCAGTTCAACCTGCACATGATGGCCGACCTCGTGCGCGATGATGTAAGCCTGGGCGAAGTCGCCGACCGCTGAAAAGCGCTCGGCCATCAGCTCGAAGAACTGCGGGTCGAGATAGATCTGCCGATTGCCCGGGCAGTAAAAGGGGCCGATAGAGCTGTCGGCGGCACCGCAAGCGGAGACCACGCTATGACTGAACAGCGTCAGTGTGGGGGTGGGGTAATGGCGTGCGGTTCGGGCAAACAGCAACGTCCAGGTGTCTTCGGTGTCACCCAGTATCGACTCGATAAACCTGAGTTGGGCTGCGTCGGCGGACGAAGCGGGTCGGCTGACGTCATTCATCTGGCTCGGGTGTTGCCCGGAAGTGCTGTCGTATGAGGCGTAGAGCGCCGCGCCCGAGAGGGTGACGGCTGCCAGGCCGGCAGCGATTTTCTTCCCTGTCTGAGTGCGGGCGTCCTTGCCCTTTCGTGTGTCATTGACGTTGTCGCTGCGTCTCGCTCTGGTCCATAACATGTTTGCGTTCCTTCATAGGTTGGGGGTGTAAATCACCTCGCCTATGAATAACCGCGCGCGTCAGAATCTGCTGGGCATAAATGTAAGGGCGCGTAAGACCCTTTTCGAATCTGCCGTTTCGGTGTGAGTCATCAGCCTTTTCCCACTCACTGGTCGAATGCATCCCACACTGGCGCGAAGTCCGGGCTGACCTGTCGCTCGCGCTTGGACAGACCGGCAATCAGCGCCCGGTCTTGATCATCCAGATTGACCTCAAGTGCCGCCAGATTGGCGAGTTGGTTAGTAGCGCTGCTCGCCTTGGGTATCGCTGCCACGTTGTCTTGATCGAGCAGCCATTTCAGTGCGACCTGGGTCGGCAGTACGCCGTGTCTGGCGGCAATTTGCTGAATTTCGCTAATGTGTGAAACCTTGTTGCGCGCCAGCGGTGTGTAGGCCGTCAGCGCCATATTGTGTTGCCGGACGTAATCGAGCAGGGCGGTTTGTCCGAGCAGGACGTGGTACTCGACCTGAATCGCTGACAGACCGATGCCGTATTCCTCGACGACTTTGCGCAACAACGGCAGAGGGAAATTCGCCACGCCGATGTTGCGGGCCAGGCCTTGTTCCTTGAACGAGGCCAGCGTGTCGAGAGTGCGTGGCAGATCCCAATCCTTGGTGGGCCAGTGGATCATGAACAGGTCGACGTAGTCGCTGCGCAACGCCTTGAGGCTGCGATCCATGGAGTGGCGCATCGCGTCCGGTTGCAACTGATCCCACCAGACTTTGGTGGTGACATGAATCTGCTCGCGCGGTGTCGGTGTATTCGCCAGCGCTTGTCCGACGGCATCCTCATTGTTGTAGGCCGCTGCCGTGTCGATGTGTCGATAACCCAGCTCCAGCGCTTGCTCCACGGCACGGGTGCATTCTTCACCGAGCATCGGCCAGGTGCCGAGACCGAGTTTCGGCATGTTCAAACCCTGGGCGTTAACAATGTGCTGCATGGTCGATCTCCTGTTCGAAAGCAGTAATGCCGGCGATATGCCGGGCGGCGATGTAACCGAAAGTCAGGGCCGGGCCGATATTGATGCCGCCCGCCGGGTAGTGACCGCCCATGATGCTGGCCATGTCGCCACCCGCCGCGTAGAGGCCGGCGATGGGTTGTTCGTTGGCATCCAGCACTTGCGCGTGCGGATTGACCTTGAGGCCGGCAAACGTGCCGAAGCAGCCGGGCTGGACTTTCACGGCGTAGAACGGCCCGGTTTCTATTGGGGCAACGCAGGGGTTGGGACGGTTTTTCGGATCACCCTGTTTACGGTTGTAGGGTGTGGTGCCGCGCCCGAACAGCGGGTCTTCGCCGTGGCGGGCATGGCCGTTGTAGTGATCCACAGTCTGGCGCAAACCGCTCGGGTCGATGCCGCAGGCAATGGCCAATTCCTCAACGGTGTTACCGGTTTTCAGATAACCGCTGCGGATGAATTCCGACACTGGCAGCGGAAACGGCCTCGACATGCCGAGGCCATATCGCCGTTGAAAGGCGCGCGTGCAGATCAACCAGGAGGCGACTTCTTCGCCTTCCGGCGCAGCAGCAACCATGGCGCTGACATAGTCGTAGTAACCGTTGGCTTCGTTGACGAAGCGCTGTCCGTTACGCTGCACGCCGATGATCCCCGGTTTGCCGCGCTCGATGATGTGTGGGAAATGGCCGATGCTGCCGTCGGAATACGGCACTTGCGACACCGGTGCCCACGCCACGGCTGAAGCGACCTCGGTGTTGACTCGCGCTCCTGCGCTTTCACCCAGGCGCAAGCCATCGCCGTTGACGGCCAGCGGCGGCAATGCCCAGTGTTCATGACCGGTTGGTGTGCGCGGGAACAACGCTTTGCGCCGCTCGATGTCATTGGCGAACCCCCCGGCGGCAAGTATCACGGCTTTGCGTGCGCGAATGCGGATCGGACCTTTGCGGGTCTCGACCACGGCGCCGGAAACCCGCGAGCCGTCGCGCAGCAGCTCAGCCACCGGCGCCGACTCCCACAACAAGACGCCGAGGTCTTCGGCAGATTTTGCCAATCGCGCAATCAGCGCCACGCCATTGACCAATTGCATGGCCCGGCCATGAACGGCGAGGTCCAGCAAGTGCCGGGTAAAGCGCCGAGTGACATGCCATGCGGCTTTCAGCGAACGGGTCAGATTGAGGAACGCCGACAGATCCGCCCCGGCCATGATCGGCATACCCATGAAGGACGTTTCACGCATGGTTGTGCGAAGGCGCTTGAGCAAGCGTCCGACTTCGCGCCCATCGTAAGGCGCAGCGATCACCGAACGTCCGCCGGTACCTGCACCCGGTGTTTCGCCATGAATGTCGGCAATGGCGTTGCCATCGGCGAATTGCAGGGCAGTGTGTTGCTCGAAAAAGGCGACCATGCGCGGGCCGGCTTCAAGGAAAGCGTTGATCATCGCCGGGTCGTACTGCTCACCCAGTTCATGGCGCAAATACGTGCGCGGTTGTTCGATGTCTTCGACGATTCCGGCCCGACGGGCCAATGGATTGCACGGCACCCACGCCCAGCCACCGGACCAGGCCGTAGCGCCGCCGAACACTGGATCCTTCTCGACGACGATGACTTTCAAGCCATGCCACGCGGCGGTCACGGCGGCGGACAAACCGGCAGCGCCAGACCCGACGACCAATACGTCGCAGTCGATATCAGGGAGTTCGGCAGACATCAAACAACGCTCCAGCGGAAATTGTTTTTGGAATTTGATTCCAGAAAATAGCGAGTGCTGGAGTCGTTCGACAAGCCTTGATCCAACAAAACGGGCGGTTATCGAACAATCGGTTCCAGATTTCGCTTTGCAGCGGATGTCTTCTAGAATCGGAAAAATTTCAATTGGATGTCCCCATGGCTGGCAGTCAAATCGAACGGGTTTTCAGCGTGCTGGAAAGCCTTACCAGTGATCCGCGCGGGCTGCCGATGCAGGCGCTGGCCGAGCAACTGGATATCCCGAAAAGCGCCACGCACCGCTT
This sequence comes from Pseudomonas sp. NPDC087690, assembly GCF_044743175.1. Classification (NCBI taxonomy): domain Bacteria; kingdom Pseudomonadati; phylum Pseudomonadota; class Gammaproteobacteria; order Pseudomonadales; family Pseudomonadaceae; genus Pseudomonas; species Pseudomonas sp. NPDC087690. The sequence goes on from NZ_JBIUVX010000013.1 coordinate 56,343, forward strand.
GCTCGCCGAGCTGATTCGCCTCGGCTACGTGCGGCAGAATCCGGAAACCTTGCGCTATCACTTGTCGACCAAACTGGTCGCGATGGGCTTTCAATACCTGTCGAGCAGCGGTGCCGACATCGTCCAGCCGGTGCTTGATCGACTGGCGCAGGAAACCGGTGAACTGGTGCGCCTGGGGGTGATCGACGGCGAGCGCCAGACCTGGATAGCCAAGGCCCAAGGCGCGCGCACCGGTCTGCGTTATGACCCGGACATGGGCCGCGACGCGCCGCTGTTTTACACCGCGTCCGGTCATGCGTGGCTGGCGTGCATGAGTGATGCCGAGGCGTTGTCACTGGTCGAGCGGCAGGCTGCGGAAGTGCCGGTGGGCGTGGGGCCAAACGCACCGCGCTCAAATATCGAGTTGCTCGAACGGCTGCGTCTGGCTCGTGAGCAAGGATATGCCTGGGTCGAGGAGAGTTCGGCGGTGGGGACTTCGGCGATTGCGGCGGTGGTGAAGCATCCAACGGATGGTCGGGTGATCGGTGTGCTGAGTATCGCCGGGCCGAGTGCGCGAATGCCGGGGGCGCGCTTGCATGAACTGGCGCCGCTGTTGCTGAAATTCACCGAAGAATTATCAGCAGCCAGCCTGGCCTCGGAACTGTTTATCTAATCCGCCGAAAATCCCCGGTAGGAGCTGCCGAAGGCTGCGATCTTTTGACCTTGTCTTTTAATAGCAAAATCAAAAGATCGCAGCCTTCGGCAGCTCCTACATGGATATTCGTTTGGCGTGAATTTGTGCGGTGTTCGCACGGTTTTGTGGTTGATGGGTGTTTGATTCTGGAACTCGGTTCTAAATTGTTTACGGAGTGTCATTCCGAGAACAATCACAAGAGGACCGCACCTTGAATTCGCCCCTTCGAATCGCCCTTATCGGCGCCGGCAATATGGGCCAACAACATTATCGGCATCTGCAAGCCCTCAGCGAAGCGACGCTTTGCGCAGTGGCTGATCCCGGGCCGCAAGCCGCAGCGCTTGCGGCTGAATGGGGCGTCAGGCATTTCGCCGATCATCGTCAGATGCTCGAACACATCAGGCCGGAAGCGGTGATTATTGCCAATCCAAATAATCAGCACGTCGCTACGGCGCTCGATTGTCTGGTGGCGGGTGTGCCGGTGTTGCTGGAGAAACCGATCGGTGTGCACCTCGATGAAGCGCGTGAGCTGGTCGCGGCGGTTAAACGCAGCGGCGTGCCGGTGCTGGTTGGCCATCATCGGCGACACAATCCGCTGATCGTGCGTGCCCATGAGTTGGTGCAGAGCGGCGCGCTCGGGCGGTTGACCACGGTCACCGCGCTGTTCCAGTTGCGCAAGCCGGACAGCTACTTCGAGATCCCGTGGCGCCGTGAACCGGGCGCCGGGATGTTGCTGACCAACCTGATTCACGATCTCGACTTGCTCCGGCACCTGTGCGGTGAAGTGCGCTCGGTCCAAGCGATCACCGACAACGCCGTGCGTGGTTTTGCCAATGAAGACAGCGCGGCAGTGCTGCTGCAATTCGAGGGCGGTACATTGGGCACGTTGAGCGGATCCGATGCCGTCGCCGCGCCCTGGAGTTGGGAGTTGGATTCCGGCGAAAACCCGGTGTATCCACGTCAGGCCGATCAGCCGTGCTATCTGCTGGCCGGAACCGCCGGTGCATTGAGCATTCCGCAGCTCAAGCGTTGGCATTACGCCGCTGATCAGGTCGACGCCGGTTGGCATGAACCGTTGCTGATGGTCGAAGAGTCCTACAGCAGTGACGAAGCTTTGCGCTTGCAGTTACAGCATTTCGTCCGCGTGGCGCGGCGTGAAGTCGAGCCGCTGGTGAGTGCGGCGGATGCTGCCCGCACCCTTGCACTGATTGAAGCCATCCGCGAAGCCGCCGCTACTGGCCGAGCCTGCGCCCCTGCACTGATCGAGGCTTGAGCATGAGCGAACGAATCCTGTCCCTGGCCAGCCTGACTGTGCTGGAGTTATCGCCTCCGCAGATGATCGAAGTGGCCGCCCGCGCGGGTTACAGCCATGTCGGTCTGCGTCTGGAGCCGGCAACCCCTGAGGAATATCACTTTCCGCTGGTCGCCGATGATGATTTGCGGCGTCAGACATTGGCGCAGTTGCGTGATACGGGAATCCGCGTGCTCGACGTGGAAATCCTGCGTCTGAAGCCACAAACCATCGTCGCTGATTTCGAGAAACTTCTGACGGTCGGCGCGGAATTTGCCGCGACTGAATTGCTGGTCGCCGGTAACGATCCTGACGAGCAGCGGCTCACCGATAACTTTGCAGCATTGTGTGATCTGGCGAAGCCCTATGGTTTGCACCCGCATCTGGAATTCATGCCCTGGACCGATGCACGCAACCTTGAGCAGGCGTTGCGCATCGTAGAAAACGCCGATCGGGAGAATGCGGCGGTGCTGGTGGACGCGTTTCACTTTGATCGTTCGGGTTCACGGTTGGAGAATTTCGCGGGCGTTGCGTCCTCGCGCCTGCGCTATGCGCAATTGTGTGACGTGGCGGGGCCGCGACCGTCGGACATGGCCGAGATCTTGCGTCAGGCGCGCAACGAGCGACGGTTTCCCGGCGAAGGCGATTGCGACTTGCTCGGGTTGTTGAAAGCGTTGCCAGCTAATATTCCACTGAGTCTGGAAATTCCCACGGTGAAACTGCTGGAGCAAGGCGTGAGCGGGTTGCAGCGGGCGCAGATGGCGATTGATAGAACCCGGGAATTATTGGCGCGGCTGTAAGCGGTGCTGCGCACCTATTGCGGGCAAGCCCGTTCCCACAGGGGGAGGCAAGCCTGTCCGCGAAGCTTTTGATTTTTTATGGCAACACAAGGATATCCAATGACCGTCAGCACCCCGCTCTCCGGTGTAAACCAACCCTTCAAGGGCATCTTGCTGATCGTCGTGGCAACCTTCCTGTTCTCCAGCCATGACGCACTGTCGAAATATCTCTCCGGTTTCTATCCGATCGTGATGGTGGTGTGGGCGCGCTATCTGGTGCACACCTTATTGATGGCGGGGATTTTTCTGCCGCAGTCCGGGTTGCGCGTCCTACGCACCAAGAAGCCGTTATGGCAGTTGGTGCGGGCACTTTGCCTGCTCGGCACCAGCCTGTTTTTCACCACGGCGCTGCTGTACATCCCGTTGGCGGAAGCCACGGCAGTCAACTTTCTTGCGCCAGTGTTGGTGACCGCATTGTCGGTGCCGTTGCTCAAGGAGCGAGTGACCCGAGGCCAGTGGATCGCCGTCATCTGCGGCTTTATCGGCGTGCTGATCATCGTCCACCCGGGCGGTGAGTTGTTCACACCGGCAGTGTTGCTGCCGTTCTGCTCAGCGCTGTTTTTCTGCTTCTATCAACTGCTGACCCGCAAGCTCGCCGAAGTCGATAGCCCGACTACCAGCAACTTCTTCGCCGGGCTGTGCAACACGCTGGTGATGAGTGCGCTGGTGCCGTTCTTCTGGCAAGTGCCGACGCTGACCCATGCCGGGCTGATGCTGGCGCTGGGCAGTTGCGGGATGACCGCGCATCTGTTTCTGACCCAGGCGTTCCGTCATGCCGCACCGGCACTGCTGGCGCCGTTCGGTTATTGCCAGATCGTGTTTGCGGGGCTGTTGGGCTGGTTGCTGTTCAATCACACGCCGAGTCTGTTGACGATCATCGGCATTGCGGTGATCTGTTGCAGCGGGCTGGCGGCAGCGTGGCAGCAGAGCCGCCGCTGAAGGATACGCAAACCCCTGTGTAGGAGCTGACGAGTGAAACGAGGCTGCGATCTTTTGATCTTCAACATCAAGATCAAAAGATCGCAGCGTGCCGCAGCTCCTACAAGGGTGTGGGTTGTAGGCAGGTTATTCGGTGATGGTAGGAATCTTGCGCGGGGCCATGAAGTACATCCACGTCAGCGCAATGAAATACATCGCCGGGATCAGGGTGAACAACACCGTGTAGTTGTTGTTGGTCACGGTGAGGATATGGCCGACGATCTGGGTCATGAACATCCCGCCGATTGCTGCGCACATGCCACCGAAACCGAATACCGTACTCATCATGTGCTTGGGCGTGTAGTCCATCACCAGGCTCCAGATGTTCGCGGTCCAGGCCTGGTGTGCACCGATGGCCAGAGAGATCGCAGCCACTGCAACCCACAGATTCGCTGAGCCGGCCGCCATGACCACGCCGATGATGCAGCAGGCGAACAGGAACATCGACAGCAGCCGCGCCTTGATCGAGTTCATCCCGCGGCCGATCAGGAACGAAGACAGAATGCCGCCGCCGACGCTACCGAAGTCAGCCGTCACGTAGATGATGATCAGCGGAATACCCATCTGGGTGACGTTGATGCCCAGGTTGTATTGCTGATTGAGAAACGGCGGCAGCCAGTACAGGTAGAACCAGAACACCGGCGCGGTCAGCGCATAAGCGATGGCGAAGGCCCAAGTGCCGCGCATGCGCAGGATTCTCGAGAACGGCACGCGGGCCTGTTCCGGTTCGACTTCTTGCTGGATGTAGTCCAGTTCGGACTGTTTAACGCTCGGGTGATCTTCCGGGTTGAAGTACTTCAAACCCCAGAACAGCAACCAGATCCCGCCCAGTGCCGACATGCACAGGAACGCCGCTTGCCAGCCCCACACGTGGAGAACCAGCGGCAGCAGCATCGGCGTGAACATCGCACCGACGTTGGTGCCGGCGTTGAAGATGCCGGTGGCGACGGCACGCTCGCCGGCCGGGAACCACAGGCGCGTGGTTTTCACGCAGGCCGGGTAGTTCGCCGCTTCGGTGAGACCGAGGATGAATCGGCAGACCATGAAACCAACGGCCGAAGTCGCCAGGCCGTGGGCGCCGGTGGCCAGGCTCCACAGCAGCACGGCGCAGAAGAACACGCGTTTGACGCCGACCCGGTCGATCAAGCGGCCCTGCAGGACGAAACCGATTGCGTAACCGACCTGAAACCAGAAGTTGATATTGGCGTAATCCATCGCCGTCCAGCTCATCTCCTTGGCGAGGATCGGCTGCATGACGCCGAGGGCGGCGCGGTCGATGTAGTTCAGGGTGGTGGCGAAAAACACCAGCGCCAGCATGCCCCAACGGGTCTTGCCGACGGCCATGGCGCCGCGGATCTTGTCGCCGATGCCACCCGTGGCAGTGCTCATGGCCGGAGCCATGCGGGAAGTCTGTGAAGGAATCATGTGTTCCACCCGTTTTTGGATTTGTTATTTGGTGTGCTTTTTACTTTGCACGCTGCGACCGGTGGTTCAGATCCGGACTCAATGTGCGGTCGATGTTGGGCAGTGGACGAAAAATCGTCAATTCGCCAAACCGCCATTGTGTTCGATAATCGCACGCAAAACTAACCGGGTAGTACACTTTAAATTGCTGCCGCGATCGATGCAGCCAATAATTTCCCTACTATAAAAACCCATCCCATGTAGAAGCTGCCGCAGGCTGCGATCTTTTGATTTTGCTCTCCACGAATAAAGATCAAACGATCGCAGCCTTCGGCAGCTCCTACAGTAAAGATAAAGCGGCGCCGTCCGGGAGTTGAATCATGCAGCGTTCCATTGCCACCGTTTCCTTGAGCGGCACCCTGCCGGAAAAACTCGAAGCCATCGCCGCCGCCGGGTTCGACGGGGTGGAGATTTTCGAAAACGACCTCCTGTACTACGACGGCAGCCCGCGGGAAATTAAACAGATGTGCGCCGATCTCGGCATCGCCATCACCCTGTTTCAGCCGTTCCGCGATTTCGAAGGCTGCCGCCGCGATCGTCTGGCGCGCAATCTGGAGCGCGCCGAACGCAAGTTCGATCTGATGCAGGAACTGGGCACCGATCTGGTGCTGGTCTGCAGTAACGCCTCGGCCGACAGCGTCGGCGATCAGCAAATTCTAGTCGATGACCTCCGGCTGCTGGCTGAACACGCCGGTGCGCGTGGTTTGCGCATTGGCTACGAAGCGCTGGCGTGGGGTCGTCATGTGAATACTTATCAACAGGTCTGGGATATCGTGCGCCAAGCCGATCACCCGAGCCTCGGCGTGTTGCTCGACAGCTTTCACACCTTGTCGCTGAAGGGCGATCCAAGCGCCATTGCCGACATTCCTGGCGACAAGATCTTCTTCGTGCAAATGGCTGACGCACCGATCCTGCAAATGGATGTGCTGGAGTGGAGCCGGCATTTCCGCTGTTTCCCGGGGCAGGGTGAATTTGATCTGCCGGGTTTCCTCGCGCCGATCATCCAGAGCGGTTACACCGGGCCGCTGTCGCTGGAAATCTTCAACGACGGTTTCCGCGCCGCACCGCCACGGGCCAATGCCGCCGACGGTTTGCGTTCGCTGCTGTATCTGGAAGAGAAGACCCGCCAGCGTCTGGAGCAGGACGCGACGCCTGTGGCCAATCGCGAAATCCTTTTCGAAACACCGAAGGCCAGCGAGTACAACGGCATCGAGTTCCTTGAGTTTGCCGTTGATGAAAGCCTCGGCGCCAAGCTGTCGAACTGGCTGGAGCGCCTCGGTTTCGTCAAGGCCGGGCAGCATCGCTCCAAGAGTGTGAGCCTGCTGCGTCAGGGCGACATCAACCTGATCCTCAACTCCGAACCGTATTCGTTTGCTCACAGCTTTTTCGAGGCTCACGGCCCGTCGCTGTGCGCCACCGCCGTGCGGGTCAAGGACAGCGCCAGTGCGCTGGCCCGCGCCGTCGCCTACAAAGGTCAGCCCTATCGTGGACTGGTCGGCCCCAACGAACTCGAATTGGCGGCAGTGCGCGCGCCGGACGGCAGCCTGATTTATCTGGTCGATGAACAGGCCGATGTCTACGGCACCGATTTCAATCTGCTGGCCGACGCGCCGACCCGTGGCGGTCTCAAGCGTATCGACCACATGGCGATGGCGCTGCCCGCCGACAGCCTCGACAGTTGGGTGCTGTTCTACAAGAGCCTGCTGGATTTCGAAGCGGACGATGAAGTGGTGCTGCCCGACCCGTACGGTCTGGTGAAGAGCCGTGCACTGCGCAGTCGCGACAGCTCGATTCGTTTGCCGCTGAACATTTCCGAGAACCGCAACACCGCGATTTCCCACGCGCTGTCGAGTTATCGTGGTTCCGGTGTGCATCACATCGCCTTCGATTGTGACGACATCTTCGCCGAAGTCAGTCGCGCCAAAGAAGCCGGCGTACCGCTGCTGGATATCCCGCTCAACTATTACGACGACCTCGCTGCGCGTTTCGATTTCGACGACGAATTCCTCAGCGAACTGGCGTATTACAACGTCTTGTACGACCGTGATGCCCAGGGCGGTGAGCTGTTCCACGTCTACACGGAACCGTTCGAAGGGCGCTTCTTCTTCGAGATCATCCAGCGCAAGAACGGCTATGCCGGTTACGGCGCGGCGAACGTGGCGGTGCGACTGGCGGCGATGGCCAAGTCACGCAGTGGCGCCGTGCGCCAGGCGAAGTTGTAGGAAATTCGTAAACGCGGGATTAAACACGGCTCGCGCGGCTTCCTTCACTGTGCGGCGCGGCCCATAATCGCCGCCTGTGCAGTGATGGCCGTGAGCCCGCAATGACGATGAATACAGAACTTACCGCAGCTCCTGAAGTGTCCGCTGTAGAGCCGCGCAAGAGTCGCAAGAACAACCCGGAAAAAACCCGCGAGAACATCCTGCAGGAGGCGATCGTCGAGTTCGTCCAGCAAGGTTTGTCGGGTGCTCGCGTCGATGCGATCGCCGAGCGTATCCACACCTCCAAACGCATGATCTATTACTACTTCGGTAGCAAGGAGCAGTTGTACGTCGAGGTGCTGGAGAAGCTTTACGGCGATATCCGCAACACCGAAAATCGGTTGCACCTGGCGGAGTTGCCGCCGGTGGAGGCGATTCGCCGACTGGTCGAATTCACCTTCGATCACCACGACCGCAACGTCGATTTCGTGCGCATCGTCAGCATCGAAAACATCCACAACGCTGAATTCGTGAAGCGTTCCGATGCGATCAAGGCGATGAACAACACCATCCTCGATTCGCTGGGCGAGATTTTGCGTCGGGGCGCTGAAGTGGGTGCTTTCCGTAAGGGGCTGGATGCACTGGATGTGCATTTGCTGATCAGTTCATTCTGCTTCTATCGCGTGTCGAACCGGCACACGTTTGGCGAGATTTTCCAGATCGATCTGCCGGATGAAAGCATTAAACAGCGGCATCGCGAGATGATTTGCGAGTCCGTTTTGCGCTACCTACAAGCCTGACGTATATCCCCTTGTGGGAGCGAGCCTGCTCGCGAAAGCGGTGTGTCAGTCAGTAAATATGCTGACTGAAGGTACGCCTTCGCGAGCAGGCTCGCTCCCACAGGTTTTTAGCCATTCATGCTTTGAAAATGCGCGAGCATCCGCTGCGCATCCGGCACCACGCCGCTGAACAATTCAAACGCCTTCACCGCCTGAAACACCGCCATGTTGCCGCCGTCCAGCGTCCGGCAACCCAGCGCGCGGGCGTTACGCAGCAGTTCGGTCTCCAGCGGGAAATACACGATCTCCGCGACCCACAAATCCTTACGCAGGAGTTCGACCGGCACCGGCATGCCCGGCAGTTTGGCCATGCCCATCGGCGTGGTATTCACCAGTCCGTCAGCCTGATTCAGCGTACTCGGCAGATCATGTCCGGCCACCGCACGACCAAAGCCGAAATGCTGATTGAGATTGTTCGCCAGACTCTCGGCGCGCTCACTGTCGACATCAAAAATGCTCAGTTGCTGTACGCCTTCGCTCAACAACGCGTGAGCCACTGCCGCGCCTGCACCACCTGCGCCCATCTGGACCACACGCTCACGGGCAGCGTCCTTCAAGCCCCGACGAAAACCCTCGGCGAAACCCAGACAGTCCGTGTTATGGCCGATGCGTTTGCCATCTTTCAGCACCACGGTGTTCACCGCGCCGATGCCTTTGGCTTCCGGTGACAATTCGTCGAGCAGCGGGATGATCGCCTGCTTGCACGGAAAGGTAATGTTCAGCCCGGTGTAGTTCATCCGCTCGGCCGCCAGCAGCAGATCGGGCAGGGCGCTGCTGTCCATTTTCAGCTGATCGAGATCGATCAATCGATACAGATACCGCATGCCCTGCGCATCGCCTTCGTGCTCATGCAGCGCTGGCGTGCGCGAGGCTTGAATGCCAGCGCCGATCAGCCCAGCGAGTATTACGTTAGAGCGAGCCATGTGATTCACCCCTTCAACCGCTGACTGAAATGTTCCAGTGCCAGGCGATAGCCATGACTGCCAAAACCGGCCATCACCGCTGTGGCAATCGCCGAGACAAACGAATGATGACGGAACGGTTCGCGGGCATGGACATTGGACAGGTGCACTTCGATCACCGGCAACTCACTGGCCACCAGTGCATCGCGAATCGCCACCGAAGTGTGCGTCCACGCTGCCGGGTTGATCACGATCCCGGCGCAACGTCCGCGAGCCGCGTGAATCCAGTCGAGCAGTTCGCCTTCGTGATTGGTCTGGCGAAACTCCACGGCCAGGCCGAATTCTTCAGCCGCACGACCGCACAACGCAGAAATATCCGCCAGGGTTTCGTGACCGTAAGTCGCTGGCTCGCGGGTGCCGAGCAGGTTCAGGTTCGGGCCGTTGAGCACCAGAACGATAGGGGGCATGAGGGGTAACTCCACTTATTGTTTTTGGCTTTGGCCGAGGGTTTCAGCCTGTGGAGATAAAATGTACTAGATGGTTACCATGGTCAATTGAACAAAAAAGGCCTTGGCGATTTATGTTCGTTTATCGCACAAACAAATGAGCGCCCACAAAAAAGCCGTCAATCACGACGGCTTTTTCGCATCAGCTCCCCGCAATCAACGCCGGGTCAGCAACACACCCGATTCCATGTGATGCGTCCACGGGAACTGGTCGAACAACGCGCATTTGGTAATACGGTGCGTGTCGTGCAATTGGGCGATGTTGGCCGCCAGGGTTTCCGGGTTGCAGGAGATGTACAGGATGTTGTCGAAACGCCGGGTCAGTTCGCAGGTGTCCGGGTCCATGCCGGCGCGTGGCGGGTCGACGAAGACGCTGCCGAACTCGTAGCTCTTCAGGTCGATGCCTTGCAGGCGGCGGAACGGGCGCACTTCGTTGAGCGCTTCGGTCAGCTCTTCGGCGGACAAACGCACCAGGGTGACATTATCCACAGCGTTTTCGCTGAGGTTGCTCAGTGCCGCGTTGACCGAAGTCTTGCTGATCTCGGTGGCCAGCACTTTGCGCACACGGGTGGCGAGCGGCAGGGTGAAGTTGCCATTGCCGCAGTACAGCTCCAGCAGATCATCGCTGCGATCGCCCAGCGCGTCGTACGCCCAGTTCAACATCTTCTGGTTCACCGTGCCGTTAGGCTGGGTGAACGCGCCTTCCGGCTGGCGGTAACTGAAGGTGCGACCGCCGACGTCGAGTTTCTCGACCACGTAATCGAGGCCGAGCACTTCGCGTTTGCCCTTCGAGCGACCGATGATGCTGACGCCGAGATCCGTCGCCAGTTTGGTTGCCGCCGTGTGCCAGTGTTCGTCCAGCGGACGGTGATAGCACAGGGTGATCATCGCATCGCCGGACAGCGTGGTCAGGAACTCGACCTGAAACAGCTTGTGGCTCAGCGCCGAACTGGCCTGCCACGCCGCCTTCAGCTGCGGCATCAACTGGTTGATGCGCAGGCTGGCGATCGGGAACTCTTCGATCAGAATCGGTGTGCGTTTGTCGTCCTGAGCGAACATTGCGTAGTGCCGATCGCCGCCCTCGCGCCACAGGCGGAATTCGGCGCGCAGACGGAAGTTCTGCAGCGGCGAGTCGAACACCGTCGGCTCGGGGGCATCGAACGGCGCCAGCAGGTCACGCAGGCGCGTGACCTTGGCTTCAAGTTGCTCGGCGTAAGCCCGGGAATCAAATGTCATGCGTTGAACCAACCCAACTTGATCACGAACAGAATCGACAGAATCACCAGTGCCGGGTTCAGCTCACGGGCACGCCCCGACAGCAGCTTGATCACGGTCCAGGAGATGAAACCGAACGCGATGCCATTGGCAATCGAGTAAGTGAATGGCATGGCCAGCGCGGTCACGACAACCGGCGCGGCAACGGTGATGTCTTCCCAGTCTATTTCCGCCAGACCCGAAGTCATCAACACGGCGACGAACAGCAGTGCCGGTGCAGTGGCGAACGCCGGAACGCTGGCCGCCAAGGGCGAGAAGAACAGCGCCAGCAGGAACAGAATTGCCACGACGATGGCGGTCAAACCGGTACGGCCGCCTGCACTGACGCCGGCAGCGGATTCGATGTAACTGGTGGTGGTCGAGGTGCCCAGCAGCGAACCGGCCATGGCCGCGGTGCTGTCGGCGATCAGCGCACGACCCATTTTCGGCATGTGGCCGTCCTTGCCCATCAGGCCGGCGCGCTTGGCGACGCCGATCAGGGTGCCGGAGTTGTCGAACAGGTCGACGAACAGGAAAGCGAAGATCACGCTGACCAGACCGATGTCCAGGGCGCCTTTGATGTCCAGTTGCATGAAGGTCGGGGCCAGCGAAGGTGGCATCGAGGTCACGCCGTTGAACGGAGTGAAGCCCATGGCGATGGACACGATGGTCACCGCCAGAATGCCGATCAGCACGGCGCCACGCACTTTCAGTGCTTCGAGGGCAACAATCAGGGCGAAACCGAGGGTGGCGAGAATCGGTGCTGGCTGTTTCAGGTCACCGAGGCCGACCATGGTCGCCGGGTTGCTCACCACGATACCGGCGTTGTGCAAGGCGATCAGCGCCAGGAACAGGCCGATACCGGCGGCGATTGCCGAACGCAGCGGCAGCGGGATGCTGTTGATGATCCATTCGCGGATGCGAAAGATCGACAGCAGGAAGAAGCACACCGCCGAAATGAACACTGCACCCAGCGCCACTTGCCAGGTGTGGCCCATGTGCAGAACCACGGTGTAGGTAAAGAAGGCGTTCAGACCCATGCCCGGAGCAAGGGCAATCGGGTAGTTGGCGATCAGACCCATGATCGTCGAACCGATCGCGGCGGCCAGACAGGTGGCAACGAATACCGCACCCTTGTCCATGCCGGTCTCGCCGAGAATGCTCGGGTTGACGAACAGAATGTAGGCCATGGCCAAGAAAGTCGTGATGCCCGCCAGAATCTCGGTGCGCACGTTGGTGTTGTGTGCCTTGAGTTGAAACAGCCTTTCCAGCATGTCTGCTCCCCGTGGCGCGCGTGGCGCCGTGAATGTATCGACCTCAACAGCAAAGCACAGACCGTCGCAAGCGCCTGGAAAATTGTGGTGGGCCGGAAAAAGCCGCGCATCATACCAGCAGCGTGAGGAATATGGCGGTTGTTGGTGTCGATCGTCGGCGAAGTTTTGCCTTGAAGCCAACTGCGCCATACTGCGCGCTGATTTTTTCGGGGCGGGACGCGCATGAGCAGGTGCTGGATGAAGGTTACGGGTTTGATTACCGCGCTGATGGCCGTGACGCCGGGAGCGCTGGCGGCCTCGGCGGAGCCGTTGACCCAAGTGAAAGTGATCAAGGTGCAATCGCCGGCCTGTGGTCTGGAAGACATTGGTGATGGGCAGACACAGACCCAATGCAATCACAACGGGCCGAGCATCAAAGTCTATGTACTGGAAGTCGGATACGGCCAGAGCCAGCCGCATGCCACGCTGGATGGTTTCGAAGTGAACGGCACCCGAGCGCCGGTATGTGCCTTTGATAATGGCAACCTGACCGAATGCACTTCCGGCAGTAAAACCGTCGGTTCTCTCTATACCTTCGATCTGGCGGGCAAGCAGGAAGGCACCTTCAGCTTCAGCAACACTTCCATCAACGCGCCACGCAACACGATGTCGACCCAGCTTTACATCAAGTAACGGCTGCTTCCGCGCGATCCGGGGGAAGCTGACTACGCTTTAAAGATCACCCAGCGGATAACGCCCATGACCTTTAGAGCCCTGATTACCCTCGCCGAGGGCATCGATGATCTGCAAAGTGTGACCCTGATTGACGTGTTGCGCCGCGCCGACATCGAAGTCGTCGCTGCCAGCATCGAAGGCCGGCGCATGCTCACCTGCGCGCGCGGCACGCGTCTGACTGCCGACGGCATGCTGGTCGATGTGCTGGCCCAGCATTTTGACCTGATCGTCTTGCCCGGCGGCGACGTTGGTTCGCAACACTTGGCAGCGCATCAACCATTGCAACAACTGCTCAAGGATCAATCCAGCGCCGGACGCCTGTTCGCCGCCATCGCCGAGTCCCCGGCCGTCGTCCTGCAAGCGGCTGGCGTGCTGCGCCAGCGGCGGATGACTTGTCTACCGAACGCCAGCCATCAACTCTCGGGCTGCACGTTTGTTGATCAACCGGTGGTGGTCGACGGCAATTGCATCACCGCGCAAGGCTCAAGCGCTGCGCTGGAATTTGCCTTGACGCTGGTCGAGCAACTCGGCGGCAAGGCCTTGCGGGCGAAAGTGGCGGGGGAGTTGTAGGTCTGGATCGCTTCAGACCTTCACCTCTTCCACCGGCACATGCATCCGATCCCGGTTAGCCAATGTCGGAAACAACTTGATCCATGTCCCCGTCACCACCAGCGTACCGATCCCGCCCATTACCACCGCCGGCACCGTGCCGAACCAGTGGGCGGTGACGCCGGATTCGAATTCGCCCAACTGGTTTGAAGCACCGATAAACAGCCCGTTCACCGCGCTGACCCGGCCGCGCATTTCGTCCGGGGTTTCCAGTTGTACGAAAGACGCGCGGATGACCATGCTGATCATGTCCGCTGCGCCGAGCACTACCAGCACCGCCAGGGAGAACCAGAACGAGGTCGACAGGCCAAAGGCGATGGTCGCGACGCCGAATATGCCCACCGCTGTGAACATCACCCGGCCAACATTGCGCTCCACGGCAAACCGCGCCAGGAACAGCGACATCCCCAGTGCGCCCACCGCCGGTGCCGAACGCAGCAACCCGAGGCCCCACGGTCCGGTCAGCAGGATGTCCTTGGCGAATACCGGCAGCAGCGCCGTTGCCCCACCGAGCAGCACCGCAAACAGATCCAGAGAAATCGCCCCGAGGATGTCCGGGCGGCTGCGAATGAAACGGATCCCTGCCAGCAACGAATCCAGCGTGGCCTTGCCTTTGTTCAGCGGCGTTTGCCGCGCGGGCAGGTTGAGCATCAAGGTGCAGGCAATGACGTAGAGCAGCACGGTCGGGCCATAGACCCAGACGCTGCCGAATGCGTAGAGCAAGCCACCCAGCGCCGGGGCGACGATGGTCGCGGACTGTTGCGCTGACTGCGCCGCCGCGACGGCTCGGGGGAACAGTGCGCTGGGCACGATGCTCGGCAGCAGTGCCTGAGTGGTCGGCATCTCGAACGAGCGCGCCGCGCCGAGCAGGAAGGCGAGGATGAAGATCATCTCGCGGGTCACGTGGTCGGTGGCGCTGCCGATGGCCAGTGCCAGCGCGATCAACGCCTGTAACGACTGGCAGATCGCCGCGACTTTGCGCCGGTCATAGCGGTCGGCGACATGCCCGGTGTGCAACATGAACAGCACGCGCGGCGCGAATTCGACCAGCCCGACCAGGCCCAGATCGAGGACGTTGCCGGTCAACTGATAGAGGTTCCAGCCGATCGCCACGGTGAGCATCTGAAAACCGCTGGCGGTGAAAATCCGCGCGAACCAGAAAGCGAGAAACGGGCGGTGATGACGTAACAGCAGGGGCTCTTGGCTGGGCATCTGAGGGCAGGTCTGGGTCGAGGGGAATGCCGAGGTTATCACCAGTCTGTAACAGGAAGTTGCTATGACAAAAAATTTAGTTAGGAGGACATCGAATTTTTTACGGTGCAGATGAATTCTGCTGTTCGGGGATTTGCGTCGCCTTCGCGATCTGTACTGTTTTCCACGCTGCCAGCGCTCCGGGGATTTGTTGCAGGGCATTGCCACGGTTATGAGGCAACTTGTCACGCGGCAAACGACCACGCAGTTCATCGGCAAAAATGGGACTACTCTTTCAACGTTGCTTGATCCAGATCAAGACCCAAAAGGAATTGATCCGGTGGCCAGTTGGCCAGACTCCCTGCGTTGCGATGGTTGTTTAAAAAGAACGAATCAGAATTCGCCGCACTCCATATCCGTGGGGGCAGTGGGTGCAGGCCTCCGGGTCCGCAGCCGGTATTACCTGACAGAGGAAGCCATATGTTCGGTTTAGAGGCACTAGATCTCGCCCGAATTCAGTTCGCGTTCACCATCTCGTTCCACATCCTGTTCCCGGCCATCACCATCGGCCTGGCGAGTTACCTCGCGGTGCTCGAAGGCCTGTGGCTGAAAACCCGTAACGACACCTACCGTGACCTCTACCATTTCTGGTCGAAGATCTTCGCCGTCAACTTCGGTATGGGCGTGGTCTCCGGGTTGGTCATGGCCTACCAGTTCGGCACCAACTGGAGTCGCTTCTCGGACTTCGCCGGAGCCGTCACCGGGCCGTTGCTGACTTATGAAGTGCTCACGGCATTCTTCCTTGAGGCCGGTTTCCTCGGGGTGATGCTGTTCGGCTGGAACAAGGTCGGGCGCGGGCTGCACTTCTTCTCCACGGTGATGGTGGCCATCGGTACGCTGATTTCGACGTTCTGGATTCTCGCCTCCAATAGCTGGATGCAGACTCCGCAGGGCTTCGAGATCGTCAACGGCCAAGTGATTCCGACCGACTGGCTGGCGATCATCTTCAACCCTTCGTTCCCGTACCGCCTGATGCACATGGCAACGGCCGCGTTCGTCGCCACGGCATTCTTCGTCGGCTCCTCGGCGGCCTGGCACTTGCTGCGCGGCAAGGACAACCCGGCCATCCGCACCATGCTGTCGATGGCAATGTGGATGGCGCTGATTGTCGCGCCGATCCAGGCAGTCATCGGCGACTTCCATGGTCTGAATACGCTCAAGCACCAACCGGCAAAAATCGCTGCGATCGAAGGTCACTGGGAAAACCACGGTGATGAAGCGACGCCGCTGATCCTGTTCGGCTGGCCGGACATGAAAGAAGAGAAGACCAAGTTCGCCGTGGAGATCCCGTACCTCGGCAGCCTGATTCTCACTCACTCGCTGGACAAACAGGTACCGGCGCTCAAGGAATTCCCGCCAGAAGACCGGCCGAATTCGACCATCGTGTTCTGGTCGTTCCGGATCATGGTCGGCCTCGGCTTCCTGATGATCTTCACCGGTCTGTGGAGCCTGTGGCTGCGTAAGCGCGACACGCTCTACACCTCGCGGCCGTTCCTGTATCTGGCGTTGTGGATGGGGCCGTCCGGGCTGATCGCGATTCTCGCGGGCTGGTTCACCACTGAAATCGGCCGTCAGCCGTGGGTGGTCTACGGGCTGATGCGTACGGCGGATGCGTCTTCCAACCACAGCTTCATGCAGATGAGCATCACCCTGATCATGTTTGTGGTGGTGTATTTCGCGCTGTTCGGTGCAGGTCTGGGCTACATGATGCGTCTGGTGCGCAAAGGGCCGAAGATCAGCGAGGGCGCGGAAACGCCGGACGGTGGTCCTGGCAAGAAACGCACACCGGCCCGTCCGTTGTCCGCTGCCGACGATTCGGCCGATGCCGATCACGGCGACGACGACCTTCGCGTGACCAAGGAGATTTGACTCATGGGTATTGATCTTCCGCTGATCTGGGCCGTGATCATCATCTTCGGCATCATGATGTACGTAGTCATGGACGGTTTCGATCTGGGGATCGGGATTCTCTTCCCGTTCATCCCCGGCAAAGTCGACCGTGACGTGATGATGAACACCGTCGCCCCGGTCTGGGACGGCAACGAAACCTGGCTGGTACTGGGCGGCGCGGCGTTGTTCGGCGCGTTTCCGCTGGCCTATTCGGTGGTGCTGTCGGCGCTGTACCTGCCGCTGATTTTCATGCTGATCGGCCTGATTTTCCGTGGCGTGGCGTTCGAGTTCCGCTTCAAGGCCAAGGACGACAAGCGTCACCTGTGGGACAAGGCGTTTATCGGTGGCTCGGTGGCGGCGACGTTCTTTCAGGGGGTGGCGCTGGGTGCATTCATCGACGGTTTGCCGGTGGTCAATCGGCAGTTCGCCGGCGGTTCACTGGACTGGCTGACGCCGTTCACAATGTTCTGCGGCGCCGCGCTGGTGGTGGCCTATGCCTTGCTCGGCTGCACCTGGTTGATTATGAAAACCGAAGGCAAGCTCCAGGAACAGATGCATGACCTGGCACGGCCATTGGCTTTCGTACTGCTGGCCGTGATCGGTATTGTCAGTATCTGGACGCCGCTGGCTCATCCGGATATTGCCACCCGCTGGTTCAGCATGCCCAACCTGTTCTGGTTCATGCCGGTGCCGATTCTGGTGCTGGTGACGATGTACGGTTTGATCCGAGCAGTCGCGCGCAATGCCAACTACATGCCGTTCCTGCTGACCCTGGTGTTGATCTTCCTCGGCTACAGCGGTCTGGGCATCAGCCTGTGGCCGAACATCGTACCGCCGTCGATTTCGATCTGGGACGCCGCCGCACCGCCGCAAAGCCAGGGCTTCATGCTGGTGGGCACGTTGTTCATCATCCCGTTCATCCTGGGGTACACCTTCTGGAGCTACTACGTGTTCCGCGGCAAGGTCACCCATGAAGATGGCTATCACTAATCCTGTGGGAGCGGGCTTGCCCGCGATGGCGTCGGTAGCGGCGCCATTGATCTGACTGAGGATCGCAACAATGACCGGCAAACATTCCCTGCACGACATTGAAGAAGCCGAAAAAAAACCGCTGTGGCAGCGGCTCGGCTGGCTGGCCCTGATCTGGGTCGGTAGCGTTGGCGTGCTGTTCATCGCCGCCAGCCTGATGCGCATGTTCATGAATGCCGCAGGCCTGACCACGCACTGAATCATCCCCGTCCCGGCGCCTTCGGGTACGGCTTTGCAACCCTCCTTGCGGAGGGTTTTTTTTGCCTGGCGGTTTACTTGCGGGCTTTGAGGATCACGAACTTCGGTGTCGCTGCTACTTGCTCGACGCCCCGGAACAACCGGGCCAGTTTGCTGTGATAGCCCAGATGGCGGTTGCCGACGATGTACAGCGCGCCACCCACTACCAGCGCTTCGCGCGCCTGCTGGAACATGCGCCAGGCGAGGAAGTCACCGACGACTTGCTGCTGATGGAATGGCGGATTGCACAGCACCGCATCCAGTGATTGTGCCTCTTGTCCGGCCAGACCATCGCCTGCACGCACTACGACCTCGCGATCACCCAGCGCCGCGCGCCAGTTTTCAGCGGCCGATTGCACCGCCATGTACGACTCGTCGACCAGTGTGTAATGCGCATCCGGATTGCGCAGGGCGCTGGCAATCGCCAATACGCCATTACCGCAGCCAAGGTCGGCTACCCTTGCACTGCCGAGGTTTTGCGGCAGATGCGGCAGAAAGGCGCGAGTACCGATATCGAGGCCTTCGCGGCAAAACACGTTGGCGTGGTTGAGCAGTTCGATTGCTGGCTCATCAAGGCGATAATGCGACGGGTAGGGCGAGATCGCCGGGGCCTTTGCCTGCGGCGTCGCGATCAGTAGCCGGGCTTTCTTTACGGCCAGCGAGGCTTGCACGGGGCCGATGTAACGCTCCAGCAAATCACCGGCCGCGCGTGGCAGGTGTTTGACCATCGCCGCGGCGACGACCTCAGCACCCGGCGCCAGTTGCCCTTGCAAGCGGATCAGTTGTTCTTCGAGCAGGGCCAGAGTCTTCGGGACGCGGATCAACACACGGTCGAACGGGCCGACCAACGGCTCGCTGGCCGGGATTGGGCGAATCGCGTCGAATGCCTGACCATTGCGCAGCAAGTTCTTTTCCAGCCCAAGGAATCCGAGAAACGAATCACCGCTGCTGCTCACTGCGACTTTGCCCAGGAGGCTGGCAGCCAGCGCGCCGAAGCTGTCATTGAGCACCAGTACCCGTGTGGTCGCTGCAGGCTGTTGCGCGGCAAGATGATTGAGCAGGTATTCGTCGGCCGCATCGAAGGCTTGCAGTGGTTCATTCTGCTGCTCGGGCTGGCGAATCAGATCAAGTTGGGCGAAGGGCGTGTCGAGCAAAGGCATGGGGCGGGACTCTGGGTAATCAACGGGTGTCCCGCGGCCCAGGGGATCGTGCGGCGGAACCGTCCGAGTGTAATGCGACGTGCAAGTATGGCGTCATCACTCAGGAAGGTCGCAAATGGTACTTTTTTTTCCGTTGGAATACCCGCGGGTTTTCGTCGTGGCGGGGATGTCTCGTCAGATGATGCCGATCCGCGTGGCTGCAATGACGGCAGAAATCTTGTTGCAGACGTTGAGTTTCAGAATCACGTTTTGCACGTGATAGTTCACAGTCCGCTCGCTGAGGAACAGAATCCTCGAAATTTCATACGCGGTCTTGCCCACAGCTGAGAGTTTCAACACTTCCAGCTCCCGCGGCGACAGGTGTGGTTGCGCGGCCTTGAGCGCCTGTTTGGGCAGCGTCCTGGCGAACAGTTCACTCAGGTGGCTGGTCGCGTAGAACATATAGCCAAAATGCTCGTACAGTTCGAGGGGGCTCAAGGGGCCATGCTCTCTGGCCAGGCTGAGAATGCTGCACAAACCGCTTTCCTCGTGCAGAAATGACTGCGACCAGCCGTGGCGCAAGCCATTATCCTGCTGGGCTTGCCATAAGTGCGGGGTCGAGGAGAACAGGTGCTCGCTCCAGACAACAGGCAACATTGAGTGGTTGCAGTGTGCTATTGCCGGGTCGACTTTACTGTAGCGTTCCTTTTCATATTGCTGGCTGAATTGTCGGGGGTAATTATTGATTTGCAAGGCGTTAAAATCGGCATTCCGATTGTTTGATGTCAAATAGATGGCGCAAAACTTGAACCCGATATCTTCAGCAAATTTCAGCAGGATTGGATAAGCAACATCAATCTCCCTGGCGAGAGTCAGCTGCTTCAACTGGGACTCCTTCCACATTTCCATCACTAACTCTCCATGAGTTCTTCGCGGGGGTGCTTTTTTGGATCCAAAGGATCAGCACGAAAACGAAGTGTAGG
This sequence comes from Pseudomonas sp. NPDC087690, assembly GCF_044743175.1. Classification (NCBI taxonomy): domain Bacteria; kingdom Pseudomonadati; phylum Pseudomonadota; class Gammaproteobacteria; order Pseudomonadales; family Pseudomonadaceae; genus Pseudomonas; species Pseudomonas sp. NPDC087690. The sequence goes on from NZ_JBIUVX010000013.1 coordinate 76,416, forward strand.
ACGATTCTTACAAAAGCTTCTGGAATATTTTGTTATTGGAGTTCGGCGTTGTTTAAAAAAAAGATATTAGTAAGCGGCTTTTTTCATATGGTGTGTGGCATCTGATCGATCGGTAGTATGCGAGCGTTGAATATTTGCGACTGCTTAAAGATCTTGTTTGTGAGGGCTTGGCGCTAATGCCATTACAAACCACCGGTGTTTAATCGCAGAGGATTGCGCGAAACTGCGGGTACCGGTTCGATGGAGTACCCCATGACTGCCAGCACTGAGAAGTTCACCCGACAGGCCTTGCTCGATGTCCAGCCTGTTACGGCCAATCTGTTCACGCTGCGTACCACGCGCGATGCCGGGTTCAGGTTTCGCGCCGGCCAGTTCGCCCGCCTGGGAGTGACCAAGGCTGATGGCAGTACGGTATGGCGGGCTTATTCGATGGTGTCGTCGCCGTTCGATGAGTTTCTCGAGTTCTTTTCCATCGTGGTGCCAGGAGGGGAGTTCACCAGCGAGCTGAGCCGATTGCAGGTGGGCGATACCTTGCTGGTGGGGCGCCAGGCGTTTGGATACCTGACCCTTGATCGTTTCGTCGATGGTCGCGACCTGTGGTTGTTGTCCACGGGTACCGGGGTCGCGCCGTTTCTATCGATCCTGCAGGACTTCGAGGTCTGGGAAAAATTCGAGCGCATCATTCTCGTCTATAGCGTGCGCGAGGCGCGCGAGCTGGCTTATCAATCGTTGATCGCCGAACTGACGCAACGGGAATACCTGCAAGAGTACGCCCACAAATTTCGGTTCATCCCGACGGTTACGCGTGAGGAACATCCCGGGGCGCTGAATGGGCGCATCACCCTGCTGATCGAGAATGGTGAGCTGGAGCGCAGGGCTGGCGTCAGCCTGACGCCCGAACATTCGCGGGTCATGCTGTGCGGCAATCCGCAGATGATCGGCGACACCCGCGCCCTGCTGAAACGGCGCGGTATGAGCCTGAGCCTTAGCCGCAGGCCCGGTCAGGTGGCGGTGGAAAACTACTGGTAAAAAAAACGGCACCTCACCGGTGCCGTTTTCGTTCATGCCAGCGTGCTCAGGGGCGAGTGTTCTGCGCCTTGAGCAAGTCGCGGATCTCGCCCAGCAATTCCTCTTCTTTGGTCGGAACCGGCGGCAGAGTCGGGGCGACGGCCTCTTCACGCTTCAGGCGGTTGATGGCTTTGACGCCCATGAAAATCGCGAAGGCGACGATGACGAAGTCCAGAATCGTCTGGAGGAACTTGCCGTACGCCATGACCACCGCAGGGGCATTGCCCTCGGCAGCTTTCAGCGTAATTGCCAGATCACTGAAGTCCACACCTCCGATCAGCAGGCCGATTGGCGGCATGATGACGTCGCCGACAAACGACGAAACAATCTTGCCGAAGGCCGCGCCGATGATGATACCGACGGCCATGTCGACCACATTGCCTTTGACCGCGAAGGCCTTGAACTCACTTAGCACGCCCATAGGTTATTTCCTTGTTACAGATGAGGTTGGTGTACGCAGTGTAAATCAGCAAAACGCGTCCTGCGCGAAACACCTTCTTACAATGCCCGTTTTTATCGACACATTAATTGGTAAATAGTTTGCAAAATGCCACTAATCGCGCGCGAAATACGCCTTAACTCGCTGATCAGGAAGCTATTTTTTTCAATCGTGAAGTTGTGAAGATTCTATTTATGTTCCCGCGCCATGCCCTCTAGCCTCTGGTTGGCGCACCCGGATCCGCCCAAAAAAACCAGAGGAACCTGATATGACTTCATCGCTTGGCTCAGGGGCTTTTCCCCGTCGCCGTACCCTTGGCGTACTCACCGCCAGCCTGCTGACGTTCTCCGTGAATGCCGCGCCCCTGACGCGCGATAACGGCGCCGCGGTCGGTGACAACCAGAACTCGCAAACCGCCGGCGCCAATGGCCCGGTGCTGCTGCAGGATGTGCAACTGATTCAGAAACTGCAGCGTTTCGACCGTGAACGCATCCCTGAACGCGTGGTGCACGCCCGCGGTACCGGTGCGCATGGCACCTTCACCGTGACCAATGACCTGAGCGACTTGAGCAAGGCCAAGGTATTTGCTGCCGGCCAGACGACGCCCGTCTTCGTGCGGTTTTCCGCTGTGGTACATGGCAACCACTCCCCGGAAACCCTGCGTGACCCCCGTGGTTTCGCCACCAAGTTCTATACCGCTGATGGCAATTGGGACCTGGTTGGCAATAACTTCCCGACCTTTTTCATCCGTGATGCAATCAAGTTCCCGGATATGGTGCATGCATTCAAACCGGATCCGCGCACTAATCTGGACGACGATTCACGTCGTTTCGATTTCTTTTCCCATGTGCCGGAAGCCACTCGAACGCTGACCGAGTTGTATTCCAATTCGGGAACGCCCGCGAGTTATCGGGAAATGGATGGCAATGGTGTACATGCCTATAAACTGATTAACGCGAAAGGTGAAGTTCACTACGTAAAGTTTCACTGGAAAAGTTTGCAGGGGATTAAAAACCTCACGCCTGGAGAAGTAAGCAAAGTTCAAGGTCAAGATTACAGTCATATGACCAATGATCTTGTCACTCATATCAACAAGGGTGATTTCCCGAAGTGGGACTTGTACATTCAAGTGCTAAAACCACAAGATTTGTCTAAGTTTGATTTCGATCCATTGGACGCTACCAAGATCTGGCCAGGTATTCCTGAGCGAAAAGTTGGACAGATGGTTTTGAACCGAAATCCGCAAAACGTATTTCAGGAGACCGAACAAGTGGCCATGGCGCCAGCCAATGTAGTTCCGGGTATCGAGCCATCGGAAGATCGTTTGTTGCAAGGTCGAGTGTTCTCTTATGCCGATACGCAGATGTATCGTCTCGGCGCCAACGCTTTGCAACTGCCGATCAACGCACCGAAGGTTGCGGTGAATAACGGCAATCAGGATGGCGCAATGAACATCGGCGCGAGCAACTCCGGGGTGAATTATCAGCCAAGCCGTTTGCAGCCGCGTGAAGAAGCAAATAGTGCGCGCTACAGCCAGTCGGCGCTGTCCGGCAACACTCAGCAGGCGAAAATTACACGAGAGCAGAACTTCAAACAGGCCGGTGAACTGTATCGCTCATTCAGCCAGAAGGAACGTCGTGACCTGATCGAGAGCTTTGGCGGCTCGCTGGCGACCACCGATGACGAGAGCAAGCACATCATCCTGTCTTTCCTTTATAAGGCTGATCCGGAATACGGCAGCGGTGTGACGGCAGTGGCCAAGGGTGACCTGAGTCGAGTCAAGGCGTTGGCGGCCAAGCTGGTCGACTGATTTCGACGCAATGCCATGCGGGGCCTGAATCAGGCCCCGTTCTGTTCAAGGAGGTGGTTTATGCGTGTTCTTCTATTCTTGCTGCTCGGCTGCCAGTCCTTTGCTGCGCTGGCCGAACAGAACCCTGAGGCGATCAAGGCCCAACTGCAGGACTACTATTTCGACGCCGCCCGGCGCGGTGATGTACCGATGCTCGAGACCTTCATCGAGTCCGGCTATTCCCTCGATACCCGTGACGGCAAGGGTTACACCGCATTGATTCTGGCGGCCTATCACGGTCAGGCGCCGGCGGTGGAGCGTTTGCTCGCGGCCGGGGCCGACGCCTGTGCGCAGGATCAACGCGGCAATACCGCGCTGATGGGGGCGATCTTCAAAGGCGAGTTGCAGATCGCCCGGCGCCTGATGGCTACCCATTGCAGCCCTGACCAACGCAATGGCGCCGGGCAGACGGCTGCCATGTACGCCGGGTTGTTCAAACGCCTGGAATTGCTCGATGCACTGAAAACCAGGGGCGCCGATCTGAATGCCGAGGATCCGTTGGGCAATAGCGCCACACGTCTGGCCAACGGGGAAATCCGTACCAGCGCGCCGCGCTGATCGACGACAGCTGCGTTATCATCGCCGTTTTTTCCGGGGGATCGAGATGGCCAAGGCCAAGCGCATGTACGGCTGCACCGAGTGCGGCGCAACCTTTCCCAAGTGGGCCGGGCAGTGTGGGGAGTGTGGTGCCTGGAACACCCTGACCGAAACCATGATCGAAAGTGGCGGCGCCACAGCACCCACCGGTCGCACCGGCTGGGCCGGGCAGCAGGCACAGATCAAGACCCTGGCCGAAGTCAGCATTGAAGAGATTCCGCGCTTCTCCACCGCTTCCGGTGAACTGGATCGCGTGCTCGGCGGCGGTCTGGTCGACGGTTCTGTGGTGTTGATCGGCGGCGATCCCGGGATCGGCAAGTCAACCATTCTGTTGCAGACCCTGTGCAACCTCGCCAAGAGCATGCCCGCCCTTTACGTCACTGGCGAAGAATCTCAGCAACAAGTGGCGATGCGCGCCCGCCGTCTCGGCTTGCCGCAGGATCAACTGCGAGTCATGACTGAAACCTGCATCGAAACCATCATCGCCACAGCTCGCCAGGAAAAGCCCAAGGTGATGGTGATCGACTCGATTCAGACGATCTTCACCGAACAACTGCAATCGGCGCCCGGCGGCGTATCCCAGGTGCGCGAGAGCGCGGCGCTGCTGGTGCGCTACGCCAAGCAGAGCGGCACGGCGATTTTCCTCGTCGGCCACGTGACCAAGGAAGGCGCGCTGGCCGGTCCGCGTGTGCTCGAGCATATGGTCGACACCGTGTTGTATTTCGAAGGTGAGTCCGATGGTCGTCTGCGTTTGCTGCGCGCGGTGAAAAACCGTTTCGGCGCGGTCAACGAGTTGGGCGTGTTCGGCATGACCGACAAGGGCTTGAAAGAAGTCTCCAACCCGTCGGCGATTTTTCTCACCCGCGCGCAGGAAGAAGTTCCAGGCAGTGTGGTCATGGCGACGTGGGAAGGCACGCGGCCGATGCTGGTGGAAGTGCAGGCGCTGGTCGATGACAGCCATCTGGCCAATCCGCGTCGGGTGACGCTGGGCCTGGATCAGAACCGTTTGGCGATGTTGCTTGCCGTTTTGCACCGCCATGGCGGGATTCCGACTCACGATCAGGATGTATTTCTCAACGTCGTCGGTGGGGTGAAGGTGCTGGAAACGGCGTCTGACCTGGCGTTGATGGCCGCGGTGATGTCGAGTTTGCGCAACCGACCGTTGCCGCATGATCTGTTGGTGTTCGGTGAGGTCGGCCTGTCCGGCGAAGTGCGCCCAGTGCCGAGCGGTCAAGAGCGCTTGAAGGAAGCGGCGAAGCATGGTTTCAAACGGGCGATCGTGCCGAAGGGCAATGCGCCGAAGGAATCACCTCCGGGTTTGCAGATCATCGCCGTGACCCGCCTCGAACAGGCGCTCGACGCACTTTTCGAATAACCAGAGATACCCTGTAGGAGCTGCCGCAGGCTGCGATCTTTTGACTTTGTTTTGAAGATCAAAAGATCGCAGCCTGCGGCAGCTCCTACAGGGGCAAGCTTCAGATTTCGATCAGCGCGCCCAGTTCGCGTTCCAGTTCGGCTTCGTCAGCCAGATTCAGCTCGATCAATCGCCGCAAGCGCTGGATCGACTCCAGACTGATGTGCCGGCAGACAAACCCCAACTGGCCGTTCTCTTCATGGGCCAAGTGCACATCCATCTCGATATCGACGTCTTCGCTCAGATGAATATCGACGAAGAAATCCTTCTGCGCGTCCCCCAGCCACGGCTCCGGTCGCTCGATCAACAGCCCTTTGAGCGAGAGGTCGATCAACTTGACGGGCCAGATGTACTCGGCCTGACTCAGCTCGGTTCTGGCATCGAACGCAATACGTTTGAAGCGACGACGGTTGGCTGGGTGCTCGCTCATGGCGCAATCCTCCGAAGATTCGCTGACTATAGACCCGCATTGTTCGCGCGTGCCAGCGCAGACGGGCCAGATAGACCAATGTCGGGGTATGGCCTTTGGCGCCGTTAGCGCTAAACTCGGGGTGGCTGTCTTTCTTGTCCACCCTGGCTGGAATAATAAAATGAAAAATAATAATAGCCTGCTACGCCACTTACCCTGGCTAGTGCTGGCAATCGTAGGAGCGTGCGCCCTGGGCGTAGTGGCATTGCGCCGCGGCGAGGCGATCAACGCCTTGTGGATCGTGGTCGCTGCCGTGGCCATTTATCTGGTTGCGTACCGTTACTACAGTCTGTTCATCGCTAACAATGTGATGCAACTGGACCCGCGTCGGGCCACCCCCGCCGTGCTCAACAACGACGGTCTGGACTATGTGCCGACCAACAAACACATTCTTTTCGGTCACCACTTCGCTGCCATCGCTGGCGCCGGACCTCTGGTCGGCCCGGTATTGGCGGCGCAGATGGGCTACTTGCCCGGCACGCTGTGGCTGATTGCCGGTGTGGTGCTAGCGGGCGCGGTGCAGGACTTCATGGTTCTGTTCATGTCGACCCGGCGCAACGGCCGTTCCCTGGGCGACATGGTGCGTGAAGAAATGGGCCGCATTCCCGGCACCATCGCACTGTTCGGCTGCTTCCTGATCATGATCATCATCCTCGCGGTGCTGGCATTGATCGTGGTTAAAGCGCTGGCCGAGAGCCCATGGGGCATCTTCACCGTGATGGCGACCATCCCGATCGCGATGTTCATGGGCATTTACATGCGCTACATCCGCCCGGGCCGTATCGGCGAAATCTCCGTGGTCGGCGTGTTGCTGCTGCTCGGTTCGATCTGGCTGGGCGGGCAGATTGCTGCTGATCCGGTGTGGGCCAAGGCGTTCACCTTCACCGGCGTGCAGATTACCTGGATGCTGGTCGGTTACGGTTTCGTCGCGGCCTCGCTGCCGGTGTGGCTGATTCTGGCACCGCGTGACTATCTGTCGACGTTCCTCAAGATCGGCACCATCGTCGCCCTGGCGATCGGTATTCTGATCACCATGCCCGAGCTGAAAATGCCGGCGCTGACCCAGTTCGTCGACGGCACCGGTCCGGTGTGGAAGGGCGGTCTGTTCCCGTTCCTGTTCATCACCATCGCTTGCGGTGCGGTTTCCGGTTTCCACGCGCTGATTTCTTCGGGCACCACGCCGAAGCTGCTGGATAACGAAACCAACGCCCGTTACATCGGTTACGGCGGCATGCTGATGGAGTCGTTCGTCGCCATCATGGCCATGGTCGCCGCGTCGGTGATCGAGCCTGGCGTGTACTTCGCGATGAACAGCCCGGCCGCCGTTGTTGGCAGTGATGTCGCATCGGTTGCGCAAGTGGTTTCCAGCTGGGGCTTTGCGATCACGCCGGAAGCGCTGCAAGCCGTGGCGCATGACATTGGCGAAACCACCATCCTGGCCCGTGCCGGTGGTGCGCCAACCCTGGCGGTCGGTATCGCACAGATCCTGCACAGTGTTCTGCCGGGTGAAAACACCATGGCGTTCTGGTACCACTTCGCGATCCTGTTCGAGGCACTGTTCATCCTGACCGCGGTTGACGCCGGTACTCGTGCCGGGCGCTTCATGCTGCAGGATCTGTTGGGCTCCTTCGTTCCGGCGCTGAAGCGTACCGAATCGTGGACTGCCAACCTGATCGCCACCGCCGGTTGTGTGGCAATGTGGGGCTGGCTGCTGTACCAAGGCGTGATCGATCCACTGGGCGGCATCAACACCTTGTGGCCACTGTTCGGTATCTCCAACCAGATGCTGGCGGGTATTGCGCTGATGCTCGGCACCGTGGTTCTGATCAAAATGAAGCGTCAGCGTTACATTTGGGTCACCCTGCTGCCAGCCACCTGGCTGCTGATCTGCACCACGACTGCAGGCTTCATCAAGTTGTTCGACGCCAACCCGGCGATCGGCTTCCTGTCGCTGGCCAAGAAGTACAGCGATGCGCTGGCCAACGGTCAGGTGCTGGCCCCGGCAAAAAGCGTCGAGCAGATGCAGCACGTGATCTTCAACGCCTACACCAACGCAACGCTCACCGCGCTGTTCCTGTTCGTGGTCTTCAGCATCCTGTTCTATGCGCTCAAGGTCGGCATCGCCGCCTGGGGCAAAAAAGAGCGCACGGATAAAGAATCGCCATTCCAGGCTCTGCCGGACGCGTAACCAGAGGATTGCACCATGTTCAATGACCTGAGTCGCCTCGGTAAATACCTCGGTCAGGCCGCGCGCCTGATGGTCGGCATGCCCGACTACGACACCTACGTCGAGCATATGCAAACCAAGCACCCGGACAAACCGGTGATGAGCTACGAGATGTTCTTTCGCGAACGTCAGGAGGCCCGTTACGGTGGCAAGGGTGGGCCGAAGTGCTGTTGAGCTGACAGCGCAGAGGTTGAGGTAATCCCCTGTGGGAGCTAGCCCTGCTGGCGATTGCGGAGTGTCATTCGACAGTCATGTCGACTGATACACCCTCATCGCCAGCAGGCTGGCTCCCACATTTGTTTTGTGTTTCTTTTCAGGAGATCGAGTTTTGTCCTCTCCCATCCCGGTCACGGTACTCAGCGGTTTCCTCGGTGCCGGCAAGACCACTTTGCTGCGCCATATTTTGAAAGCCGAGCACGGCCTGAAAATCGCCGTGATCGAAAACGAATTCAGCGACGCCGGCATCGATAGCCAATTGCTCGGTGATGAACCCGTCCAGGTCATGACCCTGGCCAACGGCTGCGTCTGCTGCACCATCCACACCGACCTGACCAAAGCCCTGTACCTGCTGCTCGAACGGCTGGACAGCGGCGAGATCGCCTTCGATCGCCTAGTGATCGAATGCACCGGTCTGGCCGATCCAGCGCCGGTCGCGCAGACCTTTTTCATCGATGAAGAGCTGCGTGAGCGATACCTGCTCGACGGCATCATTACCCTGGTCGATGCCGCGCATGCCGACGTGCACCTGACTCAGACCATCGCCCAGGCGCAGATCGGTTTCGCCGACCGCTTGCTGGTGAGCAAGACCGATCTGGTCGACGAAGCCACGTTCAACGCGTTGAGCGAACGCCTGACACGGATCAACCGGCGTGCGCCGGTTCGTGTGGTTGAGCACGGCAATATTGATCTGGCTGAACTGCTCGATGTGCGCGGCTTTAATCTCAACGCCGACCTCGGCGGCGGATTGAGCCTGCGTCCGGTCACCAAGGCACCGTCGATTGATCGCATTTCCAGTCTGGTGCTGCGCACCGATCAACCGCTGGATATTGATCAGCTCAGCGAGTTCATGAATGAATTGCTCGAAGAGCACGGCAAACAATTGCTGCGTTACAAAGGCGTGCTGAGCATTGCTGGCGAAGATCGCCGCCTGGTGTTTCAGGGTGTGCTGAAACTCTATGGTTTCGACTGGGACACCGAATGGGCCGAGGGAGAGGCGCGGGAAAGCGTGATTGTGTTTATTGCTGATGATTTGCCGGAAGAGAAGATTCGGGCGGGGTTTGCCAGGGTGGTTTCTGCCTGATGGGTTTGTAGTGTCAATGATGACGCCATCGCGATCAGGCTCACTCCTACAGGGGAACGCGTTTCAAATGTAGGAGTGAGCCTGCTCGCGATAGCAATCTAACCTGCAACACAATGCTCAAGATCTGAACCCAGCAGCGTCTGCTCAAGATGATCCAGATGCCGATTCATCAACATCGCGGCCTTGGAAACATCGCCTCGCTCGACGGCCTCAACCAGCACCAAATGCTCCTGCCATGCGCAACAACTGTGCGTAGTACCCTCACACCGCGCAATCGCCAACGACGTCAGCGGCACCAGACTGCCCAAAAAATTCGCCAACGGCGCATTCCCCGCCATCTGCGCCAAGTGCAGATGAAACTCCCCCGACAAGCGAATCGCCATCCCGCGCCGATCCTGCTCGACAGCCTGACGCTCGCGCTCGATCAACCCGCGCAAGCGTTTCATGCCGTCAGCCTGCGGGCACTGGCAGGCCAAACGTACCAACGTACTTTCAGTCAGCCGTCGTGCGTGCAAAGTCTGCCGTGTCTGCTCGCGATCAGGGGCCGCCACACGCGGGCGATGGTTGGCGCGCAGGACAATGACTTGCTCAAGCGACAACTGCGTCAGCACCCGGCGCACATCCGCACGACTGACACTGAACATCTCTTTCAAACTGTCCTCAGTGAATCGGCTGTCCGGATCAAGGCGCTGTTCCAGAATCGCATCGAACAGTCGCGGATACAGATCGTCCGTCGGCGCCCTTACGCGGGAAAAGGGCAGGGGCGCAGTAGTCGGGTGGGTGTGCGACGGTGAGGCGAAACTGTTCATAGCCTGTCTCCAATAGGAATCAGCGACTCAGGTTGTCATCCGGAATATTCAGCTCGATGCCCATGCGTTGACCTTCGCGCAGAATGTGCCGGCGCATTTCGGCACTGGCCTGGGCGCTGTTCTTGCTGCGGATTGCGCGCACCACGGCTTCGTTTTCTTCCAGGCGTTCGGCCAAATGTTCCGGGGAGTTACGCAGCACTTCGGCACTCTGCTTGAGCGCATTGCTGGTTTGCTGCACCACGCTCTGGAAAATCGGGTTCGAGGTCAGGGTGAACAGTTCTTCGTGGAAGGCGATGTAGGCGCTGACCCCGGCCTCACTGTCACCGGCCTCAAGGGCTTCGCGCATGTCCATCAGGGTCAGGCGCAACTGGCCGACTTCCTTGCTGCTGATCGACTGCGCGACCAGGCCAACAATGAACGGCTCAAGGGTGTAGCGCAGTTGCAGCACATCTTCGAGGCTGGCACCGGCGACTGCACTGTCGTGGCTTTGACTGTCGCTGAATTGCGCGTCGAGTACGATCACGCCTTTGCCCGGCATCGAGCGGACGAGGCCGAGGGTTTCCAGGACGATCACTGCTTCGCGCAGGCTCGGACGACTGATGCCCAGCTGTTCGGCGAGTTCGCGCTGGCCCGGCAGCATGTCGCCGGAGCGCCACTGGCCACGGGCCAATGCGGCCCGCAGTTTTTCTACGACTGAGTTGACGACGGTTGATGTGGTGATCACTTGTCTTGCTCCATGTGCCTAAAGGGGCGCCGCAAACCAGATCAAAAGATCGCAGCCTGCGGCCACTCCTGCAGGGTTAAATCAGAACTCCTGCTGGTGCGCCGGAGTTGCTGCTTTACGCGGTTGAAAGGTGTAGCCCTGCTGACCGCTGAGTACTTTGTTGGCGCGTTGTACGTCGATGTCCTTTTCCCAACGGGCGATCGCTACCGTGGCAACGCAGTTGCCGATCAGGTTGGTCAGCGCCCGACCGATGCCCATGAACCAGTCCACTGCGAGCACGAGCACCAGACCGACCACCGGGATCGCCGGAATTGCCGTCAACGTTGCCGCCAGAATCACCAGTGCCGAACCGGGAATGCCGTGGGCACCTTTGGAGGTAATCAGCGACACCAGCAGAATGGTCAGCAAGTCGGTCATCGCCAGTGGTGTACCGGTGGCATTGGCGATGAACACAATGGCCAGGGTGAGGTAGATCGAAAAACCGTCGAGATTGAACGAGTACCCGGTCGGAATCACCAGACCCACGGTCGAACTGCCGATGCCGAGGTGTTCGAGTTTGCGCATGATCTGTGGCAGCACGGCGTCGGACGAGGCGGTGCCCATGACGATCAGCAGTTCTTCACGCAGATACTTCAACAGCGGCCACATGCGCAGGCCAGAGGCACGCATCACCAGACCGAGAATCACGCTGACGAACGCGATGCAGGTCAGGTAGAACAAACCGACCAGGCTACCCAGATGTTGCAGGGAGTCGAGGCCATATTTGCTGGTGGTGAAAGCGATGGCGCCGAACACGCCGATTGGTGCCAGACGCACGATCATGCCCATGATCCGGAAGATCACATGGCTCAGTTCGTTGATCAGTCGCGAGATTCCGGAAGCGGCTTCACCGACCAGATTCAACGCACTGCCGAACAGCACCGAGAACAGTAGAACCTGCAGAATGTTGTTGTCAGCGAAGGCACCGATCACCGACGTCGGGATCAGGTCCATCAGGAACTGCGTGGTGGTGTGCATGTGCTGGCCGCGTTCGGCGAGATCGCCCATGTCGGTGGTGGACAGCTGCTCCAGATGAATATTCGCGCCGCTGCCGATGCCAGTGCTGAAGGCGAAGACCAGGCCGATCACCAAAGCGATGGTGGTCAGCACTTCAAAGTAGATCACCGACTTGAGGCCGATGCGCCCGACCTTCTTCAGATCGCCCGCGCCGCTGATACCGCTGACCACCACGCAGAACACGATCAGGCCAATGAGCATCTTGATCAGTTTGATGAAACCGTCGCCGAGCGGTTTGAGCTGGGCCGAGTATTCGGGGAGGGTCAGCCCGCAGACGATGCCGAGCATCAGTCCGAGAACCACTTGGAGAAAGATTGAACGCGAGCACCATCTGAGCATGGGAGGAATCCTGGTCGGTGTCCTGGCTGCCGTGTGCGGAGCACATCAGATTCAGGACTTAATTATTGTGGTCTTACCGGTATGTCCAGTGCAGGCGCAGTCTACGCTCGGTTTTTTCAGTAATACAAGGGGGAAGCACAAAATTGGCATGACCGGTCTGACCAGTGGTGCGCAATGCTGTTGTGGCGGGCGGCGTTCGAGAGGCGATGCCCGGTCATGACTGGCCGGGCGCGGTGTTGGGATCCTGCTCAGTAAGGCACGTTACGCTGGAGGATGTTCAACTTGAAGTCGATAACACCTGCACTGCGATTGTGGTTGGTGCGCACGAAAGTACCCACTTTCGGATCGTATTTACTGCGACTTTGCCCTGCGCAGAGCAGAGCACCGCCTCGGGTCCGTATTCTGACGGTGGGAGTGTCCGTGTCGATTTCATCGAGGGTGATGATGTTGCCTTTGGCGTTCAGCAAGTTGAAGGTGGTCTGATCGCCATCTTCGGTTGCATAGGCATTCAAGAAGTCTTTTTCTTCTCGACTGATGGTTCTGTAGTAATACTCGCCCGGCGTGAAAATGTAGATTGTGTAGTAGTCGTCGAGGCACCGGAAATAAAAGGTCAAGGCGTCGGGGGCTACATCGGGCTTGAGAAAAAGATAGTTTGAAACATCTATCTGGTAGGAGAAGGTAAAGGCCTCGTAATCCGGACGCGGAGTGCTGATTGCCCTGCCATAAGTCAACTTCGGAAAGTGAGGTTGACCAAAGCGAGTGCTAATGGTTGCAGTAAACGATTTTTCTTGGTCGGTACTCATAAGTGTCTTCTTTTTTAATGCGAATAGATAAGTCACTTGGCCGCAAGTGGGCGCAAGCATGCAAATGTTTGTGTTGTCAGATTTCGTCTGGATCACTGATGAACGAGGCATTGCGCTCAATGATTCGCAGTGTGAACGGGATGCCGTCGTTATCAGTCCCGGCCAGGTAGCTGTAGGGGGCGCCTCGGCGGCGAACGGCGCTGATGTGTCCGGAGTTGCGGGCCTTGAGCCGAACCCGCTGAGTATCACGTCCCATGTCCTCAAGGGTGATGGTTCGATTATCCAGACTCAGTAGGTTGAACGAGGTGGTGTCACCGCCTGCCGGCAGGAAGGCACCCAGCACGCCGCCGACATCCTTGCTGATGCAATGGCCGGTATGAGTGGCGTGGGAACGGATGTAGAGGTGGTAATAGTCATCGGTGCAGCGAAAGTAAATGTTCATGGGCGACGCATTTTTTACTTCCCCGTGCGGACGGCGGCCCAGTAGATGAGCATCATTGAGTTTGATGGAGGCTCCGGTATAAAAGCCGCCCGAAAAGGATTTATCAATGCGCAGGGTCGGTGTTTCATATAATGCCCCGAGGATATCGAGGTGATGCTGGTCAAGTTCCAGTGTTGCTATAAAGGATTTCTGCCTGTTGGTGCTCATGAACTCTTCCTTGAGTTATTGATACTGTGATTTTTAGCGATTGTTAAAAACCTTTTCCACGACTTTTTCAGTTGTTATTGGGTTATTGGTTTACCTCGGCTAAACACTATCAGCTAAGTTTTATTGGTGGGTGTGTTTTTACTTAAGTTGTTGTTTCAGTGTTCAAGCGCCGAAAGTAATGAGCCCAAAGGAGGGAGACGATATCGCTTTCCTGCAGACGAAAAAAAACCGGCCAATCACTTGGCCGGTTTTTCATGCTGCGGGTTTGACGTCGCGATTACGCGCCGTATACCGGCAGTTTCTTGCAAATGGCTTTGACTTTCTCACGAACGGCGTCGATCACCGCTTCGTTGTTCAGGTCTGCCAGGATGTCGCAGATCCAGCCGGCCAGTTCTTTGCACTCGGCTTGCTTGAAGCCGCGAGTGGTCACAGCCGGGGTACCGAAGCGCAGGCCGGAAGTGACGAACGGCGAGCGTGGATCGTTTGGCACCGAGTTCTTGTTCACGGTGATGAACGCTTTGCCCAGAGCGGCGTCGGCGTCTTTACCGGAGATGTCCTGCTTGATCAGCGACAGCAGGAACAGGTGGTTCTTGGTACCGCCCGAAACCACGTCGAAACCGCGCTCGATGAACACTTCGGCCATGGCCTGGGCGTTCAGTACCACTTGTTCCTGGTAGGCCTTGAACTCAGGCTGCAGTGCTTCCTTGAAGCAGATCGCCTTGGCAGCAATCACGTGCTCCAGCGGGCCACCCTGGGCGCCCGGGAATACCGCGGAGTTCAGCTTCTTCTCGATGTCGGCGTTGGCGCGCGCCAGGATCAGGCCGCCACGTGGACCGCGCAGGGTCTTGTGCGTGGTGGTGGTCACGACGTCAGCGAATGGCACCGGGTTCGGGTAAACACCCGCGGCAACCAGACCGGCCACGTGAGCCATGTCGACGAACAGGTAAGCACCAACCTTGTCCGCGATGGCGCGGAAGCGTGGGAAGTCGAGGATCTGCGAGTAGGCAGAGAAACCGGCGACGATCATTTTCGGCTTGTGCTCAACGGCCAGGCGCTCGACTTCGTCGTAGTCGATCAGGCCATTGGCGTCGATGCCGTACTGCACGGCGTTGTACAGCTTGCCGGAGGAGGAAACGCTGGCGCCGTGGGTCAGGTGACCACCGTGGGCCAGGCTCATGCCCAGAATGGTGTCGCCACCTTGCAGCAGGGCCAGGTAAACAGCCGCGTTGGCTTGCGAACCGGCGTGTGGCTGAACGTTGGCGTAATCGGCGCCGAACAGCTCTTTGGCGCGGTCGATGGCCAGTTGCTCAACGATGTCGACGTACTCGCAACCACCGTAGTAACGCTTGCCTGGGTAGCCTTCAGCGTACTTGTTGGTCAGGACCGAGCCTTGAGCTTCCATCACCGCTGGGCTGGTGTAGTTTTCCGAAGCGATCAGCTCAATGTGTTCTTCCTGGCGCTGAGCTTCTTGCTCCATGGCGGCAAAAAGGTCGGCGTCGTACTTGGCAATAGTCAAATCACGGCTGAACATGGCGGTCCTCAAGGATCGGGGGCAGAAAAGGGGGGCATTCTAACCCAATGGGTTTTGGATGGCATATGAAACGACATCATGTCGCAGACAAGTGGCGTTCATGCGCAGATCAGTGGTGTTTCTGCCGACCCAATCGCGAGCAGGCTCACTCCTACAGTATCCGAGGTGAGCTTAAAACTTGTGATCGACATCAATCCCTTGTAGGAGTGAGCCTGCTCGCGATGGCTGCACCACAAGTCTTCAGTCGAACATGAACAACGCGTCATTGCTGAACTGCGCTTCAAAGCGGCTCGCCGGCATCGGTCGCCCGAACAGATACCCTTGAACCTCATCGCAGCCATGCTCACGCAGGAAGTCCAGTTGTTCATGGGTCTCCACACCCTCGGCGATCACCGCCAGATTCAGGCTGTGCGCCATCGCGATGATCGCCCGGGCAATCTGCGCGTCCTGTTCGCCCGACGGTAAGCCGTCAACAAACGTACGGTCGATCTTCAACACGTCGATCGGAAATTGCTTGAGGTAGTTCAGCGATGAATACCCGGTGCCGAAGTCGTCGACCGCAATGCTCAGGCCGAGGTTTTTCAGCCCGGCGAGAATCTGCATCGCCTCGCTGACTTCGCGCATCAGGATACTTTCGGTCAGCTCCAGCTCCAGACACGCCGGCGGCAGGCCGGTTTCGCGCAGGATCGTGGCGATCCGCGTGCCGAGCTGGCCGTCGGAGAACTGCCGCGCCGAGATGTTCACCGAAACCTTCGGCACGCGTACACGATTCTGGTGCCAGGTCTTCAGTTGGCGGCAAGCCTCGCTGATCACCCAGTCGCCAACGTCCACCACCAGACCGAGTTCTTCCAGCACTGGAATGAAATCCCCCGGCGGCACCAGTCCACGACGTGGATGGCGCCAGCGCAACAGTGCTTCGGCACCGGTCAGACGCTTGCCATCGCCGCTGAACTGCGGTTGGTAATACAGGACGAATTCGTTCTGCTCCAGGGCGTGGCGCAAGTCGCTTTCCAGTTCCAGTCGCTCCAGCGCACTGGCGTTCATGTCGGCCTGATAGAACTGGAAGTTGTTCTTGCCACGTTCCTTGGCGTGGTACATCGCGGTGTCCGCGTTCTTCATCAACTGGCTGAGTTCGTTGCCGTCCTGCGGACTCAGAGCGATGCCGATACTGGCGGTGACGAAGAACTCGCGGCCCTCGAGCACGAATGGCCGCACCAGGCTGCCGAGAATCTGTTCGGCGACATGAATCGCCCGGTTCAGCGCCATTTCGCGGCTGGAACGGTGTTGCAGCAGCAAGGTGAATTCGTCGCCGCCCATGCGCGCCACGGTGTCGTCATCGTCAACGCAGGCCAGCAGGCGCGTGGCCATGTCTTTCAACATGCGGTCGCCGGCAGCGTGACCGAGGGAGTCGTTGATCGGTTTGAAACGGTCGAGGTCGAGGAACATCAGCACCACCCACGACTTCTGCCGTTCGGCCGATTGCAGCGCGGTGTGCAGGCGATCCTGGAACAGCGTGCGGTTCGGCAAATGGGTCAGGGCGTCGTAATAGGCGAGGCGGTGAATGCGTTGCTCGCTGGCCTTGCGCTCACTGATGTCGCTGAAGAAACACACGTAACTGGCCAGATCACCCTCGTCGTCGAGTACGGCGGTGATGCCGACCCACGCCGGATAGTGCTCGCCGTTACGGCGCTTCATCCAGACTTCGCCTTCCCACGTGCTGTGTTCGTGCAGTTGCTTGAGCACGTAGCGCAAGTGTGCGTCCTGCTGCTCGTCGACGGTGAGCATGTTCGGTAACTGGTCGAGCACTTCGCTCACCGCGTAGCCACTGACACGGCTGAACGCTTCGTTGGCCTGAACGATGTAGCCGGCCGGGTCGGTGATCAGAATCGCCGAGGTCGAGTGTTCGAAAACCGTCGCGGCCATGCGCAGGTCTTTTTCCGCGCGGCGCTGCTGGCTGATGTCGCGACCGACACCGAGCACACCTTCGAACGCGCCGTGCTCGTCCCACACCAGCACCAGACGCAGCTCGATCGGGATCTTGCGGCCATCGGCGCGCAGGCAGTCGAACAGGAACATTTGCGTCTGCACCTGGCTGCGCAACAGCGCCAGTTGCTCGGGTTTATCGAGGGCTTTGCTGACCCGGTCCATCAGCGTGTAGATGCCGCTCAGTTGCTGCGGGTTGGCAATGGTCGATTGCCAGCCGTTCTGGAAAATCCACTCGGCGTCATACCCCAGCACCGCCTGCACCGACGGGCTGACGTAGTTCAGCGAGAGCTTGCTGTCGGTGGAGAAGATCACATCGCTGATGCTTTCGGCGAGCATGCGGTAGCGCTGTTCGCTGTCGCGCAGCGATTCGCTGGCTTCGATCTGCTCGGTGATGTCCTTGGCCACGCCGATGATCCGCGTGACTTGATCGTGCTTGTCGCGTGCCAGCGCCTGCTCGCGAATATCGAAGCGCCGCCATTTGCCGTCGCGATGGCGGAAGCGCAACTGGCACTGCAGCAACTGGCTGTAACCGGCGTGACGCTGCATCTGCCGCGAGCGATGGTAATAGTCGGCGTCTTCGGGGTGCAGCAGGATTTCCCAGAAATACTCGCCCATCTGGTGCAGTTCGGTACGGTTGTAACCGAGCGTCTGGCCCAGGTGATGGTTGCTGAAAATCATCCGCTGGCTGATGACGTCCTGCACATACAGATGATCCGGCACGGTGCGCACCACGTCCGACCAGAAACCTTCGCGTTCGAGCAACGACAGTTCGATCAGCTTGCGGCTGGTGATGTCGTTGATGCTCAGGATCACCGCTTTGTAGTCGTGCTGCTCGGTCGGCAGGCGCAGCACCATCCACAGGTGCTGGTCGCGGCCATTGATGTCCGGCAGCTTGATTTCCAGCTCCAGCTGATCCTGTTGCTGCAATACGGCATCGAGTATCTGATTGCCAATGGCGCACTGGCGGTGTGGATGGCCGTCGATCAACAGCTGCCAGGCGTGCTCGCAGGAATTGACGTTGAGCAGTTGCAACGCCACCTGATTGACCTCGGTGACACGCAGTTCCTGGAGCAATTGCTGGCGCTGCTGCGGCTGGTCGAGCCAGGCCTTGAGCTGATCGCTGGTCTGGATCCGGGCCTTGTCGAAAACCTGCTTGAGACCGGAAAGATCCAGTACGCACAGGGCGACGCCAGTGCCTTCGAAAATATCCTGATAACGTCGACGACCTTCATGCAACTGGCGCTGGCGGCGGCGCATGTTCAACAGCGCGATCACCGGCAGCATCGAGAACGCCAGGCCCAACAGGCATTTGCCGATGAACGCCGGCAGCAATTCTTCGAGCACGCGCTGGCGGTCGAACAGGCCGCGCAATTGCCAGTCGCTGCTGCTCAGCGGCACGGTCAGCACGGTGTTGGCCAGATCGTCAGGGGTCAGCACGCCGGGATTGGCCGACGGCAGCGCTTCGTCGCGGCTGATGATCTGATGGTTGATGCGGTTCTCCACCAGCCACAGCGGGCGTGCGCCAGTCTCGCCCTGCTTGGTCAGCGAATTGAAAAACGTAGGCGTCAGGCGCAAGGCCCAGTAACCGCGTGTGCTGCCGCTGGCCTGATGCAGTAGCAAATGCACCACTGAGCCGTCGTCGGCATTGCTGAAATAGTGCGCCTGGGCACGGCTGCGCCGGACCAGTTCGGTCAGGTAGTCGGCGTCCGAATTATCGGCCGCGCTGTCGCTGATGATCCGCCCGGACGGGCTGAGCAACGCCATGCTGCGCAGATCGGGCAACGACTGTTGAAGTTTGCGCAGCAGGACCTGCTGTTCGTCGGCGGTTTGCGGTTGCTCGACGATCGGTAGCAGGTTGAGGGCGATTTGCGCGTTCAGCGCCATGTTCAGACTGACCTGCGAAGCGAGGTCGGCGGTGTAATCGATGGTGTACTGGCGCTGGTTCTTCTGGGTTTCGCGCAATTGATCGAGCAGTTGCCAGAACAGCAATGCCAACAGCAACAGCACCAGTGTCGCCAGCGCGCCCTTTAATGTTCCGCGCAGGGGCGAGCCGGTCGCCGGATTGGACGCGCTCACAGAAGCTGGCGGAGTGACATTGGACAAGCTGTAATCCTGCGGTCTGGCTGGACTGGCGCGACGTGCACTATATGCCGGACGCCCAGAGGGCGGCTAGCATGCCTTGAGTTGTGGCGAAGTGCCAGCCCCGCTCGGCTGGACTGCCACCGGTCATTAAGGTAGCTTTGCCGGTTACGCGGGAGCGTTCCAGCTCCTAGACTCAGACTTTTTCAGCGCGCACGCATTGATAACCATCAAGTGAACGACGCGCATGGTCTGGCCGGGCATCGCCTGCGCTGCAATCATTCATCTGTCACTGACCCAAGGTTCTCCATGGCTCAATACGTCTTCACCATGCATCGGCTGGGCAAAGTTGTTCCGCCGAAGCGGGAAATTCTCAAAAACATTTCGCTGTCGTTCTTCCCCGGCGCCAAGATCGGCGTACTCGGCCTCAACGGTTCGGGTAAGTCCACGCTGCTGAAAATCATGGCCGGCGTCGACACCGAGTTCGAGGGCGAAGCCCGTCCGATGCCGGAACTGAATATCGGTTATCTGCCGCAAGAGCCGCAACTTGACCCAACCAAGACCGTGCGTGAAGTGGTCGAGGAAGCGGTCAGCGTGATCAAGAACGCCCAGGCCCGCCTGGACGAGGTCTACGCGGCTTACGCTGAAGAAGATGCCGACTTCGACAAACTGGCTGCCGAACAGGCCAAGCTCGAAGCGATCCTGCAAGCCAGCGACGGTCACAACCTTGATCGCCAACTGGAAGTCGCCGCCGACGCACTGCGTCTGCCGGCGTGGGATGCCAAAGTCGAATTCCTTTCCGGTGGTGAAAAACGTCGTGTGGCCCTGTGCCGCCTGCTGCTGTCCGCCCCGGACATGCTGCTGCTCGACGAACCAACCAACCACTTGGACGCCGATTCGGTGGCGTGGCTGGAGCACTTCCTGCACGACTTCCCGGGTACCGTGGTAGCGATCACGCACGACCGTTACTTCCTCGACAATGTCGCCGGCTGGATTCTGGAACTCGACCGCGGCGCGGGCATTCCGTACGAAGGCAACTACTCGGGTTGGCTCGAAGCCAAGTCCGATCGTCTGGCCGCTGAATCCAAGCAGCAGTCGGCGCACGAAAAAGCCATGAAGGAAGAACTGGAGTGGGTGCGCAAAGGCGCCAAGGCCCGCCAGTCGAAATCCAAGGCACGTCTGCAACGCTTCGAAGAAATGCAATCGCAGGAATTCCAGAAGCGCAGCGAAACCAACGAGATCTACATCCCGGCCGGTCCGCGCCTGGGCGACAAGGTCATCGAATTCAAGAACGTCACCAAGGGCTACGGCGATCGCGTGCTGATCGACAACCTGTCGTTCTCGATGCCGAAGGGCGCCATTGTTGGCGTGATCGGCGGTAACGGTGCCGGTAAGTCGACCCTGTTCCGCATGCTGATGGGCAAGGAAACACCGGATTCGGGCAGCATCGAAGTCGGCGAAACCGTGCAACTGGCCTGCGTCGATCAGAGCCGCGACGACCTGGATGGCAGCAAGACTGTGTTCCAGCAAATCTCCGACGGTTCCGACCAGATCCGCATCGGCAACTACGAGATCCCGTCGCGCACCTACGTCGGTCGCTTCAACTTCAAGGGCGGCGATCAGCAGAAGTTCGTCAAGGATCTGTCCGGTGGTGAGCGCGGTCGTCTGCATCTGGCGCTGACCCTGAAGGAGGGCGGTAACGTCCTGCTGCTCGACGAACCGTCCAACGACCTCGACGTTGAAACTCTGCGTTCCCTCGAAGAAGCCCTGCTGGACTTCCCGGGCGCCGCGATTGTGATCTCTCACGATCGGTGGTTCCTTGACCGCGTGGCGACCCACATCCTCGCGTACGAAGACGACTCGCAAGCGATCTTCTTTGAAGGTAACTACACCGAGTACGAAGCGGATCGCAAGAAACGCCTCGGCGAAGCGGCTGCCCAGCCACACCGGGTACGTCACAAGAAACTGGCCTGATATCGGGTTGGTTGCATAAAAGAACGGAGCCTTCGGGCTCCGTTTTTTTTTGCCCGGTTTTTTTCAGGGGAACCGAGGTGGATTCATCGCTGGCAAGCCAGCTCCCACAGGAATTGTGTTATGTCCGGATTGTGTGAGCGCCGCTAAAACTGTGGGAGCTGGCTTGCCAGCGATAGCGGTATAACTGTTGGTGCATCAATCAGACTCGATCTCCCCATTCAGGTGCAATTTAGCGCCAAAAACCAGCCTGATTTATATCCTGCGCACCATTTAATTTCATAACTGCGACATTTTGCTCTGTTCCTGTGCGCATTTCGTTTGTTACAGTCCGGCCCAATCTCTTCCAACGACAATAAATTTGCCGAGACTTTTGCCATGATCGAATCCGTCGAATCCTTCCTTGCCCGCCTGAAAAAACGCGACCCGGATCAACCCGAGTTTCATCAGGCTGTCGAAGAAGTGCTGCGCAGTCTGTGGCCGTTTCTCGAAGCCAATCCGCATTACCTGACCTCGGGGATTCTGGAACGCATCTGCGAGCCGGAGCGTGCCGTGGTGTTCCGCGTGTCATGGGTCGACGATCAGGGCAAAGTGCAGGTCAATCGCGGTTTCCGCATCCAGATGAACAGCGCCATCGGCCCGTACAAGGGCGGCTTGCGTTTCCATCCGTCAGTGAACATGGGCGTGCTGAAATTCCTCGCCTTCGAACAGACCTTCAAGAATTCCCTGACCTCGTTGCCCATGGGCGGCGGCAAGGGCGGTTCCGACTTCGATCCGAAGGGCAAGAGCGACGCCGAAGTCATGCGTTTCTGCCAGGCGTTCATGAGCGAGTTGTATCGCCACATTGGCGCCGACGTTGACGTACCGGCGGGTGACATCGGCGTCGGTGCACGCGAGATCGGTTTCCTTTTCGGCCAGTACAAACGCCTGAGCAACCAGTTCACCAGCGTCCTGACCGGCAAAGGCATGACCTACGGCGGCAGCCTGATTCGTCCGGAAGCCACCGGTTTCGGCTGCGTGTATTTCGCCGAAGAAATGCTCAAGCGCCGCGAACAGACCGTGGAAGGCAAACGCGTGGCGATCTCCGGTTCCGGCAACGTGGCGCAATACGCGGCGCGCAAGGTCATGGATCTGGGCGGCAAAGTGATTTCCTTGTCCGACTCCGAAGGCACGCTGTATTGCGAAGCTGGCTTGAGCGAAGAGCAGTGGCTGGCGCTGCTGGAGCTGAAAAACGTCAAGCGTGGACGCATCAGTGAACTGGCGGCAGCCTTCGGTCTGGAATTCCGCGCCGGCCAGTTGCCGTGGTCGCTGCCGTGCGACATTGCGCTGCCGTGCGCTACGCAGAACGAACTCGACGCTGAGGCTGCACGCACGCTGCTGCGCAATGGCTGCGTGTGCGTGGCCGAAGGCGCGAACATGCCGACGACGCTTGCGGCTGTGGATATCTTTATCGAGGCCGGCATTCTCTTCGCCCCGGGCAAGGCATCCAATGCCGGCGGCGTCGCGGTGAGTGGTCTGGAGATGTCGCAGAACGCCATGCGCCTGCTGTGGACGGCGGGTGAGGTGGACAGCAAGCTGCACGCGATCATGCAGTCGATCCACCACGCTTGCGTGCATTACGGCGAAGAGAACGGGCGGATCAACTACGTCAAAGGCGCGAACATCGCCGGCTTCGTCAAAGTCGCCGACGCGATGTTGGCGCAAGGCGTGGTTTAAGCCGGTTCGATGCGGATCACTTCGATGATTTGATCGCCGGCGGGGCGCTGCCACAGCACCTCGTCGTTGAGTCGGGCACCGAGCAGGGCGCGGCCCAGCGGTGAGCCCCAATTGATCAGGCCTTTGCTGGCATCGGCCTGATCTTCGCCGACCAGTTGCACGCGGCTTTCGGTGTCGTGCTCATCGGCGTAGGTCACCCAACTGCCGATCTGTACTTTGTCTCTGGACGTTGCCGCGACGGCGACTTGTGCGCTGCTCAGGCGCTGATTGAAGTAACGCAAGTCCCTTTGCAGATCCGCCAGCCGCTGCTTGTCGGCCTGCTCACCTTTGGCCGATTGTTCAGCATGCAAGGTTTGCAGCTCGGCGACTTTTGCCTGCAACTGCGCCAGGCCCTGCGCGGTGACGTAATTGGGCTGCGCGCTGACCTGCCGTTCGACCGGCTGATCGGCTTGGGCGGCGGCGTTGTCTTCGTTGACGAATGCGCGACTCATGGTGTCCTCCTCGTATGAGGTTTGGGCCATGCTCGCAGGCATTTGGTTTCACTGAATGTCTGGGAGCGACCTATGGCGAACGATAAGCCCGCCCGGCGTCTTGATCCTTCTGCTGCTGCCAGGCGCGTTCGCGTTCGTCCCAGTGTTCGTTGCGATACTCTTCGCGGCCCTTGTTTTCCAGCATGGCCTGACACTGGCGGAAACCGTCGGTCCAGCCGTCGGCGTATTGCTTGTCCTTGAGATAGCGCGGCACGTTCTTGCGGAATTCGCCGCTGATCGAGCCGGCGGCTTGCCGACCGCTGACACAACCGTCATCGAAGCCGTCGGCGAAGGCCGGTGGATAACCTTTGGCGATCAAATCTTCATGGGTGGTCTGGCAACCGCCCAGCAACAGTACAACACCCAGCAAACCCGCACACCGCCACATTGCATTCTCCCGCGCCGGTTCTCGGCTTATGGGGAAAGTTTAGAAGGGGATTCGTCGGGCGTTGGTGAAAGGCATGTGAGCAATTCGTTGAGCACCACGGGTCTCTTGTAGGAGTGAGCCTGCTCGCGATAGCGGTGTGTCAGTCACCGCAACAGTGACTGAGGAATTGCTATCGCGAGCAGGCTCACTCCTACAGGGGGCTAGGCTCGGGATCAGTAGTGATACCACTTCACTTCAAGCATGACCTCGGTTTCCGGCGTGGCGAGATGGCTGAACTCACGCTGCGCACTCAGCCGCAAACCCAGATTGCGCGACAATTCCCACTGTTGATTCAGACTCAGGCTGCGGCGCACTTCGCCATTGAAGAAGTAATCGCCCTTGGCCTCCAGGCTCATATTCCCCAACGGGTTTTTCCACAACACGCCGGTATTGAAACCGCCGGCCGGGGAGACAAACTCGGCGAAATCATTGTTGTGCTCAACGCGCACGGTGCCGAGGGCAAAACCCAGCACATCATCACCCAGCGCCCACGTGCCGCCACCGCCACCGTTGACGTGGCTGACCAGCGTCTCGTCATCATGCTTGCCCGGTACGCGCTCAAGACCACCGGTGACCTGCCACGACAGCGGCTGTAATAGCTCATTGCGCGGCGTCAGCGAACGAATTGTCGCCAGATCCAGTTGCTGGAATTGCCAGTGATTGCCTTCGTACTGACGCAACTTCATCTGCAGGATCTCGATCTGCGCGCCGAGCGGGAAGCTTTCGGCGTTGTCGTTGAGATCGTGATAGGCCATGCGCAAGCCGTACTCACCGAACGCACGGTCGCCACGGGTGCCGAGACCGGCCTGCCAGGTGCGCGATTCGTGGCCGTCTTCAGGCAAGCCCGGTCGCGGAATTTCCAGCTCGGGTGCGGGGTTCTTGTTGATCGCCCGCAGCAATTCGAAACTGCGCTGCGCCCGTTGCGGATCACGCTCCTGACCGTTGGCGCGGTAGCGCTCCAGGCGATACGCCGCGTCGATGATCAACGCTTGACGGTCGCGGGACAGGGCTTTGAAGGTCGGATCTTGCAGCACTTGTTGATCGGCGCTGACTTTCAGTACCCATTGCTGTTCTTCGTCGCTCAACGGTTCGGCGCGGCTGAGCAATTCGCGCTCACGGGACGGGCGATATTCGATGCTTTCCACCAGTCCGGCTTCTTTCACCGCTTTGACGGTGTCGGTGGGGATCGCGGTCAACGGGAATTGTTCGGTCAGGCGCAGGCTCGGCCGTGCGACTTGCAGCAGTTCCAGCAAACGATACGAGCAGTTTTCATCGAAGAAGAAATAGTCGAACTGGATCTGCTTCAGCTCCCACACATGCTCAACCATGCGCGCGGTTTCTTCTTGCGTCAGATTCAGTCGGTATTCCCACAGATCGCGGTTTTCCAGGCTGCGGTATTCGGAGAGTTTTTCCTGGTACGGCACCAGTGCGAACAGGCCGGGATAACCGCCCATCAAGCCTTTCCAGGCGTAAAGAATGCTGTTGTCCGAGCCTTCGATGTAGGCGCCGAAGTTGATTGCGTAACTGAGCAGCGAAGTCTTGTCGGCCTGCACATCGGCCTGATCGATGCGCAGCAGGGTATGGCCGAACATCGACGATGGACTGTTCAAGTACGCCGCCGGGAAGATCATCACCGCGCTGTGCGGCGATACATCCTTGAACCACTGCTTGTACTCGGCGCACGCGGGCGTCGGCAGATCGCTGAGATTGAGCTGCGCTTTCAACCAGCGAGTGCGTGCTGGATAAACGCATTGCGCATGTTGCTCGCCAAGACTGGCCGGGGCGTACAACGCCTGTACGGTGGCCGCCAGTTCGCGGTCGGGATGTTCGTTGCCATCGGGTGCGAGAAAGAATTTCTTGTCGCTGACATAGCTGCGCCAGCCACCAAGCTTGGCGGTTTCGTAATGACCGAGGGAAATCCAGAAACGGTCGTTGGCCAGTTGCTGCAAACGTTGAGGGTCGATGTGGGGCGCGGCGGACAGCGGGGCGCAGACACAGAGCGCCAGCCAGGCAAGGCGTTTGAGCATAGTCGGCAACTTGAACAGGAAAGAAATAAAGACCCAAGGAGGGCGGGCCGAAAAAACAAAACCCGCTTCCCGAAGGAAGCGGGTGGAGTCGAGCTTAAGCTTGAGTCGCGTACTTGGCCAGACGAGGATCCGATTTCAGTACGGCCAGGGTGTTGGTATGCACATCTTCAGCGGTCACGTCAGCTTTGCTGAAGATCTGCTGGAAGTGCTCGTGAGTCACAGCAGCGAAGTGCGCACGGTCTTCCGGCGCCACGCCCAGTACCACGGCATAAGTCGTCAGCGCTTCGCCGTTGCCTTTGGCCATGTCTTCGGACAGCTCGTTCATCATGCCATTCATGGCAAACCAGGATTTGCCGCCGTAGGTCAGCGATGCATTGGTCGAGCAACCGTTGGTGCCGGACGTCATCCCGAAGGTGGCGTTACCGGAAGTACCGTTGGTGGTGGAAGCGAGGAAGTGAGCAGGGGTGCCACGCTGACCTTCGAACAGCATGTTGCCCCAACCGCAATCCGGGCCGCCTGGAGCTTGCGCCATTGCGTTGATGGATACAGCGGTGAAGAGAGTACCGAGAAGAATCCGTTTCATAGCTTTGTTCTCTTTGTGTGCATACCAATGGACAGGGTTCTGGCCCCCCAAGCTCTGTACGAGACAGATCAAAACGAAGCCAGTGGGCCGGTATTAGTTCCAGCCGCGCAGTTTGGAGTTTAGGCACGTTCCAGGGGTTCCGTGGTTTTTTGCAAAATATTTGGAATAAACCCCGGTTTCCGGGGGCGCGCCGCAGGGTTGGCCGGTTGTCTATGCTTTGTCACATGGCGCGCCTTGCCAGTGGGGCACGGGCAGCGCCAGAATGCCGCTATCTGCCCCGCCTGATTGTTAAGGAAGCCCGATGCCTGATCCTGTTGCTGCCAGCTTGCGTCTTGCGCCCGAAGCGCTGACCCGTCCGTTTTCCGCTGAACAGTTCAGCTTCACTACCACCAATGATCTGGAGCCCTTTCGCGGTGTGCTCGGCCAGGAACGCGCGGTCGAAGCCTTGCAGTTCGGTGTGGCGATGCCACGCCCCGGTTACAACGTCTTTGTCATGGGCGAGCCCGGCACCGGCCGTTTCTCGTTCGTCAAACGCTACCTGAAGGCCGAAGGCAAACGCCTGCAGACCCCGGCGGACTGGGTCTACGTGAATAATTTCGATGAGCCGCGCGAACCGCGCGCACTGGAGTTGCCGTCGGGAACTGCCGGCGCGTTCATCGGTGACATCAACGGCTTGATCGACAATCTGCTGGCGACGTTTCCGGCGGTATTCGAGCATCCGTCCTACCAGCAAAAGAAAAGCGCCATCGACCGCGCCTTCAACCAGCGCTACGACAAGGCCCTCGACATCATCGAGCGGCTGGCCCTGGAAAAAGACGTCGCCCTGTACCGCGACAGCAGCAATATCGCCTTCACGCCGATGCTCGACGGCAAAGCGCTGGACGAAGCCGAATTCGCCCAATTGCCGGAAGCCGATCGCGAACGTTTCCACGAAGACATTTCCGGCCTCGAAGAACGCCTGAACGAAGAACTCGCCAGCCTGCCGCAGTGGAAGCGCGAGTCGAACAATCAACTGCGTTCGCTCAACGAAGAAACCATCACCCTGGCCTTGCAGCCGCTGCTATCGCCGTTGTCGGAAAAGTACGCCGAGAACGCTGCGGTCTGCGGTTACCTGCAAGCGATGCAGGTCTATCTGCTGAAAACCGTGGTCGAGCAACTGGTCGATGACAGCAAGACCGACGCCGTCGCGCGCAAATTGCTGGAGGAGCAATACGCGCCTAGCCTGGTGGTCGGCCATCCGGCCAGCGGCGGTGCGCCGGTAGTATTCGAGCCGCACCCGACGTATGAAAACCTGTTCGGTCGTATCGAATACACCACCGATCAGGGCGCGCTCTACACCACCTATCGTCAGTTGCGCCCGGGTGCTCTGCACCGCGCTAACGGCGGCTTCCTGATCCTTGAAGCGGAAAAAATGCTCAGCGAGCCATTCGTGTGGGATGCGCTGAAACGCGCCCTGCAATCGCGCAAGCTGAAAATGGAATCGCCGCTCGGCGAGATGGGCCGTTTCGCCACCGTGACCCTTAACCCGCAGCACATTCCGCTGCAGGTCAAAGTCATCATCATCGGTGCGCGGTCGCTGTACTACACGCTGCAAGACCTCGATCCGGACTTCCAGGAGATGTTCCGCGTTCTGGTGGATTTCGACGAAGACATCCCGATGGTCGACGAGAGCCTGGAGCAGTTCGCCCAGCTGTTGAAAACCCGTACCTCGGAAGAAGGCATGGCGCCGCTGACTGCCGATGCGGTGGCGCGTCTGGCGACTTACAGCGCACGACTGGCCGAGCATCAGGGGCGTTTGTCGGCGCGTATCGGTGATCTGTTTCAACTGGTCAGTGAGGCGGATTTTATTCGTCATCTGGCCGGCGATGAAATGACTGATGCCGGGCACATCGAGCGTGCGCTGAAAGCCAAGGCCACCCGCACCGGTCGAGTGTCGGCGCGGATTCTCGACGACATGCTCGCCGGGATCATCCTCATCGACACCGATGGTGCAGCGGTCGGCAAGTGCAACGGGCTGACCGTGCTCGAAGTCGGCGACTCGGCGTTCGGTGTGCCGGCGCGGATTTCCGCCACGGTGTACCCGGGCGGTAGCGGCATCGTCGACATCGAGCGTGAGGTTAATCTCGGTCAGCCGATTCACTCCAAAGGCGTGATGATCCTCACCGGGTATCTGGGCAGCCGTTATGCGCAGGAATTCCCGTTGGCGATTTCCGCGAGCATCGCGCTGGAGCAATCCTACGGTTACGTTGATGGCGACAGTGCATCGCTGGGCGAGGCGTGCACGCTGATTTCGGCGCTGTCGAAAACCCCGCTCAAGCAGTGCTTCGCGATTACCGGTTCGATCAACCAGTTCGGTGAAGTGCAGGCAGTGGGCGGGGTCAACGAGAAGATCGAAGGCTTCTTCCGTCTGTGCGAAGCGCGCGGGCTGACCGGCGAGCAGGGCGCAATCATTCCGCAGGCCAACGTCGCCACGCTGATGCTCGATGAGAAAGTGCTGGCGGCGGTGCGTGCCGGGCAGTTCCACGTTTACGCGGTGCGTCAGGCGGATGAAGCGTTGAGCCTGCTGGTCGGCGAACCGGCGGGTGAGCCGAACGCCGACGGCGAATTCCCGGAAGGCAGCATCAACGCACGGGTAGTGGAGCGCTTGCGCGACATCGCCGAAATGATCAGCGAAGAAGACCTCAAGGAAGCCGAGAAGGAGTTGGCACAAGAGGCGCTGGCCGAAGCCAAACCGGCTTAAGCCTGGCGCGGTCAAACTGTAGGAGTGAGCCTGCTCGCGATAGCGGAGTGTCAGTCGGCGAATAAGTTGCCTGGCTCACCGATATCGCGAGCAGGCTCACTCCTACATTTGTTTCGCGGGGATCTTCCGGAAATTCGCCACAACTCTGGCGCCAATATTCACACAATGACCATTCGGCGCCTGCTGGTTCTATCCGGCTTGCGCAGCGGACTTTTCTTCTATTCTCAGCTCAAGGATATCGACAGTATCACTGGATCGAGCCAGTCCTCCCGTGGGGGCTGAATACCGGCTTCACCGAGGGTCGCCGCCATGTCGCGCAACCTCTGCCTCACCCGTCAATGCCTGGGTCTTGTGACCCGAATCGAATGCGCCATCAAGCCGTTGGCCGGCGATAACGGCATGTGGACGCTGCTCTTCGCCGCCGGTATGGCCGGCGAACAACCTTCCGCCATCAAAGCCCAGGGGCCGTTTCACGGGCCGATCGCCGCCGAGTCGATTCTCGATACCATCGTTGAGAGTCTGACGCTGCACGGCTACGAGCTGGCCGATGATCCGCAGATATGGAGCCTGCACCTGCAAGCCCAGCTTCGGCAGATCAACGGTGGCCGCAGCCGCAGCCTCAATTGACCCCTGCTCATGCAGGAGCTGCCGTAGGCTGCATCTTTTGATCTTGCTTTTCAGGGCGCCGAGTTGGCCGCCTGCGTCTTGTCGAGTTTGACCTCAAAGCCGTATTGCACGGTGGCGAGGTCGGTTCGTTGATAGGTTTCCACATGTGTCGGATGGCCGTAAAAGTAGTGCACGCCGAACAATGGCGGGCCGTCGGCCTTCGCGTCGTGGCTGACCGAAAGAATCTGCTTCAAATAGTTGCCGCTGTCGTCCTTGACGAAGAAGCGCCATTCGTTGGCTGGAAACAATTTCAGATCCACCACCAGTGTGTTGTTCTTGATCTCCAGGCCTTTGGGCAGGGACTTGGAGTCATACGTTTGTCTGGCCACCGTAGCGAGGAACAGCGGCATCGAGCCGACCGCGATTGCCGGAGTTTCCGGGAACAGATTCAAGTCGTAGGTAATCGTCGCTTGTAGCGGATCGACCTGATAAGCCTCGGGCGGCAATTCGATCGGCTCATCGAGTTTGCCGTTGTGTTTTTCAGTAAAGAATGTCACCGGGCTTGCACCGGGGCTGAAGTCGTTGCCGAGCAACTCATCGTTGAACGTGCGGCGATGGGAAAACTCGATACGTGCAGCGCTCGGGTCTTCTACCGACTGATGAATACGGATACCGGCTTTCAGCTGTTCTTCCGTCAGGCTCGCGCCTTTGAGCCAGCTCGCGGCCTGATCGTCGTAGACCACCACCGGCAGATCCAGCGGCTGTATGGCTTTTTCGGTGGTGTGCTGGTTGAAGGCGCGGATCGGCAGATCCAGTGTCTTGCGGGTCACCGTAGCCGACGAGAAGTCGAGGACACTGACTTCCAGGGTCTCGATCGGGCCGTTGAAGTAGACCTTGTTGTAGCGTCGCGGATGTTGTTGTTCGAAGGTCTGCTGATCGTTGGTCAGCTGTGTTTCCAGCGCTTCGCTCCAGCTCTTCTGCTGTTGCAGGTGCGCCAGTTGTTTTTCGTAGAAGGCCACTTGCTCCGGACTCTCGTTGATCGAGCCGGCGCGCACCAGGTATTGCCCGGTGTTGTCGCGGGCCTGCACGATCAGCGGATTGAGTGGAGTGCTGGCCACTTCCGCAGCCAGGGGCAGGCTGTTGCTGACCTCGACTTCGGCGTAGTTCTTTTCAAGCTTGAGCAGTTTGACGCTGAGATTGTCGTTGGTGCGGGTCTGACCGAGATCCTTTTTCGTCAGGTCGAAACTGTACAGGCGCTGCGGTGCGATGACTTCGACTTGACCTTGCAGGCTGACCGGTTGCGGCTGGGTCTTCTTGTCGACATCCAGGCCCTCGATGAACGGGTATGTCACGGTCAGGTCATCGGGGTTGGTGACGTTGGAGCTGGACGGACTGAGCTGAATGCCGGGATCGGTTTCCGACCATTCCGGCTGCCAGGCAATCACGCGTTTGTTGCTCAGCGTCACTGATCGCCATTCCACGCCATGCGGGAACAGGAAGCCGCCGGGTGTATTGAGAATGAACGGAAATACCGGTTGCAAGTCGGTGAGGTAATCAGAGCTGGCATCCTTGTGCAGGACAAACAGGCCGTTGATAAACGTGTCGACCAGCGCCTGCGGAGTAGGGTAGTGCTTGAGTACGCCAAGGGCGTCTTCGCCGTACTCGATACGCATCGCAATGCCGTCGAGTTTCTGTTGTGCACGTTCGAGCAACAGCAGCGAGCCACCGAGTTCGCTGACGGCGTCCTTGAGCTTTGGATCGCTGATGGTGTCGAGGGACTGTTCAAACTTTGCAGTCTTTTCTTCGAGATTCAGCGCGTGCTTCTCTTCACCCGGAGAGCAACCGCCGAGCAGCATGGCCAAGCAAATTCCGATAGTCGTTAACGGCAATCGCACATCCATTTCCACACGTCCTGTCCACTGTCGCTGGGCTGTCAATGGTTTGGACACTAGCAGAAAAAAAATGACACACACACGCAGGTGACGGATTTGCGGGCGGTTTCTGGCTGTCATCGGTGGCTGGTATACTCGCCGCCATTTCCAGCCCCCTGTGTGAGAATCAATGGAACGCTTTATCGAAAACGCAATGTACGCCTCGCGCTGGCTGCTGGCGCCGATCTATATCGGGCTGTCCCTCGGGCTGCTGGCGCTGGCACTGAAATTTTTCCAGGAAATCATTCATATTCTGCCCAACGTATTCGCGATGGCCGAGTCGGAACTGATTCTGGTGCTGCTGTCGTTGATCGATATGGCGCTGGTCGGCGGCCTGCTGGTAATGGTGATGATTTCCGGCTACGAGAACTTCGTCTCTGAACTGAACATCGATGAAGGCAAGGAAAAGCTCAGCTGGCTCGGCACCATGGACTCTTCGTCACTGAAGATGAAAGTAGCCGCCTCGATCGTGGCGATCTCCTCGATCCACTTGCTGCGCATCTTCATGGATGCCAAAAACGTCGATCCCGAGCACTTGATGTGGTACGTGATCATCCACATGACCTTCGTCGTTTCGGCGTTCGCCATGGGTTACCTGGACAAGGTCACCAAGCACTGATCAACCGTTGATCGTCGCAAAAACACCGCCCGTCTGTTGTGAAACAGACGGGCGGTGTCGTTTGTGGCTTGTGCTTTAACGCGCGCGGGCATATCCCTGTAGACGTCCTGACTCGTCACTGCACGAGGTGCGTTCATGAACCTGCAAGAGCTGAATGTGTTTGCCATCGCCAGGAAGGTCGATGAGTTGAATCTGATTTCCATGGAAGGCGGGATCTATCTGCTCGAAGCGCGGATGCACGGGGCGGCGTATCCGTTGAGTGATCTCAAGGGCAATATGCTCACGCTGCGTTCGGTGGAGCATGCGCGGGATTTGCTGCATAACTTTCCGGTGCTGCCATTCAACCTCGTACACACCTCGGTACACGATGAAATGTGTGGCCTGGGCCCGAGCAGCGAGGAAAGCCTGAAAGTGCCGCTGGCCTGGCGTTCGGCCCTGTAGTCCTTGCGCTCCATCGCCTGGGCATCTGTGCTAGTCTGCTCGCCCTTTTGGTTCCGGGCGCGCCGGGACGCGCTGTGCACGCACGGCAAGTCTTGTGGCCGTCCGCACAGCGGAGCAGTGTCATGTCCGAAGTAAATCTGTCCACCGACGAAACCCGCGTCAGCTACGGTATCGGCCGTCAGCTGGGTGATCAGCTGCGCGACAACCCGCCACCTGGCGTTAGCCTGGACGCGATCCTGGCTGGCCTTACCGACGCGTTCGCCGGCAAGGAAAGCCGTGTTGGCCAGGAAGAAATGTCCGCCAGCTTCAAGGTTATCCGCGAAATAATGCAAGCCGAAGCCGCTGCCAAAGCTGAAGCCGCTGCTGGCGAAGGCCTGGCCTTCCTGGCTGAAAACGCCAAGCGTGACGGCATCACCACCTTGGCTTCCGGCCTGCAATTCGAAGTGCTGACTCAGGGCGAAGGCGCCAAGCCGACCCGTGAAGATCAAGTACGTACTCACTACCACGGCACCCTGATCGACGGCACTGTGTTCGACAGCTCCTACGAGCGTGGTCAGCCTGCAGAATTCCCGGTTGGCGGCGTGATCGCTGGCTGGACCGAAGCCCTGCAACTGATGAATGCCGGCAGCAAATGGCGCCTGTACGTGCCGAGCGAACTGGCTTACGGCGCTCAAGGCGTTGGCAGCATCCCGCCGCACAGCGTTCTGGTATTCGACGTCGAGCTGCTGGACGTTCTGTAAGACCGGGCCTGCCTTGATGGCGGGCTAATGTAGGAGTGAGCCTGCTCCGGGCGGCGATCCGACGATGGCGGTGTAACAGACAACCAATGTGTTGGATGTTAATCAGTCTTCGCGAGCAGGCTCACTCCTACAGTTTTTACCGAGTTTCATAGTTCTATCTTGTGATGCAGTTCACTGGTCGGGCGCAAGGCCCGGGCATAGCAGAACAGGAACAGATTGCGCACCAGCTCCTTGAGCACCAATGGCTCGCTGGAATTCAGGCTGCTGACGTCCAGATCCCCTTGATCCTGCAGCTCATGCAGGGCTTCTTCTTCAAGCACCGCACAGACTTCACCGGTCTCCCGATGGAGGATTCTGAGGTAAGGGTGTGGGCGATCCAGCCAGGCGTCGATCAGATAAGTCATGGTTCTCATCTCCATTGAATGTGTTTGATGAGAATAATTCTTATTATCTAAATAGCAAGTGCCTATTGGCAGATACTGAATTTTTCCGGGTAAAGATTGCGTAAGGTCAAGACGGCTGGCGTTTGGCTATTGCGCGGTTTTATTGGGGCAGAGCGGAGAGGGTGAAGCACCATCCCACGGCTGGCGCGGGATGGATGACAACAGATTCAGACCTTTCTGACGAACTCGGATTTGAGCTTCATCGGGCCGATGCCGTCGATCTTGCAGTCGATGTCGTGGTCGCCATCGCACAGGCGGATGTTCTTGACCTTGGTGCCGACCTTGACCACCAGCGAGGTGCCCTTGACCTTGAGGTCCTTGATCACGGTGATGGTGTCGCCGTCCTGCAGGACGTTGCCGACCGAATCTTTCTTCACGGTGTCATCGGACGCCACTTCGGCTTCGCCATTGGCGGACCACTCGTGGGCGCACTCCGGGCACACCAGTTGGCTACCGTCTTCATAGGTGAATTCGGAATTGCATTTCGGGCAGGGTGGCAACGTGCTCACTAAGGCTCCTTGGGATGTGGATCGCTAAAAGTCGCACATTGTATAGGGTTTTAGCTTTTCAGGCAGTCAAAAGCAAAAATCGCAGCCCCGACAGCCCCTGTAGGAGCTGCCGAAGGCTGCGATCTTTTGATCTTGCTATAGCGATATCAGTGCGTACGGGCGACCGCAAACTCACTCAGTTCAACCAGTGCGTCACGGTATTCGCTGGCCGGCAGTGCCTCAAGGCACTTGATCGCACGGGCCACGTAATCACGGGCCAGTTGCGCGGTGTACTCCAGCGAACCGGAGGCTTCCACAGCAATGCGGATGCTTTCCAGGTCTTCGATGCCGCCTTTCTGAATCGCCTGACGCACCAGTGCAGCCTGTTCGGCCGTACCTTCGCGCATGGTGTAGATCAACGGCAGGGTCGGCTTGCCTTCGGCCAGATCGTCGCCGACGTTCTTGCCCAGGGTTTCCGCATCGCCCTTGTAGTCGAGCAAGTCGTCGACCAGTTGGAACGCCACGCCCAGGTGATCGCCAAAGGTGCGCAGGGCTTCAGCCTGTTCCGGCGTTGCCTGGCACAGGGCTGCGGCGCTGTGGGTCGAAGCCTCGAAAAGCATCGCGGTCTTGCCGCGGATGACTTCCATGTAGGTTTCTTCGGTGGTGCTGGCGTCACGTACCTTGGACAGCTGCAACACTTCGCCTTCGGCGATGATGCGCGTGGCCTGGGACAGGATCTTCATCACCGGCATCGAGCCCAGTTCGACCATCATTTCGAACGAGCGCGAGTACAGGAAGTCGCCGACCAGCACGCTTGGAGCATTGCCCCACATGGCGTTGGCGGTCGAGCGGCCTCGGCGCATGCCGGACATGTCGACCACATCGTCATGCAGCAAGGTTGCGGTGTGCAGGAATTCGATGGTCGCGGCGAGCAGACGCAGATCGTCGCCTTCACGACCCAGAGCCTTGCCACACAGCAACACTAATAAAGGACGCAGGCGTTTGCCGCCGGCCGACGTGATGTAATCGCCGATTTTCGATACCAGCGGTACTCGGGAAGTCAGCTGCTTCTTGATGATGCCGTCGACGGCGCTAAAATCGTCCGCCACCGCGCGGTAGAAAGCTTGGGGTTGCATCAGCGAGAGTCGCTCCAGAAGGGTTGCGCGGCATGCTAGGACCCACATCCAGACCTGTCAAGGCGCGATGGACGGCTACTTGCGTGACTGTCGTGGCTTGCGTACAATCGCGCACCCTGAACTTCCTGGGCAGCACCTGCCTTACGCAATTGCAAGCGGGCCTTCCAGCCCCATGCAGCCATGCCAGCCAATACCTCTTCTTATAAAGAGCTGGGTGAGCAGGATTATCGGAGAAATACCATGTCTTATGCAGTAATCGTTACTGGCGGCAAGCAGTACAAAGTCGCCCCAGGTGAATACCTGAAGATCGAAAAACTGGAAATCGCTACCGGCGAATCCGTTACCTTTGATCGCGTTCTGTTGGTTGCCAATGGCGACGACGTGAACATCGGCGCTCCAGTTGTTGCTGGCGCTACTGTTGTGGCTGAAGTGATCTCCCAAGGTCGTCACGATAAAGTCCGCATCATCAAGTTCCGTCGTCGTAAGCACCACATGAAGCGTATGGGCCACCGCCAGTGGTACACCGAGATCAAAATCACCGGTATTCAGGCTTAATTTAAGACTAATTACTCACTAGGAGAATTGAACTCATGGCACACAAAAAAGCTGGTGGTAGTACCCGTAACGGTCGCGACTCAGAAGCCAAACGCCTTGGCGTCAAGATGTATGGCGGCCAGAAAATCATTCCGGGCAACATCATCGTGCGTCAGCGCGGCACCCAATTCCACGCCGGTTACGGTGTTGGCATGGGTAAAGATCACACCCTCTTCGCTAAAATCGAAGGCGTGATCAAGTTTGAAGTAAAAGGCGCGTTCAACCGCCGTTACGTGAGCGTTGTCGCGGCTTAATTGCGCAATCGCTGGAAAAGCCCTGTCTCGCGACGGGGCTTTTTCGTTTGTGGGGTGAGTCTCTTGCAAAACTGTTTGTATGGGCTGTCGGCGTACGATGTAGGTCGTGGATGGGGTCGCTGCGCTCATTTTTGCAAGAGTCTTATGTCTTGATTGTTTTTCGGCTCGTCCGTACGGCGAGAGGCGTTGGTTATGAAGTTTGTTGATGAAGTATCGATTCGCGTAAAGGCTGGTGATGGCGGCAATGGCGCCATGAGTTTCCGTCGGGAAAAATTCATCGAAAACGGTGGCCCGAACGGTGGTGATGGCGGTGACGGCGGTTCCATCTACATGATGGCTGACGAAAACCTCAACACCCTGGTCGACTACCGTTACACCCGGCACTTCGATGCCGAGCGTGGCTCCAACGGTGGCAGCACCGACTGCACTGGCAAGAAAGGTGAAGACCTGATCCTGCGTGTGCCGGTGGGCACCACGGTGATCGACTCCGCTACCCAGGAAGTCATCGGCGACCTGACCAAGGCTGGTCAGAAACTGATGGTTGTACAGGGTGGCTGGCACGGTCTGGGTAACACCCGATTCAAATCCAGTACCAACCGTGCGCCGCGTCAGACCACTCCGGGTAAGCCGGGTGAGCAGCGCGACCTGAAACTGGAAATGAAAGTGCTGGCTGACGTCGGTCTGCTGGGCTTGCCGAACGCTGGTAAAAGTACCTTTATCCGTTCGGTATCGGCCGCCAAGCCGAAAGTCGCTGACTACCCGTTCACCACGCTGGTGCCGAACCTCGGTGTGGTCAGCGTCGATCGCTGGAAGAGCTTCGTCGTCGCGGATATCCCGGGTCTGATCGAAGGTGCTTCCGACGGTGCCGGCCTTGGCATTCGCTTCCTCAAGCACTTGGCGCGTACGCGTCTGCTGCTGCACCTCGTCGACATGGCGCCGCTGGATGATTCCAGTGCGCCGGATGCTGCCGAAGTGATCGTCAACGAGCTGATCAAGTTCAGCCCGTCCCTGGCGGAGCGTGATCGCTGGCTGGTGCTGAACAAGTGCGACCAGATCCTCGAAGAGGACCACGAAGAGCGCGTTAAGGAAATCGTTGATCGCCTGGAGTGGACGGGTCCGGTCTACGTGATCTCGGCCATCGCCAAGATTGGTACCGAGCGTCTGTGCCACGACATCATGCGTTATATGGAGGATCGTGCCGATCGCCTGGCTGCAGATCCTGCGTACAAGGAAGAGCTGGCTGATCTCGATCAGCGTATCGAAGACGAAGCTCGCGCGCAGCTGCAGGCGCTGGATGACAAGCGTGCCCTGCGTCGCAGTGGCGTGAAGTCGGTCCATGACATCGGTGACGATGACTGGGACGAAGAAGATGTGGATGACGAAGACGGTCCGGAAATCATTTACGTGCGTGACTGATCTGTTGCGATAAACTTGAACGCCGCTCAATCGAGCGGCGTTTTAGTATCTGGAAATCGATCGTTGGTCGGCAATAGTCAAGAATAACGTCACGGGCGGCGCTGGGTCGCGCTGCCCTCAAGCTAAGGTTGAAGATGATGCGGAGCAAGGTGACAGGTGCGCAGCGTTGGGTCGTGAAGATCGGCAGCGCTTTGCTGACGGCTGACGGCAAAGGGCTGGATCGTGCGGCAATGAGTGTCTGGGTCGAGCAGATGGTGGCCCTGCATGAGGCGGGCGTCGAGTTGGTGCTGGTGTCCTCGGGGGCAGTGGCGGCCGGCATGAGCCGTTTGGGTTGGACCGCACGACCCAGTGCGATGCATGAGCTCCAGGCGGCTGCGGCAATTGGTCAGATGGGCTTGGTGCAGGCGTGGGAATCGAGCTTCGCCGAGCATGGCCGGCACACTGCACAGATTCTCCTGACCCACGACGACTTGTCCGACCGCAAGCGCTACCTGAATGCTCGCAGCACTCTGCGCGCACTGGTCGAGCTGAAAGTCATCCCGGTGATCAACGAAAACGACACCGTGGTCACCGACGAAATCCGATTCGGCGACAACGATACGCTGGCGGCGCTGGTGGCCAACCTGGTCGAGGCTGATCTGCTGGTGATCCTTACTGATCGCGACGGCATGTTCGACGCTGATCCGCGTAATAACCCCGATGCGCAGATGATTTACGAAGCGCGCGCCGATGATCCTGCGCTCGACGCGGTGGCGGGCGGTACGGGTGGTGCACTGGGGCGTGGCGGCATGCAGACCAAATTGCGCGCGGCGCGGCTGGCGGCGCGTTCCGGTGCGCACACGATTATTGTCGGTGGGCGTCTGGAGCGTGTGCTTGATCGCCTGAAGGCGGGTGAGCGCATTGGCACATTGTTGTCGCCTGAGCGCGGCATGCTCGCGGCGCGCAAGCAATGGCTGGCCGGGCATCTGCAAACCCGTGGCACGCTGGTGTTGGATGAGGGTGCTGTTTCGGCATTGTCCAAGGGCAATAAAAGTCTGCTGCCTGTAGGCGTCAAACTGGTTCAGGGCAGCTTCCGTCGCGGCGAAATGGTGGTCTGCGTGGCGCCGGATGGTCGTGAAATCGCGCGTGGCCTGGCCAATTACAGCGCGCTGGAAGCGCAGAAAATTATCGGTCAGTCGTCGGATGCGATTGTCGGTGTGCTCGGTTACATGGCGGAGCCGGAACTGGTTCACCGTGACAACCTGATTCTCGTTTAAGGAAAACTCGATGCGTTTAGCGAAAGGATTGTTGGGCTTGCTGATGGCGATGCCATTGCTGGCTTCGGCCGAAGAGATCGGTCAGGTGTCGACGGTGTTCAAGTTTGTCGGGCCGAATGACCGTATCGTCGTTGAGGCTTTCGATGATCCTAAAGTCGAAGGCGTGACCTGCTACCTGTCGCGCGCCAAGACTGGCGGAGTGAAGGGCGGTCTGGGCCTGGCCGAGGATCGTGCCGAAGCCTCGATCGCTTGCCGTCAGGTCGGCCCGATCAAGTTCAAGGGCGAGCTGAAGGATGGTGATGAGGTGTTCAAGGAGCGCACTTCGCTGGTATTCAAAACCATGCAGGTGGTGCGTTTCCTCGACAAGAAGCGCAACACGCTGGTGTATCTGGTCTACAGCGACCGCTTGATCGAAGGCAGTCCGCAGAATGCCGTGACCGCCATCCCGATCCTGCCGTGGGTTCCGGTCCAGCAATAACGCCGCAAAACCAACTGTAGGAGTGAGCCTGCTCGCGATGGCGGTATGTCAGTCAATATTGCATCGACTGACACGCCGCCATCGCGAGCAGGCTCACTCCTACATTTTTTTGCGCTGGATTTGTTAAATCACAGGCAATAAAAAACCGACCCTAAGGTCGGTTTTTTAATGACTACGTCGATTAAGCAGCTTCTTTCAGCGCTTTAACGTGGCCATTCAGACGGCTCTTATGACGAGCAGCCTTGTTCTTGTGGATGATGCCTTTATCGGCCATACGGTCGATAACTGGCACAGCCAGAACGTATGCAGCTTGAGCTTTTTCAGCGTCTTTTGCGTCGATGGCTTTAACTACATTCGTGATGTAGGTGCGAACCATGGAACGCAGGCTGGCGTTGTGGCTGCGACGCTTCTCAGCCTGTTTTGCACGTTTTTTGGCGGAAGGTGAGTTGGCCACCGTCGAGCTCCTCGAAAGACTTTTTAGGAAAAAGAAAACAAAATAGGCCGCGAATCATGCCGATGAAGAGAAGTCTTGTCAAGGGCACTTGAAACGTTCCGCTAAGTGGTAGGTATAAAGAGGCGGGATATTTATTTCCGGCGCTTGACCTGTAAACTCGCGAGCTTTGGCTCTGTGCTGCTGCGGCGCGGAGTATCGCACAAGTAGGCGCTTTGTTCGCCTGCTGTTTATCGACAGGCACAAATTCCCTCAATGAATCTGCTCAAATCGTTGGCCGCCGTCAGCTCTATCACGATGCTTTCCCGGGTTCTGGGGTTTGTTCGTGACACGCTGATTGCTCGTACATTTGGTGCCGGGATGGCGACGGACGCCTTCTTTATCGCCTTCAAGTTGCCCAATCTGCTGCGAAGAATCTTTGCCGAGGGCGCTTTCTCCCAGGCATTTGTGCCGATTCTTGCGGAATACAAAAGTCAGCAGGGTGAGGAAGCGACGCGTACGTTCATTGCTTACGTGTCAGGTTTGCTGACGCTGGTATTGGCGGTGGTGACCGCGCTGGGCATGATCGCCGCACCTTGGGTGATCTGGGCAACGGCTCCGGGCTTTACCGATACGCCGGAAAAATTCCAGCTCACCTCGGACCTGCTGCGGGTGACCTTCCCCTATATATTGCTCATCTCGCTGTCCTCGCTAGCGGGCGCGATTCTCAATACCTGGAACCGTTTCTCAGTGCCGGCCTTCGTGCCGACCCTGCTCAACGTCAGCATGATCGTATTTGCGCTGTTCCTCACGCCGTACTTCGATCCACCGGTCATGGCCCTCGGCTGGGCGGTGTTGGTCGGTGGCCTGGCGCAATTGCTCTATCAACTGCCGCACCTGAAAAAGATCGGCATGCTGGTGCTGCCACGTCTTAACCTGCGTGATACCGGCGTGTGGCGCGTGATGAAGCAAATGCTGCCGGCGATCCTTGGTGTGTCGGTCAGCCAGATTTCCCTGATCATCAACACCATCTTCGCCTCGTTTCTGGTCGCAGGCTCGGTATCGTGGATGTATTACGCCGACCGTTTGATGGAATTGCCTTCCGGGGTGTTGGGCGTGGCGTTGGGCACGATTCTGCTGCCTACGCTGGCGAAAACCTATGCGAGCAAGGATCGTCACGAGTATTCGCGGATTCTCGATTGGGGCCTGCGTCTGTGCTTTGTGCTGGTGCTGCCGTGTGCGCTGGCGCTGGGGATTCTCGCCGAGCCGCTGACCGTTTCGCTGTTTCAGTACGGTCAGTTCAGTGGCTTCGATGCCGAAATGACTCAGCGCGCGCTGATTGCCTATTCTGTCGGGCTACTCGGCATTATCGTGATCAAAGTGTTGGCTCCGGGCTTTTATGCGCAACAGAACATCAGAACCCCGGTGAAAATCGCAATCTTCACGCTGGTGGTTACTCAGTTGTTCAACCTGGTGCTGATCGGTCCGCTGGCTCACGCCGGTCTGGCCCTGGCAATCAGTGCCGGTGCCTGCCTGAACGCCGGATTGCTGTTCTATCAACTGCGCAAGCAGCAGATGTATCAGCCGCAGCCGGGCTGGGCCAAATTCGGCTTCAAACTGGTGGTCGCAGTGGCGGTGATGTCGGCAGTGCTGCTGATCGGTATGCATTTCATGCCCGCGTGGGATCAAGGGCACATGCTTGAGCGCTTCCTGCGTCTGGGCGCACTGGTCGCGGCGGGCGTGGTGGCTTATTTCGGTATGTTGCTGCTGCTTGGTTTCCGCCTGCGCGACTTCAATCGCAAGGCCTTGAGCTAAGGTTTTACCCTTTATAAGCAGCCGCGGGCCGGCAGTTTTGTCGGCTCGATCACTTTGCGTTACGGTGTTGCCTGTCGTCGACCGTCGGGTGTGGTTATAATCGACCACTTTATGAGCAAGAAGCGCGTTATGCAGCTGGTTCGAGGCCTCCACAACTTGCGCCCCCAGCATCGGGGCTGCGTCGCCACTATTGGCAACTTTGACGGTGTTCACCGTGGTCACCAGGCTATCCTGGCCCGACTGCGTGAGCGTGCGCTCGAGTTGGGCGTACCCAGCTGCGTGGTGATTTTCGAGCCGCAGCCACGGGAATTCTTTGCCCCCGAGACTGCGCCGGCGCGTCTGGCACGGTTGCGCGACAAACTGCAACTGCTGGCCGCCGAAGGCGTTGACCGGGTGTTGTGCCTGGCCTTCAACCAGCGCCTGAGCAAGCTCAGCGCCAGTGAATTCGTCGATACCATTCTCGTTGATGGTCTTGGCGTGCAGCATCTTGAGGTTGGTGACGATTTCCGTTTTGGCTGCGACCGCCTCGGCGATTTCGACTTCCTGTTGCAGGCCGGGCAGATGCGCGGTTTTACCGTTGAAGCGGCACAAACCGTCGAGCTGGACGGCATTCGCGTCAGCAGCACACAAGTGCGTAACGCCTTGGCCGCTGCCGACTTTGCCTTGGCCGAACGTTTGCTCGGCCGCCCGTACCGGATCGCCGGTCGCGTGCTGCACGGCCAGAAGCTGGCCCGGCAACTGGGTACGCCCACTGCCAATATTCAACTCAAGCGTCGTCGCGTGCCGTTCACCGGAGTCTATCTGGTGGATGTCGATATCGACGGCAAGACCTGGCCCGGCGTCGCCAATATCGGCGTACGGCCCACGGTGCAAGGTGATGGCAAGGCCCACCTTGAAGTTCATCTTCTAGATTTTGCCGGCGATCTGTATGACCGGCGTTTGACGGTGGTTTTCCACCAAAAGCTGCGTGAAGAGCAGCGCTTCGCCTCCCTGGAGGCATTGAAAACGGCGATCAATGCGGATGTCGCCACCGCCCGTGCACTAGCCGCACCTAGCGCCCATCGCTAATGAAGAGCCTTAAATGACCGACTATAAAGCCACGCTTATCCTTCCGGACACCGCCTTCCCAATGAAGGCCGGCCTGCCACAGCGCTAACCGCAGATTCTGCAG
>NZ_JBIUVX010000014.1:0-8731 GCF_044743175.1 Pseudomonas sp. NPDC087690
TATCCGCCTGCAGGTTACGGTACGAACGGCGCCTATGCCGGGGGAGCGGCTTCGGCCCCTGCCTCGGCACAAGGCATGCTGTTCAACCAATTGCAACAGATGCAGGATCAGATTTCGCGCCAGCAAGGCGTGATTGAAGAACTGCAAAATCAGGTTGCGCGCATGAAGCAGGAATCCCTGGAGCGATACCAGGATCTTGATCGGCGCATAGGATCCGGCGTTACACCTGCCGCGACTCCCGAGAATTCTTCTGCCGGTGGCGACGCAAGCGCTGCTGCCGGTGCTGCCGCTGGTGCAGGGGCTGCTGCAGCAACCCAGGCTCCGGCTGCGGGTAGCGAACCGGCTGATCCGGCCAAGGAAAAGCTGTATTACGATGCCGCTTTCGACCTGATCAAAGCCAAGGATTTCGACAAGGCCAGCCAGGCTTTTGCCGCTTTCCTGCGCAAATACCCGAACAGCCAATACGCGGGCAACGCCCAGTACTGGTTGGGCGAAGTGAACCTGGCCAAGGGCGATCTGCAAGGTGCAGGTCAGGCTTTTGCCAAGGTT
The DNA here is from genome assembly GCF_044743175.1 of Pseudomonas sp. NPDC087690. Taxonomy (NCBI): domain Bacteria; kingdom Pseudomonadati; phylum Pseudomonadota; class Gammaproteobacteria; order Pseudomonadales; family Pseudomonadaceae; genus Pseudomonas; species Pseudomonas sp. NPDC087690. Next base: position 550 of record NZ_JBIUVX010000014.1, read on the forward strand.
TCGCAGCTGTATCCCAAGCACGCCAAAGTGCCGGATTCGCTGTACAAGCTGGCTGACGTAGAGCGCCGCCTCGGTCATACCGATAAGGTCAAAGGCATTCTTCAGCAGGTGGTGGCCCAATATCCGGGTACCTCTGCCGCTCAGCTGGCTCAACGCGATCTGCAACGCATGTAAGGTCGTGTTACCCGTTTAGAAGAAACCCGCGCTTGTCGCGGGTTTTTTCGTTAGAATTCACGCCCTTTTTCTGAAACACGCTTCTTGCGGTCTGCGCGTTGGCGGGATTGCCTGAAGTGCCTGACGGAGGCGGACAGCCTGTTTAGCTGTTACGCCCGTGGCGACTATGCAAGACACATTGAGAATCACCGAAGTTTTCTACTCTTTGCAGGGGGAAACGCGGACTGCCGGGCTGCCCACTGTTTTTGTGCGCCTGACCGGTTGCCCTTTGCGTTGCCAATACTGCGACAGCGCCTATGCCTTCAGTGGCGGCACCGTGCGGACCCTCGACGACATCCTCGAGCAAGTGGCCGGATTTCGTCCGCGCTATGTCTGCGTCACCGGCGGTGAGCCGCTGGCTCAGCCGAACGCCATTCCTTTGCTCAAACAGTTGTGTGATGCCGGTTACGAGGTCTCGCTGGAAACCAGCGGCGCCCTCGACGTCTCGGCGGTCGATGCGCGCGTCAGTCGCGTTGTCGACCTGAAAACGCCGGGTTCGAAAGAAGCCCATCGCAACCGTTACGAGAACATCGAACTGCTGACTCCCAACGATCAGGTGAAATTTGTCATCTGCTCGCGGGAAGACTATGACTGGGCGGTATCGAAGCTGATCCAGTACGGGCTTGATCGACGTGCGGGTGAAGTGCTGTTCTCCCCAAGTCATCATGACCTCAATGCCAGGGATCTGGCGGATTGGGTGGTGGCAGACAACTTGCCAGTGCGGTTGCAACTGCAACTGCATAAATATCTATGGAATGATGAGCCGGGGCGCTGATATGACTGAACAACTGAACACCAACGAAAAACGTGCGGTAATCCTGCTGTCTGGAGGTCTTGACTCGGCCACCGTCGTGGCAATGGCCCGTGCTGAAGGCTACGCCTGCTACACCATGAGCTTCGACTACGGTCAGCGCTCCCACGCCGAACTGCATGCGGCTGCACGCGTCGCTCGCGACCTGGGCGTGGTCGAGCACAAAGTGATCGGCCTGAACCTCAACGGCATGGGCGGCTCGGCCCTGACCGACACCAGCATCGACATTCCCGAAGAACTCGGTGAAGGCATTCCGGTGACTTACGTGCCGGCGCGCAATACCGTGTTCCTGTCGCTGGCGCTGGGTTGGGCAGAAGTGCTCGGCGCGCGCGACATCTTTATTGGTGTGAACGCAGTCGATTATTCCGGTTACCCGGATTGCCGTCCCGAGTTCATCGAGTCGTTCGAGCGCATGGCCAATCTGGCGACCAAGGCCGGTGTTGAAGGCAACGGCTTCCGCATTCAGGCGCCGTTGCAGAACCTGAGCAAGGCGCAGATCGTTCAGGCGGGCGTGAAGCTCGGCGTTGATTATGGCCTCACTGTTTCCTGCTATCAGGCCGACGATGACGGCCGTGCGTGCGCCAAATGCGACAGCTGCCGCCTGCGCGCAGAAGGCTTCGCGGCCGCTGGTGTGGACGACCCAACACCTTATTTTTGATTATTTTCAAAAAGGTGTTGAATAGTCCTTAAAAATCAGTATTATACGCGCCACCACACAGCGGGTCGTTAGCTCAGTTGGTAGAGCAGTTGGCTTTTAACCAATTGGTCGTAGGTTCGAATCCCACACGACCCACCATATTTGGCGGTTTAGAAAATCCGGAAGGCCCACGAAAGTGAGGATTTCCGGGTTTTTTTTTGCCTGCATTTCCGCTATGCGTTAATTCAATACCCGCAGCGCTGACGCAGGTCAGAATCATCTTTTGTATCAACGGGATATTCTGTAGCCTTGCGCAGCTTCAATGCTGTCCGTGCCTGATAATACTCACTCTCCCGGCGGTACCCTCTAGCGGTCCGGAGCCGGGTGTATACTCGACTTTCGCGCGAAAGCGCCAGCAGGTCTAGCGCACCTGACCCAGATTTCCGAACGCCTTCTGGTTCAAGCCCACCTCGACGCCAAACAGCCCAAACCGCTGACCGCTGAGGAAGAGGCTTATTACCGTGCCGCCATCGCCGCCGAGCTCAAGGCTCAGGACGCGGTGCTGGTGGCCCACTTTTATTGCGATCCGGTGATTCAGGCTCTGGCCGAAGAAACCGGCGGTTGCGTATCCGACTCCCTGGAAATGGCCCGCTTCGGCAACGCTCACCCGGCCAAGACGGTGGTGGTTGCCGGCGTGAAGTTCATGGGCGAGACCGCGAAGATTCTCAATCCGGAAAAGCGTGTGCTGATGCCGACCCTCGATGCGACCTGCTCGCTCGACCTGGGTTGCCCGGTCGACGAGTTCTCGGCGTTCTGCGATCAGCACCCGGAGCGCACGGTGGTGGTTTATGCCAACACCTCTGCAGCGGTCAAAGCTCGTGCTGACTGGGTGGTGACATCGAGTTGTGCGCTGGAGATCGTCGAAAGCCTGATGGACAACGGCGAGACAATCATCTGGGGGCCGGACAAGCACCTGGGCACCTACATTCAGCGTAAGACCGGCGCCGACATGCTGCTCTGGGACGGTGCCTGCATCGTTCACGAAGAGTTCAAGTCCAAGCAGCTCGAAGACATGAAAGCGCTGTATCCGGACGCCGCGATTCTGGTGCACCCGGAGTCGCCGACGTCGGTGATCGAACTGGCAGATGCCGTTGGCTCGACCAGTCAGCTGATTGCCGCTGCACAGTCGTTGCCGAACAAGACGCTGATCGTGGCGACCGACCGCGGCATCTTCTACAAGATGCAGCAGTTGTGCCCGGACAAGGTCTTTATTGAGGCGCCAACTGCCGGTAACGGCGCAGCATGCCGCAGTTGCGCGCATTGCCCGTGGATGGCCATGAACACCCTTGAGCGCACGCTCAAGAGCTTGAAGGAAGGCACGAACGAGATCTTTGTGGATCCGGCGTTGATTCCGCAGGCGATCCGTCCATTGAAGCGCATGCTCGACTTTACTCAAGCTGCACGGATGAAACTGGCCGGGAACGCCTAAGCTCTTTCGGGCAACGAATAAACCTGTAGGAGTGAGCCTGCTCGCGATAGCGGTGTGTCAGATAACAATTATGTTGACTGACACACCGCTATCGCGAGCAGGCTCACTCCTACAGTGGTATTTGGCGTCTGGAAGTTATTTGGTCTTTTTCGGAATTCGCACGAGGCGAGTATCGGAGTAGATGTCATGCCACGTGCGCTTCTGCTTGTCGTACAGCGACCAGAAGAACCCCAGCCCGACGCACAACCACGATGCAATCGACACCATGAACCGCAACAGCGCCTGCCACAGGCTGATCGCGGTGCCATTGCTGTTCTGCACGCGAATCCCCCACACTTGCATGCCCAGTGTCTGCCCGCCATGGGTCCAGAACTTGGCAAAGAATGCGAACAGCACCAACAGCAGCACGGTGGAGTAGAGCGGATCGCCGTCGAGCTTGCCGGCATCGGTCATCACTCGTAGACGCTCTTCGCCAATGATCGCTGCCTGAATCAACTTGTAAACGAAACCGGTGACGATCAGCAGCGCGGTACAGAGCAAGAAGTCATAAAACATCGCTGCCAGGCGGCGACCAAGACCAGCGGGAGGAAAATCCCCTTGGGGCGTGAGCAGGTTTTTCGACATGGCAGCCTCTGGACGCAAAGTGAAGCGCCATTTTACGGAATCGCGCGCACAAAAAAGCCCCTGATATCAATATCAGGGGCTTTTTCGTAACAGAAATCAGGCTTCTGCTTGTACTTCGTCAGCCTGCATGCCTTTCTGGCCTTGCACAGCAACGAAGGTCACTTTCTGGCCTTCTTTCAGACTTTTGAAGCCGTTGCCCTGAATGGCGCGGAAATGCACGAACAGATCCGGACCGCTTTCTGGAGTGATAAAACCAAAACCTTTCTCGTCGTTAAACCACTTGACGGTACCGCTCTGACGTGTGGACATTTCTTATTTCCTTTGACGCATAAATTGATGACAGTCTCTTTCTCATGAAAGAGTACTGGGGCTGGTTGCAGGAGAGTAAGAAGACGTCGAACGGGATGTAGCTAACTTGTAGGCTACTGCCCAGGTCACGATTCCAAGCTGACCCATGCAAACACAGTGGACAAACTCTACGCCAACTACGGGAGAAAAAACAAGCCCTGTGAAGACCCCGGTTTTACTGCGCTTGCTGGCAGTTTGTCAGTCCACTAGTGCAGCCTTAGACGAATCGCTTGTTCAATTGTTTTCGAAGGTTATAAGCAAAGTTCATATTCGAAACGGTTGTTGGAAAATGCACTTTTTTGTGGCGATTGCGTTACACATTAGTGCACGCATTACGCAATCGCGTTACTTATAGAAACAGTCAATCAACCGCGATAGTAGCGTTGTGGAACAAATGGCATTTTGCTTACAAGCATTGGCACCTTTTTCCCACGTACGATGGCCCAAACGGTTGTATCGAGGGTGACATAAGCGCTGTCGAGGTAACCCATTGCCAGCGGACCGCCGAGGGTTGGTCCGAAACCACCGCTGCATACGGTGCCGATGATTTCGCCCGCTTCATTGACGATTTCCGCGCCTTCACGGACTGGGGTGCGTTCTTGCGGCAGTAGCCCGACACGTTTGCGCGCAATCCCATTGTGTTGCTGGGCGAAAATGTTTTCTGCCCCCGGGAAGCCGCCAGCGCGTGCGCCGTCAGCACGGCGGGGCTTGGAAATCGCCCACAGCAGGCTGGCCTCGATCGGCGTGGTTTCTGTGTTCATGTCGTGGCCGTACAGGCACAGGCCGGCTTCCAGGCGCAGCGAGTCGCGGGCACCGAGGCCGATGGCCTGGACTTGCGGTTCAGCCAGCAGAGCGCGAGCCAGTTTTTCGGCATCGGCGGCCGGCACCGAGATTTCGAAACCGTCCTCACCGGTATAGCCCGAACGACTGACGAAGCAATCCACGCCCAGCAGATTCACGCGAGCGAATTGCATAAAGGTCATTTTCGCAACGTCGGGAGCCAGTCGCGCCAGCACGGTAACAGCAGCCGGACCTTGCAGCGCCAGCAGCGCGCGCTCTTCGAACAGCGCCGTAATGGTGCATTGATCGCCGATGTATTGTTGCAGGTGAGCCAGATCCTGATCCTTGCACGCGGCGTTGACCACCAGGAACAGTTCGTCGTTGCCGAGGTTGGCGACCATCAGGTCATCGAGAATGCCGCCGGTCTCGTTGGTGAACATCGCGTAACGCTGCATGCCCACCGGCAGGTCGATGATGTCCACCGGCACCAGCGTTTCCAGAGCTTTGGCGGCGTTGGCGCCGGTCAGGCGGATCTGACCCATGTGCGAGACGTCGAACAGCCCGGCCTGTTCACGGGTGTGCTGGTGTTCTTTCATCACGCCGAGCGGGTATTGCACCGGCATGTCGTAGCCGGCGAACGGCACCATGCGGGCGCCGAGTTCGATGTGCAGAGCGTGCAGCGGGGTTTTCGACAGTTGTTCGGTGGACATGCGTGGCTCCTTGAAAGTTTGAGTTGGGGGCAAGAGGCAAGATCAAGATCAAAAGCCCCTCACCCCAGCCCTCTCCCGGAGGGAGAGGGAGTTAGGTACGTTTCTCTCCCGGGGGAGAGGGGGGCTAATTACGTTTTTCTCCCTGAGGAAGAGGTGGTCAATTTCGCGATCAGCATTCGATAATGTTGACCGCCAGACCGCCGCGGGCGGTCTCTTTGTATTTGCTTTTCATGTCGGCGCCGGTCTGGCGCATGGTGCGGATGACTTTGTCGAGGGAGACGAAATGCTGGCCGTCGCCGCGCATGGCCATGCGCACCGCGTTGATCGCTTTCACCGAACCCATCGCATTGCGCTCGATGCACGGCACCTGCACCAGCCCGCCAATCGGATCGCAGGTCAGGCCGAGGTTGTGTTCCATGCCGATTTCCGCCGCGTTCTCGACTTGCTGAACACTGCCGCCGAGCACTTCGCACAACGCCCCGGCCGCCATCGAACAGGCCACGCCGACTTCACCCTGGCAGCCGACTTCGGCGCCTGAGATCGAGGCGTTCTCCTTGTAGAGAATGCCGATGGCCGCAGCGGTCAGCAGAAACCGCACGACGCCGTCGTCATTCGCGCCGGGGATAAAGCGCATGTAGTAATGCAGCACTGCCGGAATGATTCCGGCCGCGCCGTTGGTTGGCGCGGTGACCACGCGGCCACCGTTGGCGTTTTCTTCATTCACTGCCAAGGCGTACAGGTTGACCCAGTCGAGCACCGACAACGGATCGCGCAATGCTGATTCCGGGTTCTTGCACAACTGCCGGTGCAATGCCGCCGCGCGGCGTTTGACCTTCAAGCCACCGGGCAGAATGCCTTCGTTACGACAACCTGCAGCGACGCAATCCTGCATCACTTGCCAGATGTTCAGCAGGCCGGCGCGGGTTTCCGCCTCAGGGCGCCAGGCGCTTTCGTTGGTCAGCATCACTTGACTGATCGACAGGCCATAAGTGGCGCAGTGACCGAGCAAGTCCTTGGCACTTTTGAACGGGAAGGTCAGCGGTGTGGCGTCTTCGACGATGCGATCGGCACCGGCGGCGTCCTCGTCGACAACAAAGCCACCGCCGACCGAGTAGTACTCGCGGCTGCGGATTTGTATTCCCGCCGCATCAAAGGCGCGAAAGATCATGCCGTTGGGGTGATAGGCCAACGGCTTGCGGATCATCGCCAGGTGTTCTTTCTCGTTGAACGCGATGCTGTGTTCACCGAGCAGGTTCAAGCGAGCGTTGCCGCGAATCGCTAGCAGGCGCGCGGCGACGGTTTCGGTGTCAACGGTATCGGGGTGTTCGCCTTCGAGGCCGAGCAGCACGGCTTTGTCGCTGCCGTGACCTTTACCGGTGGCACCGAGGGAACCGTAGAGCTCGACGCGAACGCTGGCGGTGGCCGTTAGCAGATTTTCACGGCGTAAACCTTCGGCGAAACGCGCAGCAGCGCGCATCGGGCCGACGGTATGGGAACTGGAAGGGCCGATGCCAATCTTGAACAGGTCGAACACGCTTAACGACATGAGTGGTTCTCCGGTTTCTTGTTATGGGAATTGGCGGAAGTCCGAAATCGGTCGCAGATCCCTTGTGGGAGCGAGCCTGCTCGCGAAAGCGCTGGGTCAGACAACCTTTCATTAACTGACACTACGCTTTCGCGAGCAGGCTCGCTCCCACAGGGGGATCTGTGGTGTTGCAGAAATCGGGGCGATTAAAACGCCCCTCATTCGTTTAAGCGTAGCTTTCGATCGACGGGCAGGCGCACACCAGGTTGCGATCGCCGAAGACGTTGTCGACGCGACCGACCGGTGGCCAGTATTTGCCTTCGATCAGCGACGCTACCGGGTAAACGGCCTGCTCGCGGCTGTACGGGTGAGTCCACTCGCCAACCAGTTCCGCCGCAGTATGCGGAGCGTTTTTCAGTGGGTTGTCGTCCTTGTCCAGCGTGCCGTTTTCCACCGCGCGGATTTCTTCGCGGATGCGGATCATGGCGTCGCAGAAGCGATCCAGTTCTTCTTTGGATTCACTTTCGGTCGGCTCGATCATCAGCGTGCCGGCGACCGGGAACGACATGGTCGGGGCGTGGAAGCCGAAGTCGATCAGGCGCTTGGCGACGTCATCAACGCTGATGCCGCTGCTATCTTTCAACGGACGCAGATCGAGGATGCACTCGTGCGCCACCAGGCCGTTGCTGCCGGTGTACAGCACTGGGTAGTGCTCTTCGAGGCGACGGGAAATGTAGTTGGCGTTGAGGATCGCCAGCTGCGAAGCGCGCTTCAAACCGGCGCCGCCCATCATGCGAATGTACATCCAGGTGATCGGCAGAATGCTCGCGCTGCCGAACGGTGCCGCGCAGACCGCGCCTTCCTTGCGTTGCATCTGGCCGTGGCCGGGCAGGAACGGCGTCAGGTGCGACTTGACGCCAATCGGGCCGACGCCCGGGCCGCCACCGCCGTGCGGGATGCAGAACGTTTTGTGCAGGTTCAGGTGGGAGACGTCGCCGCCGAACTTGCCCGGTGCGCAGAGGCCGACCATCGCGTTCATGTTGGC
>NZ_JBIUVX010000014.1:8741-110016 GCF_044743175.1 Pseudomonas sp. NPDC087690
TGTACACCTGGCCGCCGTTGTCATGAATGATCCCGCAGATTTCGCGGATGCCTTCTTCGAACACGCCGTGGGTCGACGGGTAAGTGATCATCAGCGCGGCGAGGTGTTCGCGGTGCTCGATGGCTTTGGCGCGCAGGTCTTCGATGTCGACGTTGCCGCGCGCATCGCACGCAGTCACGACAACGCGCATGCCTGCCATGTTGGCGGTGGCCGGGTTGGTGCCGTGGGCGGACGACGGGATCAGGCAGATGTCGCGGCGTTCATCGCCACGGCTCTGGTGATAAGCACGAATCGCCAGCAGGCCAGCGTATTCACCTTGTGAACCGGCGTTCGGTTGCAGCGAGATCGCGTCGTAACCGGTGGCGGCGCAGAGCATCGCTTCCAGTTCGTCGGTCAGTTGCTGGTAACCGGCACTTTGTGCGGCCGGGGCGAACGGGTGCAGAGCGCCGAATTCAGCCCAGGTCACCGGGATCATTTCGCTGGCGGCGTTGAGTTTCATGGTGCACGAACCCAGCGGGATCATGGTGCGATCCAGGGCCAGATCCTTGTCGGCCAGTTTGCGCAGATAGCGCATCAGCTCGGTTTCCGAGTGATAACGGTTGAACACCGGGTGGCTGAGGATTGGCGACTGGCGTACCAGCGAAGCAGGGATAGTGCTTTGAACCGAAGCGGCGAGGGCGGCGAAGTCCGGCAGGGTCTTGCCGTCGGCGAACAGGCCCCACAGGGTTTCGATGTCAGCCTGCGTGGTGGTTTCATCGACCGACAGGCCCAGGCGCTGAGCGTCGATCACGCGCAGGTTGATCTGCGCAGCGTGCGCCTTGTCGTGCAGCGCGGCAGTTTGCGCGCCGGTGGCCACGGTCAGGGTGTCGAAGAAGCTGGCTTGTTCGACGCTAGCGCCCAGCGCGGTCAGGCCCTTGGCCAGAATCGCGGTCAGGTGATGCACGCGGTTGGCGATCTGCGTCAGGCCTTTCGGGCCGTGGTAGACGGCGTACATGCTGGCGATGTTGGCCAGCAGCACCTGCGCGGTGCAGATGTTCGACGTGGCCTTCTCGCGGCGGATGTGTTGCTCGCGGGTCTGCATCGCCAGACGCAGCGCCGGCTTGCCGAAACGGTCAACCGACACGCCGACCAAACGGCCCGGCATGTCGCGCTTGAACGCATCTTTGGTGGAGAAGTAAGCGGCGTGCGGGCCACCGAAGCCCAGCGGCACGCCGAAGCGTTGTGCCGAACCGATGGCGACGTCCGCACCGAACTCGCCCGGCGCGGTCAGCAAGGTCAGGGCCAGCAGGTCAGCGGCGACGGCGACCAAGGCGTTGGCGGCGTGGAAGCGTTCGGTCAGTTCGCGGTAGTCGAACACGTCACCGTTGGCTGCCGGGTATTGCAGCAGCGCGCCGAAGAACGGCGTCACGTCGGTAAGTTCACGCTCGTCGCCGACGACCACGTCAATGCCCAGCGGCTCGGCACGGGTGCGCAGCACGTCGAGGGTTTGCGGGTGGCTGTGGATCGAGGCGAAGAATTGGTGGCTGCCCTTGTTCTTGCTCAGGCGTTTGCAGAAGGTCATGGCTTCGGCAGCGGCGGTGGCTTCGTCGAGCAAGGATGCGTTGGCGATCGGCAGGCCGGTGAGGTCGCTGATCAGGGTCTGGAAGTTCAGCAGCGCTTCGAGACGGCCCTGGGAAATTTCTGGCTGATACGGGGTGTAAGCGGTGTACCAGGCCGGGTTTTCCAGCAGGTTGCGCAGGATCGGCGACGGCGTGTGGCAGTTGTAGTAGCCCTGGCCGATGTAGGTCTTGAACAGCTGATTTTTGCCGGCGATCGATTTGATCATCGCCAGGGCATCGGCTTCGCTGAGGCCGTCGTCCATGCCGAGCACGCTGGTGCCCTTGATGCTTTCCGGGATGACGCTGGCGCTCAGGGCTTCGAGGGAATCGAAGCCGAGGCTGTTGAGCATGGCTTGCTCGTCACCGGCGCGCGGGCCGATGTGACGGGCGATGAATTCGTTGGCGGTGCCGAGGTTGATTTGGCTCATGTCGGTATTCCTCAGGCTTCGGCTTGGGCTTTGATCAGACGGTCGTACGCGTCCTGATCGAGCAATTTGCCGACAGCGGCGGCGTCGCTTGGCTGGAAGCGGAAGAACCAGCCTTCGCCCAGCGGATCTTCGTTGACCAGTTCCGGGGCATCTTCCAGCGCCGGGTTGACGGCCAGCACTTCGCCGTCGAGGGGCATGTACACGCCGCTGGCGGCTTTTACCGATTCCACGGTGGCGGCTTCTGCGCCTTTTTCGTAAGCCTGCAGCTCAGGCAGTTGCACGAACACCACGTCGCCCAGGGCGTTCTGCGCGAAAGCGGTGATGCCGACAGTAACGCTGCCGTCAGCTTCGGTGCGCAGCCATTCGTGATCTTCAGTAAAACGCAACTCGCTCATGGAAACTCCTCAGGGGGCCAGACTCGTCTGGTGGACGCGGTGGAAGGCTTGGGCAGGGAAGCCCTTCTTTTATGAGGGGTTGATTAGCAAGAACGCGGCCAAGGTTAATATATCTTTATAAATCAATAGCTTGGATATTTATGGAGTCGAGAGGGCAGGCATCTCTGTAGCGAAATCGCTACAGCATGGAGCGAGGATAAAAGCTGAACGGGATCAAAGCCTTGCAAAGCGGTGACCGGAGGAGGGTGTAGCGATATCGTTCCGCTGTAGCGCTTTCAGTACAGGTGGGGGTCGCTTTCGAGCAGATTTTGAATCCGCCACAAATAAATGTAGGAGTGAGCCTGCTCGCGATAGCGGTGTGTCAGACGTCGCAAATGTTGAATGTCAGACCGCTATCGCGAGCAGGCTCACTCCTACAGGGGATTTGCGGTGTGTTCAGGGTTTGTTGGGGATGCCGTATTTGCGCAGGCGATGGGCGATCGCGGTGTGCGAAGTTTGCAGGCGGCTGGCCAGTTGGCGGGTCGAGGGGTAGCTGACGTAGAGTTTTTCCAGCAGCGATCGCTCGAAGGCTTCGACCGCTTGTTCGAGGCTGTCGACGTCGCTGTCGGTCTGCCGTGCGACGGAGGTGCCGGCAATATCGAGATCGCCGATATCGACCAGACTGCTCTCGCAGATCGCCGCTGCGCGGAAGATCACGTTCTGCAATTGCCGTACGTTGCCCGGCCAGCGGTTGCCGAGCAGCGCCGGATAAGTCCCGGGGGCGAGGCGGCAGACCGGGCGCTGAATCTGCGCGCAGGCCTGCTGCATGAAATAGCGTGCCAACAGCAGAATGTCCTGCCCGCGCTCACGCAGCGGCGGCACTTCAACGTTGAGCACGTTGAGGCGATAGAACAAGTCTTCGCGGAACAGGCCTTCGCTGACCATCTTTTCCAGATCGCGATGGGTCGCGCTGAGGATGCGCACGTTGACCTTCACTTCGCGATCACCGCCGACGCGGCGGAAGCTGCCGTCGTTCAAGAAACGCAGCAACTTGGCCTGCAAATACGGCGACATCTCGCCGATCTCATCGAGAAACACCGTGCCCTGGTTGGCCAGTTCCATCAGCCCCGGCTTGCCGCCGCGCGCTGCTCCCGTGAAGGCGCCGGGGGCGTAGCCGAACAGTTCGCTTTCGGCGAGGTTCTCCGGCAGCGCGGCGCAGTTCAAGGCGAGAAACGGTGCACTGTGCCGAGTGCTGATCGCGTGGCAGGCACGGGCAACCAGTTCTTTACCGGTGCCGGTTTCGCCTTGAATCAGCAGCGGTGCATCGAGGGCTGCTACACGCTGCGCGCGGGCCTTGAGGGTGCGGATCGCCGGGGATTCGCCAAGCAGTGCATCGAAGCCTTCGGCATGGTCGTGGTGCAGTGCCGAGAGTTGTTCGCCGATGCGGTTCGGTTGATACAAGGTCAATAGCGCGCCAGCGTCGGTGATCGGCGTGGCGTCGAGCAACAAGGTCTGACCGTTGACGGTGATTTCGCGCAGCGGCAAACGGAAGCCGTGTTCGAGCAAGGTGTCGAGCAGGCCAGGATCGTTGAACAGTTCAGCGACGCTTTCGCCCGCAGGCTCGCGACCGTATAGCGCGATCAACGCCGGGTTGGCGAGCAGCACCTTGCCGGCGCTGTCGAGGGCCAGCACCGGATCGGTCATCGCCGCGAGCAAGGCATCGAGCTGCAAGTGCCGACGCTGGCCGGGGAGGATGTCGACCACGGTCACCGCTTCCACGCCGAGCACACGAAACAACGCGTCCTTCAGTTCTTCGAGCACTTGCGGGCTCAGGGTCGGCGCGTCGATGTAAACGTTCGGCGGGATCATCTCCACCGCATCCAGATTGAGGTTGCGCCCACCGAGGATAGCCAGGACTTCCTGGGTGATGCCGACGCGGTCGATGAAGCTGACGTGGATACGCATGGGGCGATTCAGTGATCTGCAGAGCGGAGGGTGGCAAGTATGCCTTGGGCTTGGAGAGAGGTGAAAGCAAAAGCACCCTCACCCCAGCCCTCTCCCGGAGGGAGAGGGGGCCGACCGAGGTGTCTGGCGCTACACGTCGACCTGAAAAATCGAGGCGATTATGGATTCAGTGATGCAGGATCAGGTCGGCGTAACTCTGAAGCATCCCCCAATCAGTCCCCTCTCCCTCCGGGAGAGGGCTAGGGTGAGGGGCTTTTCGGGTTATTCGAAATGCTCAGGATTGACCGGATCCCCGGACTGCATATTCAACTTCTGCCGAATGTCTTCAAACATCAAATCGTAATGCTTGTGCACCGAACCGATCTGGCTATGAGCCTTGGGAATCCCGTACTTTTCGGCGATGCGGGTCACGTCGCGGGCGAAGTTGTAAGCCTCTTCCTTGGGCAGGAAAAACGTTTCCTTCATGTCCTTGCCCTGCATGCTGCCGTGCAGAGTGAACTGTATCCCTTTGCCTTTCTGCGGATCGGTGAACACTTCATAGTCGAGATGCACGTTGTAATTGACGTCATCGTCGGTCAGCGCGTGCCGCTCAATGTGCAAATGACCGGGTTCAAACTGGGCCATGGTTTTCTCCTTTCAAGGCATGGGAGAAGGGCAGACCCTCGGCCTGCCCCCGGAGTTTCTAATTATCGGTAAGTGATGCCCGGCTTCGCGGTTGTCACGCGCGTACCGGCAGTGCCCTGGACGATGGCTTCAATGTCCGCCAGCGAACCGATCACCGCAACCTTGCCAGTATGGCGGGCGAATTCGCAGGCGGCCTGCACCTTCGGCCCCATGGAACCGGCGGCGAAGCCGAGGCGTTCGAGTTCATCCGGGTGCGCTTCGGCGATGGCTTTCTGCGTCGGTTTGCCGTAATCGATGAACGCCGCGTTGACGTCCGTGGCGATCACCAGCAGATCGGCTTCCAGTTGCTCGGCGAGCAGCGACGAGCACAGGTCCTTGTCGATCACCGCCTCGATACCCTTGAGATTACGGTTCTCGTCGTACATGGTCGGAATCCCGCCGCCACCGGCGCAAATCACGATGCTGCCCTTGTCCAGCAGCCACTTGATCGGGCGGATTTCGAAGATGCGTTTTGGTCGTGGGCTGGCGACCACGCGGCGGAACTTGTCGCCGTCCGGGGCAATCGCCCAGCCTTTTTCAGCGGCGAGTTTTTCTGCTTCGGCCTTGTCGTAGACCGGGCCGATGGGTTTGGTCGGGTTCTGGAAGGCCGGATCTTTGGCGTCTACTTCGACCTGAGTGAGCAGGGTGGCGAACGGCACTTCGAAGTCGAGCAGGTTGCCCAATTCCTGTTCGATGATGTAACCGATCATGCCTTCGGTTTCGGCACCGAGCACGTCCAGCGGGTAAGGGGTGACGGACGTGTAGGCCGCCGCTTGCAGCGACAGCAGGCCGACTTGCGGGCCATTGCCGTGGGCGATGACCAGTTGGTTGCCGGCATGGATTTTGGCGATTTGCTCGGTGGCGATGCGGATGTTGGCGCGCTGATTGTCAGCGGTCATCGGTTCACCACGGCGGAGCAGGGCGTTACCGCCCAGAGCTACGACGATACGCATGGTGCATGTCCTTTTCGTAGTGATCGTTCCCACGCTCTGCGTGGGAATGCCGCCACGGACGCTCCGCGTCCGCTGTGACGCAGAGCGTCACGGGATGCATTCCCACGCGGGAGCGTGGGAACGATCATGGATAAGCAGTGGTTACAGATCAGCCAGGGTCGAGACCAGAATCGCCTTGATCGTGTGCATGCGGTTTTCCGCTTGCTCGAAGGCGATGCAGGCGGGCGACTCGAACACGTCGTCGGTCACTTCGATGCCGTTTTTCAGGTGCGGATACTGTTCGGCGATTTGCTTGCCGACTTTGGTATCGCTGTTGTGGAACGCCGGCAGGCAGTGCATGAACTTGGTGCGCGGGTTGCCGGAGGCTTTCATCAGCTCGGCGTTGACCTGGTACGGCAGCAGTTGCTGGATACGCTCGGCCCACGCTTCAACCGGCTCGCCCATCGACACCCAAACGTCGGTGTGGATGAAGTCGACGCCTTTGACCGCAGCTTTCGGGTCTTCGGTCAGGGTGATGCGTGCGCCGCTTTCTTCGGCATATTTGTGGCAACGCTCGACCAGATCATCCAGTGGCCACAGCGCTTTCGGCGCGCAGATGCGCACGTCCATGCCGAGTTTGGCGCCGACCAGCAGCAACGAGTTGCCCATGTTGTTGCGCGCATCGCCGAGGTAGGCGTAGCTGATTTCATGGATCGGCTTGTCGGCGTGTTCACGCATGGTCAGCACGTCGGCGATCATTTGCGTCGGGTGATATTCATCGGTCAGACCGTTGAACACTGGTACGCCGGCGAACTTGGCCAGCTCTTCGACAATTTCCTGTTTGAAGCCACGGTACTCGATAGCGTCGTACATGCGACCGAGCACGCGGGCGGTGTCTTTCATGCTTTCTTTGTGGCCGATCTGCGACGAGTTCGGGTCGATGTAGGTGACGTTGGCGCCTTGGTCATAGGCCGCCACTTCGAAAGCGCAACGGGTGCGGGTCGAGGTCTTTTCGAAGATCAGGGCGATGTTGTTGCCCTTCAGGTGTTGCTGCTCGGTGCCGGTGTATTTGGCGCGTTTGAGGTCGCGGGACAGGTCGAGCAGGTAACGCAGCTCACGTGGGGTGTGGTGTTCCAGGCTGAGCAGGTTACGGTTGTGAATGTTAAAAGCCATGATGGATCTCCTTCGGTGTCGGTTATCCCCCTGGCCGCACGTTGTAAGTGTCGGCCAGGGCTCAGAGGTTTAGTAATCGATCGGGTCGCGGATGATCGGGCAGGTCATGCAGTGGCCACCGCCACGGCCTCGGCCCAGTTCACCGGCGCTAATGGTGATGACTTCCACTCCTGCTTTGCGCAGCAGGGTGTTGGTGTAGGTGTTGCGGTCGTAGCCGATGACCACGCCCGGCTCCACGGCCACCACGTTGTTGCCGTCGTCCCATTGCTCGCGTTCGGCGGCGAAGCTGTTGCCGCCGGTTTCCACCACGCGCAGTTTCGGCAGGTTGAGCGCCTTGGCCACGGTGTCGAGGAAGGTGCCTTCTTCGCGGCGGATGTCGATGCCACCCTGTTTGCTTTCGTCAGGGCGCAGGGTGAAGGCGACGATCTGATTCACCACCTCAGGGAAAATCGTCACCAGGTCGCGGTCGCAGAAGCTGAATACGGTGTCGAGGTGCATCGCCGCGCGGGATTTCGGCAGGCCGGCAACGATGACTTTTTCCACGGCTTTGTTCTTGAACAGGTTCAACGCCAGTTGGCCGATGGCCTGACGCGATGAGCGTTCGCCCATACCGATCAACACCACGCCGTTGCCGATTGGCATGACGTCGCCGCCCTCAAGGGTGGAGCTGCCGTGATCCTTGTCCGGGTCGCCGTACCAGATTTCAAATTCGGCGTTGGTGAACTGCGGGTGGAATTTGTAGATGGCGGTGGTCAGCAGAGTTTCCTGACGACGCGCTGGCCAGTACATCGGATTCAGCGTCACGCCACCGTAGATCCAGCAGGTGGTGTCACGGGTGAACTGAGTGTTCGGCAGCGGCGGCAGAATGAAGCTGGAGTGGCCGAGGAAGTCGCGGAACATCTGGATGGTCTTGCCACCGAAGCTGTCCGGCAGATCATCGGCGGAGACGCCGCCAATCAGGAATTCGGCGATGTGCCGTGGCTCAAGGCTTTTCAGCCAGGATTTGACTTCGTTGATCAGGCCCAGGCCCACCGAGTCGGCGGTGACCTTGCGCTCGAGAATCCAGTCCAGCGCTTCCGGGATGGCGACGATGTCGGTCAGCAGGTTGTGCATTTCCAGCACATCGATGCCGCGCTCACGCATCTTGGTGACGAAGTCGAAGTGGTCGCGCTTGGCCTGGGCCACCCAGAGCACGTCATCGAACAGCAGTTCGTCGCAGTTGTTCGGGGTCAGCCGCTGATGGGCCAGACCTGGGGAGCACACCATGACTTTGCGCAGTTTGCCGGCTTCGGAATGTACGCCGTACTTAACTTTTTCCGTGGTCATTTCAGATCCTCCAGATAACAAATCAATCAGGGATTACAGAGTCAGGAAGCCGTCGTAGAGACCGTAGGCAGCCACCAGGGCGCCCACGACCACTGCGGCGAAAATCAGCTTCTCGACGTTAGTGAAAATCGGTTGTTTGAGTTCCAGCTTGGCTTTGGCGAACAGGATCGCGCCAGGTGCGTAGAGCAGGGCCGAGAGCAGCAGATACTTGACCCCGCCGGCATACAGCAGCCACACCGCGTAGATCAGCGCGATGCCGCCGATAATCAGATCCTTGCGTCGTTCGGCCGCAAAGCCTTCGTAGCTTTCGCCGCGCACCGCCAGCAGCAGGGCATAGGCCGCCGACCACAGGTACGGCACCAGAATCATCGAGGTGGCGAGGTAGATCAGCGACAGGTAAGTACTGGCCGAGAACAGCGTGATGATCAGGAAAATCTGCACCATCGCATTGGTCAGCCACAGGGCGTTGACCGGTACGTGGTTGGCGTTTTCCTTGCGCAGGAACTCCGGCATGGTGTGGTCTTTGGCGGCGGCGAACATGATCTCCGCACACAACAGCACCCACGACAGCAGCGCACCCAACAACGAGATGATCAGACCGACGCTGATCAGCACCGCGCCCCAGTGACCGACTACATGCTCAAGCACGGCCGCCATCGACGGGTTCTGCAGTTTCGCCAGTTCCGGCTGAGTCATGATGCCCAGCGACAGCACGTTCACCAGCACCAGGAACAACAGCACGGTGATGAAACCGATCACGGTGGCTTTACCAACGTCCGAGCGTTTTTCCGCGCGGGCCGAGAAGATGCTCGCGCCCTCGATGCCGATGAACACCCAGACGGTGACCAGCATCATGTTGCGCACCTGGTTCATCACACTGCCCAGATCCGGATTTTTGATGCCCCAGATGTCGGCGGTGAAGATGTCCAGTTTGAAAGCGAACACCGCGATCAGCACAAA
This sequence comes from Pseudomonas sp. NPDC087690, assembly GCF_044743175.1. Lineage (NCBI taxonomy): Bacteria > Pseudomonadati > Pseudomonadota > Gammaproteobacteria > Pseudomonadales > Pseudomonadaceae > Pseudomonas > Pseudomonas sp. NPDC087690. The sequence goes on from NZ_JBIUVX010000014.1 coordinate 18,161, forward strand.
CAGCAGCAGCGGCACGACCTTGGCGACCGTGGTCACCAGGTTGATGAACGCCGCTTCCTTGATCCCGCGCAGCACCAGAAAGTGCACGGCCCACAGCAGCACCGAGGCGCCAATCACGGCCGCGACAGTATTACCCTCACCGAAAATCGGGAAGAAGTAACCGAGGGTGCTGAACAGCAGAACGAAGTAACCAACGTTGCCTAGCCAGGCACTGATCCAGTAACCCCAGGCGGACGAGAAACCCATGTAGTCACCGAAACCGGCCTTGGCGTAGGCGTAGACACCGCCGTCCAGGTCAGGCTTGCGATTGGCCAGGGTTTGAAAGACAAAAGCGAGGGTGAGCATGCCGACAGCGGTAATGGCCCAACCGATCAGTACCGCGCCGACGTCGGCGCTCGCGGCCATGTTTTGTGGCAAAGAGAATATCCCGCCACCGATCATCGAGCCGACTACCAATGCAACCAGTGCACCTAGTCGTAGTTTTCCGGGAGCTTCAGACATTGCATGACTCCATTGCAGGAGAGAAGAGATCACAGCGTAGTTCTGTTGTCTGTTCAAACAGCTGACTTAGATCAGTGCATGGTCACATTCCATTGTTAATGAATGACTTAGGCTTCGGCTGAAGGCATAAATATCCTGCCCGCAAGGCCCGTCCTAGAGGCGTTGTGGCTACATCTTTGGGAATGGCTATTATTACTTTTGAATTATCACGCTAGTTCTTTTTCAGCGTTTGGCAAATTTTCAGCCTCTGTTTTCAGTACAGAATTGATTTATCAGGATCAGCGCACAAAACTGTCTGAGCGTGCTAGGCGTTAGCGTCATCCGCTATATATAAACAGGCGTTAATTGGCGTTACCTGATAAACGTCATCTACCTTTATCCGTTTAGTTAATAGTTGTTACAAATGCATGATCACCACACTTCAAAGGGAAACTGAAATGTCGCAACCGACGCAAAAGCTGCGATTAGGCGCGTTGATCGCCCTGGTGGTGGGTTCGATGATTGGCGGAGGGATTTTTTCGCTGCCGCAGAACATGGCGGCGCGCGCCGATGCCGGGGCGATTCTGATCGGATGGGGGATCACCGCGATTGGCATGCTGACCCTTGCGTTCGTGTTTCAGACGCTGGCCAACCGCAAGCCGGAGCTGGACTCGGGTGTCTACGCTTACGCCAAGGCCGGGTTTGGCGACTACATGGGTTTCTCGTCCGCCTGGGGTTACTGGATCAGTGCCTGGCTGGGCAATGTCGGCTATTTCGTGCTGCTGTTCAGCACCCTCGGTTACTTCTTTCCGGTGTTCGGGCAAGGCAATACGCCAATCGCCATCGGCTGCGCGTCGGTGCTGCTGTGGGCCGTGCATTTTCTGGTGATGCGCGGGATCAAGGAAGCGGCGCTGATCAATCAACTGACCACGGTGGCCAAAGTGGTGCCGCTGATCATGTTCATCGTCATCGCTGCCGTCGCCTTCAAGGCTGACATTTTTACCCGCGATATCTGGGGCACCAGCAACCCGAACTTCGGCGGGGTGATGGATCAGGTGCGCAACATGATGCTGGTCACGGTGTTCGTGTTCATCGGCATCGAAGGCGCCAGCGTGTACTCGGCGCGGGCGGAAAAGCGCAGCGACGTCGGTCGCGCCACGGTGATTGGTTTTATCGGCGTGCTGGCGCTGCTGGTGCTGGTCAATGTGTTGTCGTTGGGGATCATGAGCCAGCCGGAGCTGGCGAATTTGCAGAATCCGTCGCTGGCGGCGGTACTCGAACACATTGTCGGGCCGTGGGGCGCGCTTTTGATCAGCATCGGTCTGGCGATTTCACTGCTCGGTGCGTTGTTGTCGTGGGCATTGCTCTGCGCGGAAATTCTCTTCGCCACGGCGAAGGACAAAACCATGCCGGCGTTCCTGAAAAAGGAAAACAAGAACCATGTGCCGGTCAACGCCCTGTGGCTGACCAACGCGATGATCCAGATTTTCCTGTTGATCACGCTGTTTTCGGCGGGCACTTACACCAGCCTGATTTACCTGGCGTCGTCGATGATTCTGGTGCCGTACCTGTGGTCGGCGGCGTATGCGGTGCTGCTCAGCGGGCGCGGCGAAACCTATGAACACGCCTCGGCCGAACGCACCAAGGATCTGCTGATCGGCGGCATTGCCCTCGGTTACGCGGTGTGGTTGTTGTATGCCGGCGGGGTGAAGTATCTGCTGCTGTCGGCGTTGCTCTATGCGCCGGGGGTGATCCTGTTTGCCAAGGCTAAACATGAACAGGGTGAGCCGTTGTTTACCCATGTCGAGAAAGGCATTTTCACCTGCGTGGTCATCGGTGCGGGGCTGGCGGCGTATGGCTTGTACAGTGGTGTGCTGTCGTTGTGAGGTTGTCGCTTGCGTATGCGCCGCCGTATGACTGGGAGGCGATGTTGGGGTTTCTCGCGGCGCGGGCGGTGGTCGGGATGGAGACCGTGGTGGATGGCGTGTACTCGCGCAGCATCGGGTTGAAAGGGTTGCATGGATCGGTTTCGATCTGGAACGGCGCGGGAGATGCGCTAGAGGTGGAGCTGGATTTTCCTGATCCGGTGGCGCGGTTGTTGGCGTTGCACGGGGTTGGCGAGTGGACGGCGCAGTACATTGCGTTGCGGCAGTTGCGCGATCTGGATGGCTTTCCGAGCGGGGATGTCGGGTTGATGCGGGCGTTGGAGGTGCTGGAAGGTGAGCGGCCGACAGCGCCGGAATTGTCGTTGCGGGCCGAGGCCTGGCGACCTTATCGAGGGTATGCGGCGCAGCTTTTGTGGACATCTTTGAGCAGAGCAGATTGATCCGATGTTGCTTGGTCAATTGAGGCCTCATCGCGAGCAGGCTCACTCCTACAGTTGACCGCATTTCTACTGATGGAACACGGTTGAATGTAGGAGTGAGCCTGCTCGCGATAGCGATTCTGGATTCACCACCGGGGGTGATGTGAACCCAGTTCTGTAGCCGGCAACGCCCACTGGATCGGTGTGCCGCTGATCTTCACCGGCACCTGCAAGCGATGCGCCGGGCCCCATGGGGTCTGCTCCACCAGCAAACCTTGATCCTGTTCATCCTCGGCGCGCAGCGCTTCAGTTATCCCGGACCCATGCTCGATCAACAGTTTCGCCGTGCGTGCCAGTGACAACCGCGCCGATCCACCGCGACGCGTGTTCAAACGCTCGGTCAACAGTCGGAGCGCACTCGCCGCCAGCAAATACCCGGTCGCATGATCCAGCCCCTGCACCGGCAACGGCGTCGGCTTATCGGTCTGCTTCCAGCGCATCCCGGCCTCGGCGATGCCGCTGCTCATCTGCACCAGACTGTCGAAACCTCGGCGGTTCTGCCATGGACCGCTCCACCCGTAGGCGTTGAGGGCCGCATCAATCAGGCCGGGTGCGAGCTGACGACGGCGCTCAACGCCGAAACCGAGATTCTCCAGTGCATCGGCGCGGTAACCGTGCAGCAGAATGTCGGCGTCTTTCAGCAAACCTTCAAACACCGAGCGATCCGCCGGATCATGCAGGTTCAGCCGTGCGCAGCGTTTGCCGAGGGTCATTTCCGGGACGACACCGGGCTCGTTCCAGGTCGGTGAGTCGATGCGCAATACATCGGCGCCAAGGCCAGCGAGAAAACGGCTGGCGGTGGGGCCTGCGAGCACGCGCGTCAAATCCAATACCTTGATCCCGGCCAACGGTTGCGCCACCGAGCCTTGCCACGGTTGGTTGCCTTCATCTTGCGAATCGAGGAAATACACCAGCGGTTCGGCATTCACTGCCTGCCCCTGCGGATGTTTCTGCCACTGCGCCCAACTGCGCATCTCGGCGGCGCAACCCTTGGCCTCGACCACCGCTTGCTCCAGATCTGTACTCGCCCATCGCGCGACTTTCGCCGCCATCGCGGCACGGTCGGCGCAGGCACCGAGCACGCGTTCAGCGGCGGCGCGGTGATGCGGGGCGTTGGTGTGCAGGCGAATCCAGCCGTCGCGGGTCTGATAATCGCCAGCGACTGGATCCCACAGTGGCGGGACTTGCCAGCCAATCGGTCGGATCGACGTGGCGAACCAGGACGAGGCCAATCGACGATCGACTTCAACGGCAGGTCGCTGGCCGGTTTGCTGCCGGAGCAATTCGCTGACGGCCTGACCGGCGGCGGCGATGCTGGCGCAGGCAAGCTCGGTGACGGCGAACGCCGAGGGCAGGGCGCCACGATCAGTAAACGGAATCGGCGTATGCGGCAAGCCGAGTGCGGCTTGAATGGACGTGAGTAAATCAGTCATCGAAGGCCCTCCGGAGCGAGAGGGCGATGATAGTGCAAAAAATCACGAGTATGATCGTTCCCACGCTCCGCGTGGGAATGCATCAAGGGACGCTCCGCGTTCCAGCTTCCGATTGGGACGCGGAGCGTCCCGGGCTGCATTCCCACGCAGAGCGTGGGAACGATCTCTTCGCGTCAGACGCGGAACTGATCCATCAATTTCATCTGCTGACTGGCCAAAGCATTGAGCTGGCTGCTGATCGCCGCTGATTCGGTGGCTTGCCCGGTCAGCGTCTCGGTGACGGTACGGATCGCCGACACGTTGCGATTCACTTCTTCAGCCACCGCACTTTGCTGCTCCGCCGCGCTGGCAATCTGCAAGTTCATGTCGCTGATCACCGTCACCGCATCGCTGATCTTGCCCAGCGCATCGACGGCCTGACGAATCTGCCCGGCGTTGTTGTGCGCCTGGGTTTGGCTCGAATGCATGGTCGCGACCACGCCACGGGTGCCGGTCTGAATCCGCTCGATCACCACGCGAATTTCTTCCACCGAATCCTGCGTGCGCTTGGCGAGGTTGCGTACTTCGTCGGCGACCACGGCAAAACCACGGCCGCTCTCACCGGCGCGGGCCGCTTCGATGGCGGCGTTGAGGGCCAGCAGGTTGGTTTGTTCGGCGATGCTGCGGATCACTTCCAGCACCGAGCCGATCTGCTCGCTGTTGACTGCCAGCGCTTCAACCTCGGTCACCGCTTTGCTGACTTCCTCGGCCAGTTGATTGATATCGCGGGTGCTGCGTTCAATGATCGACATGCCGTCCTTGGCTGACTGGTCGGCACCTTTCGCGGCATTGGCAGCGTTCGATGCGCTGTTGGCGACGTCGTGGGCGGTGGCGCTCATTTCGTTGGAGGCGGTGGCGACCTGGTCGATTTCGCGGAACTGCACCTGCATGCCTTCACTGGTCTGGCGGGCGATTTCCGAAGACTGGTCAGCAGTGCCGCGTGCTTCGGTGATGCTCTGCTTGATCTGCGCGATAGTCGGTTGCAGCTTGTCGAGGAAGCGGTTGAACCAGTTCACCAGTTCGCCCAGTTCATCTTTTTTGCTGTAGTTCAGGCGCTGGGTCAGATCGCCTTCACCGCTGGCAATGTTCTTCAGCATTTCGGCAACGCTGTTGATCGGACGAGTCACCCCGGAGGCGGTCAGCCAGATCAGCAGCAGGCCAACCAGACCGGCAACCACGGCGACCAGCAGCGCGGTGATCACACCGGTTTCCTGCGCATCATCGAGTACCGCTTGCAGCTTGACCGAGTCGGCCAGCAGCACTTGTTTCGGCAGATCGATGACCACGCCCCAGGCACGCGAATTGCCAATCGGGTCAACCGGGTACACCGCACGAATCAGCTCGCCGTGTTCGAGAATCTTCGGGGTGCCGGAGGTCAGCAGTTGCAGCACATCCTGGCCATCGGCACCGAGGGTGTCGCTGATTTTTTTACCGACCTTGGTGGCGTCGGAACTGTCGGCAGCGAGCACACCGCTGCCGGAGACGATCAGCATGTGCCCGGCGTTGTTGAACAGGTTGCGCTGGGAGTCCACGGCGGCTGCTTGCAGGGCGTCGAGGGCGATGTCGACACCGACCACACCGATGGCTTTGCCGTCGACGATCAACGGCACGGAAATGGTCGTCATGAGCATTTCCTTGCCACCGACGGTGTCGGCATACGGGTCGAGCAGGCAGGTGCGCTTGGCATCGCGAGGGCAGGTGTACCAACTGTTGTAAGGCGTGCCGCTGACGCTGAGGGTGGTTTTGGTCAGGTCTTCTTCGACCATGATCGTGTTCAGTGAGGCGCCGGCGGCGCGGCTCCAGTACGTGGCGAAGCGCCCGGCTTCGTTGGACTGGCGCGCGGCGTCGTTGGCGAACTCGCTGTCCTTGCCGTCGAGAGCGTTCGGTTCGAAGGCGAGCCAGATGCCGAGCACTTTGTCGTTACGCTCGAATGCGGTTTTCAGGCTCAGGTTCAACTCTTCACGCAAGGCGCCAGCATCCAGCGAACGCTTGGCGGCCATGACGCGCAGGTCCTTGATCTGGTCAGCCACGGCCGTGATCACCGTCAGGCTTTCGCCGAAGGTTTTCTGCACCCGCACGGCTTGCTCGGCGGCTTTGGCTTGCAACAGGTTCTGCACGCTGGCGGTGAGCAGCTTGTTGCTGGAGTTGCTGACCAGTTCGTCGTTCTGGTTGGTCTGGTAGATGTTCATGCCGACGATCAGCGCAACCACACCGAGCAGGCACAGGCCGGAGAGCAGAACGATTTTCAGGCGAATGGACAGAGAGTCGAACATGGGGCGATCTCGCGAATGAATAAACGGGTGGCAGGCGGACATGAACTATCCGGTTCGCCAATTCCATTCAGCGCCATTCAATGCTCATCGGCGTGGAACGAGAGCGCATGAGGCGGCTGCCGACGAACGGTCAGCGCTAAACGTTTGCGCAGGGGAAAGTGCTGAAAAAGGGGAAAATTACAGGGATGTTTCAAGACTGTGAACGGTGCGTGACCGGTCATCGGCAAATTTTCGGCGGCTGATCAAACAGGTTTTGGCAGGGATTCCGGACGCGACCAGATCCACAGATTGCCCAGGCTCATCCCGGCAATCGCCAGATAGATCGGCCAGCCGTGATCGAGCATCACCAGCATCAACGTGGCGCAGAGCAACATGCTTACCGTGGCGCTGACCTTGGCCTTGCGCGCGATGATCTTGCCGTTGCGCCAGTTGCTGAGGATCGGCCCGAACAGGCGATGGTTTTCCAGCCAGGCACTCAGGCGCGGCGAGCTGCGGGTCGCGGCCCAGGCGGCGAGGAGGATGAACTCGGTGGTCGGCAGGCCGGGCACGACAATGGCGATCAGGCCAATGCCAAGACTGACGTAGGCCAGCAGGCCGAACAGCACGCGGGCGAGTTTCGAGGAGGCGGGTTGCGGCATGGGCTACGCGGTGGCTTCTGAAGCGGAATGGAGATCTTACAGGCTTACGCAGGACACCTGTAGGAGTGAGCCTGCTCGCGATAGCGGTGTATCAGTCGACATTCATGTTGAATGACAGGACGCCATCGCGAGCAGGCTCACTCCTACAGGGGTATGTGTGTTGTGTCAGGCCGGTTCGGCTTCTGTGGCGTAAGCCTGTTCCAGCAACACGGTGAAGCGGTTGAACGCATCGATCGCGCCTTGCTCCACCTCAGCCTCTTCTTCAGCGCTGAACTGCAGCGAATCGAGAGTGCGCACGAAGCTTTTCCAGCCTTCGGCACGGCCACCTTCAGGCTCGCCGAGATGACGGGCACCGAAGGTTTCGCTCAGCTCCAGCGCCACCGCGCGTTTGATCAGGAACGCCGCACCGAGCTTGGAACCTTCGGAAACAAAGATCCAGCCCAGGGCACGGGCCTTGCTCGGGTTTGTCACGGCGCCTGCGACCGGTGCCGGCACTTCGGTGTGCAGATCAGCCAGGTCAGCTTTGGCCGCTTCGGCGCGGCAACGCGCTGGCAGGTCAGGGACAATGGCGGTCAGTTCGGCGTCGTTGTACAGGTCGACCAGTTCCGACTGGAACAGGTACTGCGCGACGACGAAACGGGCGAAGTTGGCGCGGGTCTCGAACGGCGCGTGCGCCTTCACCAGTGCATCGAGTTTGCTGTGCGGCTCGTGGGTGATCTGGTTCAGACGTTGTGAACGCAGGGCTTTTTCCGAAGTGGTCATGACATGTCCTTGATAAAAGAGGCGCTTGATAACGAGACGAACAAAGCGACGTGCAAGCGTAAAAAAACCTCACGGCGCGGTGCCTGAACACGCGCGGTGAGGTTGGCCGGATCAGATGTCCCAGATCAGGTTGATCGCGAAGTTGCGGCCCGGTTGGGTCAGGCGATCGAGGTTGGCCGGTTGCGTCACCGAAGCCTCGCCGACGCTGTCGTAACCGCGCACGTCATCCCACAGCCAGTATTTCTTGTCGGTCAGGTTGTAGATGCCGCCGCTGACGGTGACGTCGTCGGTGACTTTGTAATAGCCGGCCAGATCAAGAATGCCGAAGCCCGGGGTTTTGAACTGGCTGCTGACGCCGTCCGGCGACTTGAAGTTGCTGTCGTCGACGCGATCCTTTTTCTTCACCACGGTCCAGCTCAGCAGGCCGCCGTAGTTGTCCTGGTCGTAACCCAGACCGAACACGCCGGTCAGCGGGTTGACGCTGTTGAGTGGCTCGCCGGTGTCATTGTTGCGACCGTAGGCGTAGGCAATCGAGCCTTGGGTGTAGAGGCCTTGCGGCGCGCCGAACGCATCCAGATTCAGACGACCTTTGACTTCCGCACCCTTGATGGTGGCGTGTTTGATGTTGCTCGACTGGAAGGTCAGCTCGTCGTAGCCAGGGGTAACGGCGTCTTCGTTGATGAAGTCGCGGTACTTGTTATAGAACACCGCCACGTCGAACGAACCTTGTTCGAAGTTGCCGCGCAGACCGGTCTCATAACTTTTGCTTTTTTCCGGTTCCAGGTCCGGATTGGGCGCGACGTTGTAGCCGGTGGTGGTGTTTTCGAAGCGGCCGTACAGGGCTTTCGCGGTCGGGGTGCGGAAGCCTTCGGCGTACTGACCGTACCAGGTGTAGTTCTCAGTCAGGGCGTAGGTCAGGCCGAATTTTGGCGAGACTTTATGCCAGGTCTTGTTCTCGTCGCTGACGGTGCCTTGGCCATCGGCGGCGACGGTGTTGAGAAATTCCTGAGTGATGTGCGGCTTGAGCTGGGTGTAGTCGTAGCGCAGGCCCGGCAGGAAGGTCCAGTTGTTCCAGCTGATCTGATCCTGAGCGAACAGGCTGTAGGTGTTGATGGTCGGGTCCGGAAAGTCCGTAGCCTTTTTCAGTACGTCAGCGGCACTGGTCGCACCAATGGCCGTGCAGCCGCGACCGACCGCCAGGCATTTGCCGTCGCCGCTGCGCGAGCCGGTGACTTTTTGTTGCTTGAGGGTGGTGCCGTAGGTCAGCACATGATCGGTGTCGCCGATGGCAAACGCCTTGTCCAGTTGTGCGTCGAACACCCACTGCTTTTCTTCGTAAATCGTGTCGCGAGTACGCAGCACTTTACGGGTGATCGGGTAGTAGAACTCTTCGGTACTCTGGTCAGTCTTGGCGATCTGGTGGTTGAGGCTCCACTTCACGTTGTCGACCAGCAGGCTGTCGAGGGCGAACGAGTGTTCGAGGCCGAAACGCTCACGGGTGATGGTGTCGTTGCCGGTGCGCCACTGGTACATGCCGCCGGGCAGTACGCTGTTGGGAATCGTTGGGGCGCCGGCAAAGTACGGGCCACCGTAAGCGCTTTTCTGATCGGTATCGCGATCATCCTTGTACTTTTCGTAGGTCAGGCCCAGACGCGAATCGTCGTTGTAGTTCCAGCCGACCTTGGCCAGCACGTTGTAGGCGTTGACGTCTTCCGGGTTGGCGGCAGTGCGCTCGAGACCCGTGCCGTTGTTGCTGCCGTAGGAATCGGTTTCGTGGCCGTCGCGCTGGCTGTAATGCAGCAACCCGTCGAACTGGTCGGCACGACCGGCGACGGTGGCGGACTTCAGCCAGCTCTCGTCGGCCGAGCTGTAACCGGTTTTCAGGCGTGCGCCGACGTCTTTGCCGGGTTTGATGATGTCGTCGGCATCGAGGGTGTAGTAGCTGACGGCGCCGCCGATGGCGTTGCTGCCGTACAGCACCGAGGCCGGGCCACGGAGGATTTCCACGCGTTTGACGATTTCCGGGTCGACGTAATTGCGCTGGGTCTTGGCGTACGGACCGTTGAAGAAACCGTCCGGCACTTCCACACCGTCGACTTGCGTGAGGATGCGGTCGCCGTCGATGCCACGAATGTTGTAACCGCTGATGCCGCCACGTGTACCGGCGCCGCCGACGGACACGCCCGGCTCGTAGCGCACCAGATCCTTGATGGTGTTGACGTTGTTGCGGTCCAGATCCTGACGGGTCTGCACGGTGACAGTGGCCGGAACGCTATTGACCGACTGCTCCTGACGGGTGGCGCTGATGGTCACCTGATCCAGATTGAGCGTGCCGCTGGCGTTGCGCTTTTCCAGCACGACGTTGTTGTTGCTGATTTTGCGGAAGCTCAGGTTGGTCCCCACCAACAGACGCTCGAGGGCTTTTTCCGGGGGCAACGAGCCGCGCACGCCCGGCGACGACACGCCCTGACCCAGTTCTGCCGGCAAACCGACTTGCCAGCCGGTTACGGCGGTGAAGGCATTGAGGGCTGACACCAGCGGTTGCTGACTGATGGCGAACGAGTAATCCCCCATGTTGCGCGCAGGCGTCTCGGTGGCAGCCATCAGCGGTGCGGTGCCGGCCATGAGGATGGCAGCGGTCAGCAGCGACAATACGCGGGAAGGGGAGGAAGTCTGGCGGGTAAGGCGAGAGGACATCGATAGCGCTCCGTGTCGCACGAATCTTTATAGGGGCTGATTGGCTTCGCGTGATGCGAATCAATTGCATTGGCTATAACGAGACGTACTGACGTTGGCTATCGAGTAAAAATAATTCTCATTTAGTTCAGGATGACCACGGCGGGGAATTCTTTCAGTTGCGCCGAGGTGATGTGAGCGAGGGAGCGAACCACGTCGAGCGGCTGATCCAGACGGTAATTGCCGGTCACGGCGACGTCGGCCAATTGCTCGTTGGTGTTGATGATCCAGCCTGGATAGTAGCGGCGCAATTCGGCCAGCACCTGATTCAACGGGCAGTTCTCGAACACCAGTCGGCCCTGGACCCATGCCAGGTCCGTGTTGGCGTCGAGTTTGGCTGGGCGGTCGAAGCCGTTGGGGCCGATGCGAATGCTTTCGCCGGCAGTCAGGCGCACACGAGCATCGTTATGCGTGGCGCGCAAATCGACGTCGCCACGCTGCACATTGACCTGCGCGACACCATCGAGATAGCGCACGGCGAACGCGGTATCGCGCACGCTGGCAGTGACCGGCCCGGCATCGATTTCCAGCGGTTGACTGCGGCCGCTGGCGATTTCGAAAAACGCCTCGCCTTGAAACAATCGGGCAACGCGCTGCTGATCATTGATGGTGCTGGAGAATGCCGAATTGGTATTGAGCAGAACTTTCGAGCCGTCCTCCAGTTGCAGACGCTGGCGCTCGCCGACGACGGTCAGATGATCGGCTTGAATCCGCATCGGCAAGTTACTGAAACTGAACAAACCGAGGATCAGCACCGCAGCAGTGGCCAGCGGTTTCCAGTGCGGACGCAGACGCTTGAGGACGGTGACTTTCGCAGGTTTCGCCGCCAGGCTTTGCGCGCACAAGGCGACTTGCGGGCCGTCCCAGATCGCCTGAGCCTTGGCAAACGCCTCGGCGTTCAACGGATCGGCCGCCAGCCAGGCATGGAACTGCCGGGTCTGCTCATCGTCCGGGCTGCCGAGCACGATGAGCCAGTCCAAAGCCTGGTCCATTGCGTTTGCAGCGTCCTGCACCGAATCCGGCGAAGGCGAGCGGTGGGTGTCCGTCACGGTGTTTCCTCGGGCTTCTGGCGAAGCAGTTTCTAGCGTCAAGCTGCAAGCTGCAAGCCAGATGCGTGTACTGCTTTTCGTTTTTACTTGGAGCTTGAAGCTTGAAGCTTGAAGCTTGAAGCTTGAAGCTTACAGCTTGCCGCTGCTGTCGTGTCGTTCAGCGACGCCGATGCAAATGCTCATGATCAGCTTAAGTTCTTTCTGCACGGTGCTGAGGGATACGTTCAGTTCATCAGCGATTTCCTGATAACTGTTCCCGTGCAAACGGCTGAGGATGAAAATCTGCTGCTGGCGGGGGCTGAGTTGACTGAGGCTCACGTTCAGGCGCTCCAGCATCTGTTCGGCGTGGGCGGCATCTTCGGCGCTGCTGGCAGGGGCGGCGATGCTGTGCACGACATCCTGCGGCACGTCATCAACCATGGTTCGCGAATGGATCTTGCGCGCGCGCAAATGATCCAGCGCCAGATTGCGCGCGGTCTGAAAGACAAAAGGTTCGAGGTGATCGATGGCCCGCTCGCTCAACGCCCGCGTCACGCGCAGGTAGGTCTCCTGCAGCAGGTCTTCAGCGGTGCTGTGATTGTTGACCATCCGTTCCAGCGTACGCAGCAGCGAGGTGCGCTGGGTGAGGAATACGTGGTTGAAGCGCGATTGACTCACGGGAGGACCTGATCGATTTCAAGCGAATGATAATGCTTATCATCTAGTCGAGTGGTCAAGTATTGTTTTGTGATCGACGCAGATAAATGTAGGAGCTGCCGAAGGCTGCGATCATTTGATGTTGATCTTAAAAACAAGATCAAAAGATCGCAGCCTTCGGCAGCTCCTACATGGATTTACGTTAGGCCATCAGGTGAGAGCACCCCGCCAATGTCGGATTACTCGGCGTTACACAACGCCAGGCAGTTATCCAGCATGCGATTCGAGAAACCCCACTCGTTGTCATACCAGGCCAGCACTTTCAGCAGTTTGCCGCTGGATTTGGTGTGGTTGGCGTCGAAGATCGACGACAGCGGGTTGTGGTTGAAGTCGCTGGAAACCAGCGGCAATGTGTTGTAACCCAAAATTTTCGAGTGCTGGCTCGCAGACTTCATCAGCGCGTTGACCTCTTCGGCGCTGGCTTCTTTTTTCAGCTGCACGGTCAAATCCACCAGCGACACATTGATCACCGGCACCCGCACGGCCATGCCGGTCAGTTTGCCCGCCAGTTCCGGCAGCACCAGGCCCACCGCTTCAGCGGCACCGGTCTTGCTCGGGATCATGTTCTGCGTGGCCGAACGCGCGCGGTACGGGTCGGTGTGATAGACGTCAGTCAGATTCTGGTCGTTGGTGTAGGCATGAATCGTGGTCATCAGACCGCTTTCAATGCCCAGCTCACGGTGCAGCACTTGCGCCACTGGCGCCAGGCAGTTGGTGGTGCACGAAGCGTTGGAGATGATCTGGTGCGACTGGCGCAGAATGTCGTGGTTAACACCATAGACAACAGTGGCGTCGGCACCTTTGGCCGGCGCTGAAATAATGACTTTGCGCGCGCCGGCAGTAATATGCGCGGCCGCTTTGGCGCGATCGGTAAAGAGACCGGTGCATTCGAACACCACATCAATCTTTTCCGCCGCCCATGGCAGTTCGGCCGGGTTGCGAATCGCGCTGACCGCAATGCGGTCGCCGTTGACGGTCAGACTTTCATTGTCATGTTCGACTTGCGCGTCAAACGTGCCGTGAACGGTGTCGTATTTGAGCAGATGAGCATTGATCGAGCTATCGCCCAGATCGTTGATGGCGACGATCTGCAAATCCTGTCGATAGCCTTGGGTATACAGTGCGCGCAGGACATTACGGCCGATGCGGCCAAAACCATTGATTGCGATTCGAAGAGTCATGGAACAGCGCCGCCGTCGTTTTGTTGTTGGAATTACAAGATTATTCGCATAAAAATAGAAAACAAGCCTTTTTAATGGCAATATTTTGTTTTATCTACAACGAGTGACCTGAATCAACTGGTCCGAATGGTCAAAAAAGCCGTCTGTCATTCCAACAACAACGGCGTTTGATCAGCATAGACAATCAGGTCGCCACATCCGTTAGCCTGGAGTTCTACACATGCATCCCCGCGTTCTTGAGGTCACCGAACGGCTTATCGCCCGCAGCCGCGCCACGCGTCAGGCTTACCTTGCACTGATTCGCGGCGCCGCCACTGACGGGCCGATGCGCGGCAAGCTGCAATGCGCCAACTTCGCCCATGGCGTGGCCGGTTGCGGCAGTGAAGACAAACACAGCCTGCGGATGATGAACTCGGCGAACATCGCCATTGTTTCTTCGTATAACGACATGCTCTCGGCGCACCAGCCGTACGAAGTGTTCCCGGAACAGATCAAGAACGCCCTGCGCGAAATCGGCTCGGTCGGCCAGTTCGCTGGCGGCACTCCGGCGATGTGCGACGGTGTGACCCAAGGCGAACCGGGCATGGAACTGAGCCTGCCGAGCCGCGAAGTGATCGCCATGTCCACCGCTGTGGCGCTGTCGCACAATATGTTCGACGGCGCGCTGATGCTCGGCATCTGCGACAAGATCGTCCCGGGCCTGATGATGGGTTCGCTGCGCTTCGGTCACCTGCCGACGATTTTCGTCCCGGGCGGGCCGATGGTCTCGGGGATTTCCAACAAGGAAAAAGCCGACGTGCGGCAGAAGTACGCCGAAGGCAAAGCCACCCGCGAAGAGCTGCTGGAATCGGAGATGAAGTCCTACCACAGCCCGGGCACCTGCACGTTCTACGGCACCGCCAACACCAACCAGTTGCTGATGGAAGTCATGGGCCTGCACTTGCCGGGCGCCTCTTTCGTCAATCCGAACACGCCGCTGCGTGACGCGCTGACCCGCGAAGCCGCGCATCAAGTCACGCGTCTGACCAAGCAGAACGGCAACTTCATGCCGATCGGCGAAATCGTCGACGAGAAGTCGCTGGTCAACTCGATCGTCGCGTTGCACGCCACCGGCGGTTCGACCAACCACACCCTGCACATGCCGGCCATCGCCATGGCCGCAGGTATTCAACTGACCTGGCAGGACATGGCCGACCTCTCCGAAGTCGTGCCAACCCTGAGCCACGTTTACCCGAACGGCAAAGCCGACATCAACCACTTCCAGGCAGCGGGCGGCATGTCGTTCCTGATCCGCGAACTGCTCGGCGCCGGCCTGCTGCACGAAGACGTCAACACCGTGCTCGGCCACGGCTTGAGCAAGTACACCAAAGAACCGTTCCTTGATAACGGCGAGCTGGTCTGGCGCGAAGGCCCGGTCGACAGCCTCGACGAAAACATCCTGCGCCCGGTCGCCCGTGCGTTCTCGACGGAGGGTGGTTTGCGGGTGATGGAAGGCAACCTCGGTCGCGGTGTGATGAAGGTGTCCGCTGTGGCGCTGGAAAACCAGATCGTCGAAGCACCGGCGATGGTGTTCCAGGATCAGCAGGACCTGGCCGATGCGTTCAAGGCCGGTCTGCTGGAAAAGGATTTCGTTGCGGTGATGCGCTTCCAGGGTCCGCGTTCCAACGGCATGCCGGAACTGCACAAGATGACGCCGTTCCTTGGCGTACTGCAGGATCGCGGCTTCAAAGTCGCGCTGGTGACAGACGGGCGCATGTCCGGCGCCTCGGGGAAAATCCCGGCGGCGATTCACGTCAGCCCGGAAGCTTATGTCGGTGGCGCTTTGGCACGCGTGCAAGAGGGCGATATCATCCGCGTCGATGGCGTCAAAGGCACTTTGGAACTTAAAGTCGACGCCGCAGAATTTGCAGCGCGCGAACCCGCCAAAGGCCTGTTGGGCAACAACATCGGCAGCGGTCGCGAACTGTTTGGCTTTATGCGTTTGGCCTTCAGCTCGGCGGAGCAGGGCGCCAGCGCCTTCACTTCTGCCCTGGAGACGCTTAATTGAAACTGGCTTTGGTCGGTGACATCGGAGGCACCAACGCACGGTTCGCGTTGTGGAAAAACCAGCAACTGGAAGCGGTTCAGGTGCTGGCTACGGCCGACCATGCCAGCCCGGAAGAGGCGATCAGCCTCTATCTGAGCGGGCTTGGCCTGGCGCTGGGTTCGATCGGTTCGGTGTGCCTGTCGGTGGCCGGCCCGGTCAGCGGCGATGAGTTCAAGTTCACCAATAACCACTGGCGGCTGAGCCGCACGGCGTTCTGCAAAACCTTGCAGGTCGAACAGTTGTTGCTGGTCAACGATTTCTCGGCGATGGCGCTGGGCATGACCCGTTTGCAGCCGGGCGAATTCCGCGTGGTCTGCGCGGGCACGCCGGAGCCGTTGCGCCCGGCGGTGGTGATCGGGCCGGGCACTGGTCTTGGCGTCGGCACCTTGCTCGATCTCGGTGAAGGTCGTTTCGCGGCGTTGCCGGGCGAGGGCGGTCACGTCGATCTGCCGTTAAGCAGCCCGCGTGAAACCCAGCTGTGGCAGCACATCCACAATGAGATCGGTCATGTCAGCGCCGAGACCGCGTTGAGCGGCGGCGGCTTGCCACGGGTTTACCGGGCGATTTGCGCAGTGGACGGCCATGAACCGACGCTGGATACGCCGGAAGCGATTACGGCAGCTGGTTTGGCCGGTGATCCGATTGCCCTGGAAGTGCTCGAGCAGTTCTGCTGCTGGCTCGGCCGCGTGGCCGGCAACAACGTGCTGACCACGGGCGGGCGTGGCGGGGTGTATATCGTTGGCGGGGTGATTCCACGCTTTGCCGATTTCTTCCTCGAAAGCGGTTTCGCCCGCAGCTTCGCCGACAAAGGTTGTATGAGCGATTATTTCAAAGGCATTCCGGTGTGGCTGGTGACAGCGCCGTATTCCGGGCTTGTCGGTGCCGGTGTGGCCCTGGACCAATCAATCCCGACCTGAAATGCAATCAAACTGTAGGAGTGAGCCTGCTCGCGATAGCGGTACGTCAGTCAACGAATGTGTTGAATGTAAGACCGCTATCGCGAGCAGGCTCACTCCTACAGTTGTTTTGTGGTGTTTGTAAAATCGATGCTTAAGGCATAATCCGCCCCAATTCCAACAACAAGGATGCCTTCGAAGTGAGCTCAGTCAACAAGTCGATATTGTTGGTCGATGACGACCAGGAAATACGCGAGTTGCTGGAAACCTACCTGACCCGCGCCGGGTTTCAGGTGCGGGCCACCGCCGACGGTGCCAGTTTTCGTCAGGCACTCAACGAGGCGCCGAGCGATCTGGTGATCCTCGATGTCATGCTGCCCGACGAAGACGGCTTCAGCTTGTGCCGTTGGGTGCGTCAGCATCCGCGTCAGGCGCAGGTGCCGATCATCATGCTCACCGCCAGTTCCGACGAAGCCGACCGCGTGATCGGCCTGGAGCTGGGCGCCGACGACTATCTCGGCAAACCCTTCAGCCCGCGCGAACTGCAAGCCCGGATCAAAGCCCTGCTGCGCCGCGCGCAATTCGGCCAGGAGCGCAGCGGCAGTGAAGTGCTGGCGTTCGATGAATGGCGGCTGGACATGGTCAGCCATCGGCTGTTCCACACCGACGGCGAGGAAGTGATTCTCTCCGGCGCCGACTTCGCCCTGCTGAAGCTGTTTCTTGATCACCCGCAGGAAATCCTCGACCGCGACACCATCGGCAACGCTACCCGGGGCCGTGACCTGATGCCGCTCGATCGCATCGTCGACATGGCCGTCAGCCGTTTGCGTCAGCGTCTGCGCGACACCGAGAAACCGCCACGACTGATCCGCACCGTGCGCGGCAGCGGCTACCAACTGGCAGCCAACGTGGTTGCCGGCAATGCTCACTGAGTCGCTGCGCAAGCTCGCCGCCAAGGTGCCGGTGCCGCGCTCGCTGCTCGGGCGGATGTTGCTGCTGACCTTGCTCGCCGTGCTGTTTGCGCAGACATTGTCCAGCGTGATCTGGGTCTCGCAACTGCGCGCCACCCAGCTCGAAGGTCTGGTCACCAGCGCCCGCAGTCTCGCCCATTCGATGACCGCCAGCGTCAGTTACTTCCGCTCTCTGCCGGTGGCTTATCGGCCGTTGGTGCTCGATCAATTGCGCAGCATGGGTGGTACCCGCTTCGTGGTGACCCTGAACGACAAACCATTGGGTATGGACGTGCTGCCGGTCACGCCGCGTAAAGCGGCGGTGATGAAAGCGGTCGACGAAGTGCTGCGGCAGACGTTGGGCCATGACACCGATATCTCGGTGACCTTTGTCAGCCCCGAAGACCTGCGGATCTTCAACGCCGGGCTGAAACTCGATGAATTGCCACGTTCCTGGGCGCATTACGCGCTGACTCTGGAACCGGTAAACCCACCCGTGCTGGTCACGCAGATTCAAATGGCCCCGGGTGAATGGTTGTACATCGCTTCGTTGTTGCCCGAGCCGTACACCAGCCTTGAAGAGCAAGGCCTACCCTCGCAACAGGTGTGGTTCATCGTTCTCACCAGCGGATTCCTGCTGCTGTTCATCGGTCTGCTGGTGCACTGGCAGAGCCGGCCGCTCAAGCGTCTGGCACGGGCTGCGCGGGATTTGTCGCTGGGCGCCGACGTCGAGCCGGTGGCCGAGGGCGGCGGCAGTGAGGTGGTCGAAGTGGGGCGTGCGTTCAACACCATGCGCGAACGCATCAGCCGTTACCTGACTGAACGCAGCCAGTTGTTCAGCGCGATCTCCCATGACCTGCGCACGCCTATTACCCGTTTGCGTTTGCGTGTCGAATTGCTCGAAGACGAAAAGCTGCAAGCCAAGTTCGGCCGTGATCTGGATGAGCTGGAACTGCTGGTCAAAGGTGCGCTGCAGTGTGTGAAAGACACCGACATCCACGAGAACATCGAACCGGTGGATCTCAACCATGTGCTGGATTGTCTGGTCGAACCGTACCTGGCGCCGAACGGCAACGGTCGCGTGACTCAGCATGGCCGCGCGTTGGCGGCGTATCCGGGCAAGCCTCTGGCGTTGAAGCGTTGTATCGGCAACCTGATCGACAACGCGTTGAAGTACGGGCAGAACGCACATTTGCACATCGATGATGATGACAGCGCGTTTGTCTTGCACGTTGATGATGAAGGGCCGGGCGTGCCGGAGCAACGGCTGGAGCAGGTGTTTGAGCCGCACTTCAGGTTGGCGGGGCAGCAGCAGGGTTATGGGCTGGGGTTGGGCATCGCGCGCAACATTGCCCACAGTCATGGTGGGGAAGTGACGTTGCAGAATTTGCGTGAGGGTGGGTTGCGGGTGACCCTGCAATTGCCGCGTTCGGCGGATTGAGTCAAAAGCTTTCCCTCACCCTAGCCCTCTCCCGGGGGGAGAGGGGACTGATCGGGGGATGCTGCAGAGATACGCCGACCTGGTAGTCCGGTAGCGAATCCATAATCGACTCGATGTGTCAGGTCGGCGGATAACTCAGCACCACTCGGTCGGCCCCCTCTACCTCCGGGAGAGGGCTGGGGTGAGGGTGGCTCTTTGTCACGGATCAGTGACAAACCCCGCCCCCTTCGTTACAAGCCCGCCCCGGTCCGTTGTTTAGACTCCCCGCAGTCATAACAACAAAAAAGGCCACCCATGGATCGCTTCCAACCCGGCTTCAGCAGTTGGCTGAACGCCCCTGCCCACCAGCAATGGCTCGCCGCCGAAGGCCTGCGCCTGCTGGATTTCGCCAAGGCAGCAAAACTCCCGCAAGGCTTCGGTAATCTCGACGAACGCGGCCGTCTGCCAGCGAACGCGCAAGCCGAAACCATGAACACCGCACGCATGACCCACAGCTTCGCCATGGCCCACATTCAGGGCCTGCCGGGTTTTGCCGAACTGGTCGATCACGGCATCGCCGCTCTGCGTGGGCCGTTGCGTGATGTTCTGCACGGCGGCTGGTTTGCGGTCGCCGAACACCGTGATGGCAATACCGGCAAGAATGCCTATTTGCATGCCTTTGTCGCTCTTGCGGCGAGCTCTGCCGTGGTCGCACAGCGTCCCGGCGCTCAAGCGCTGCTGGATGATGCGATCGACATCATCGACACGTATTTCTGGAGTGAAGAAGAGGGCGCCATGCGCGAATTCTTCAACCGTGACTGGAGCGAAGAAGAAGCCTATCGCGGCGCCAACAGCAACATGCACGCCACCGAAGCGTTCCTCGCACTGGCGGATGTCACCGAAGACCCACGCTGGCTGGTGCGCGCGCAGCGCATCGTCGAGCGGGTGATCCACGGTCATGCTGCCGCCAACGGTTACATGGTCATCGAACATTTCGACCGCGACTGGCAACCGCTGCGCGAATACAACCACGACAATCCCGCCGATGGTTTCCGCCCTTACGGCACCACACCGGGCCATGGTTTCGAGTGGGCGCGGCTGTTGCTGCACCTCGAAGCGGCGCGAGTCCAGGCTGGCATGCTCACCCCGGGTTGGCTGGCCAGCGACGCGCAGAAACTCTTCGAGCACAACTGTCGCAACGGCTGGAGCGTCGATGGCGCGCCGGGCATCGTCTACACCCTCGACTGGGACAACAAAGCCGTCGTCCGCCATCGTCTGCACTGGACGCACGCCGAGGCCAGCGCGGCTGCCAGTACCTTGCTCAAACGCACCGGTGATGCGCAATACGAAACCTGGTACCGACTGTTCTGGGAATTCTGTGAAGTGAATTTCATCGACCGTTGCGATGGCAGCTGGCACCACGAACTCAACCCGCAAAACATCCCGAGCGCCGATATCTGGCCGGGCAAACCCGATCTGTATCATGTCTGGCAAGCCGTGCTGATCCCTCGTCTACCCTTGTCACCCAGTATGGCGACTGCTTTAGCGCAGTTGTCTCAGGGTTCTCCTGTGTAACCATGTGGTGACATTCGCGCGTCCCTTCGTTACCTGCGAGGGGAAACGTCCTGTTTAAACTCCTGTGCAGCGCAAGCACCAGACTTGCATGCATAACAACAAGAAAGGTACATCTCAGATGAATGCGATTTCTCGCCTCGCTACTGTCATTTCTGTCGCCTCCCTGTTCCCGCTCGCAATTCTGCCTCTCAGTGTTTCCGCTGCCGAATCCAAAGGTTCGGTCGAAGTCGTGCACTGGTGGACGTCCGGTGGCGAAAAAGCCGCCGTTGATGTGCTCAAGGCGCAAGTCGAAAAAGACGGTTTCACCTGGAAAGACGGCGCTGTCGCCGGTGGTGGCGGTGCCACTGCCATGACCGTGCTGAAAAGCCGTGCAGTCGCCGGCAACCCGCCTGGCGTTGCTCAGATCAAAGGCCCGGACATCCAGGAATGGGCGTCGACCGGCCTGCTCGACACCGACGTGCTGAAAGACGTCGCCAAGTCGGAAAAGTGGGACAGCCTGCTCGACAAGAAAGTCTCCGATACCGTGAAGTACGACGGTGATTACGTGGCCGTACCGGTGAACATTCACCGTGTGAACTGGCTGTGGATCAACCCGGAAGTGTTCAAGAAAGCCGGCATCGAAAAAGCCCCGACCACCCTCGAAGAATTCTACGCCGCTGGCGACAAGCTCAAGGCTGCGGGTTTCATTCCGCTGGCCCACGGTGGTCAGCCTTGGCAGGACAGCACCGTGTTCGAAGCCGTGGTGCTCTCGGTCATGGGCGTTGATGGCTACAAGAAAGCCCTGGTCGATCTGGACAACGATGCGCTGACCGGTCCGCAGATGGTCAAGGCGCTGACCGAACTGAAAAAAGTCGCGACCTACATGGACGCCGACGGCAAAGGTCAGGACTGGAACCTGGAAGCGGCCAAAGTCATCAACGGCAAGGCCGGCATGCAGATCATGGGCGACTGGGCCAAGTCCGAATGGACTGCCGCGAAGAAAATCGCCGGCAAGGATTACCAGTGTGTCGCTTTCCCAGGCACCGACAAGGCGTTCACTTACAACATCGACTCCTTGGCTGTGTTCAAGCAGAAGGACGCAGGCACTGCGGCCGGTCAGCAGGACATCGCCAAGGTCGTGCTGGGTGAAAACTTCCAGAAAGTCTTCAGCATCAACAAAGGCTCGATCCCGGTTCGCAACGACATGTTGAACAACATGGACAAGCTCGGTTTCGACTCCTGCGCACAGACCGCTGCCAAGGACTTCCTGGCAGACGCCAAGTCCGGCGGCCTGCAACCAAGCATGGCGCACAACATGGCGACCACGCTGGCGGTGCAAGGCGCGTTCTTTGATGTCGTGACCAACTACATCAACGACCCGAAAGCCGACCCGGCCGACACCGCCAAGAAACTGGGCGCAGCGATCAAGTCCGCCAAGTAATGCTTGGCCCCTGTAGGAGTGAGCCTGCTCGCGATAGCAGTTTGTCAGGTAACAGATTCATCAGCTGACACACCGCAATCGCGAGCAGGCTCACTCCTACAAGGGGACAAGTTGCCCAAGTAGTCCTTTTCTTTCGTACTGGATTTCCCCATGAGTTCTGTTGCTGTGTTCAGCAAGGCCTCGCCGTTCGATGCATTGCAACGCTGGCTGCCAAAACTGGTGCTGGCGCCGAGCATGTTCATCGTGCTGGTGGGCTTCTATGGCTACATCCTGTGGACGTTCGTACTGTCGTTCACTACCTCGACGTTCCTGCCCAACTACAAGTGGGCCGGTCTGGCGCAATACGCACGGTTGTTCGACAACGATCGCTGGTGGGTCGCGAGCAAAAACCTCGCGGTGTTCGGCGGTATGTTCATCGGCATCACTCTGGTGATCGGCGTGTTGCTGGCGGTGTTCCTCGACCAGCGCATTCGTCGCGAAGGCTTTATCCGCACCATTTACCTGTACCCGATGGCGCTCTCGATGATCGTCACCGGTACCGCGTGGAAATGGCTGCTCAACCCGGGCATGGGCCTGGACAAATTGTTGCGTGACTGGGGCTGGGAAGGCTTCCGTCTCGACTGGCTGATCGACCCGGATCGCGTGGTTTACTGCCTGGTGATCGCCGCTGTGTGGCAAGCCTCGGGCTTCATCATGGCGATGTTCCTCGCCGGCCTGCGTGGCGTTGATCAATCGATCATCCGCGCCGCGCAGATCGATGGCGCGAGCATGCCGACGATCTACTGGAAAGTGGTGCTGCCAAGCCTGCGTCCGGTGTTCTTCAGTGCGGTGATGATCCTCGCGCACATCGCGATCAAGAGCTTCGACCTGGTCGCGGCGATGACCGCCGGTGGTCCGGGTTATTCCTCCGACCTGCCCGCGATGTTCATGTACTCCTTCACCTTCAGTCGCGGCCAGATGGGCATGGGCTCGGCCAGTGCGATTCTGATGCTCGGTGCGATCCTCGCGATCATCGTGCCTTACCTGTATTCCGAGCTGAGGACCAAGCGCAATGACTAGTCTCGCTGCCAAACCTGCTATCAGCCTGAGTCGCATCGCGATCTACGCAGTGCTGATCCTCGCTGTACTGCTTTATCTGGTACCGCTGGTGGTGATGTTGCTGACCAGCTTCAAGACCCCGGAAGACATCAGCAGCGGCAACCTGCTGAGCTGGCCGACCGTGGTCAGCGGCATCGGCTGGGTCAAGGCCTGGGCCACGGTTGACGGTTACTTCTGGAACTCGATCAAGATCACCGTTCCGGCCGTGATCATCTCCACCGCCATCGGCGCGTTGAACGGTTATGTGCTGTCGTTCTGGCGCTTCCGTGGTTCGCAGTTGTTCTTCGGTCTGCTGTTGTTCGGCTGCTTCCTGCCGTTCCAGACCGTGCTGCTGCCGGCCTCGTTCACCCTCGGCAAGATGGGCCTGGCGAGCACCACCACCGGCCTGGTGTTTATCCATGTGGTTTACGGTCTGGCGTTCACCACGCTGTTCTTCCGTAACTACTACGTGAGCATTCCGGATGCGCTGGTGAAAGCCGCACGTCTGGATGGCGCGGGGTTCTTCACGATTTTCCGGCGCATCATTCTGCCGATGTCGACGCCGATCATCATGGTCTGCCTGATCTGGCAGTTCACCCAGATCTGGAACGACTTCCTGTTCGGTGTGGTGTTCTCCAGCGGTGATTCGCAACCGATCACGGTGGCGCTGAACAACCTGGTCAACACCAGCACAGGCGCCAAGGAATACAACGTTGATATGGCAGCGGCGATGATCGCCGGCCTGCCGACCCTGCTGGTCTATGTGGTCGCAGGCAAGTATTTCGTGCGCGGGCTGACGGCCGGCGCAGTCAAGGGGTAATCATGGCAACGCTCGAACTTCGCAACGTAAACAAGACCTACGGTGCCGGCCTGCCGGACACCCTGAAGAACATCGAACTGTCGATCAAGGACGGTGAGTTCCTGATCCTCGTCGGCCCGTCGGGCTGCGGCAAATCGACGTTGATGAACTGCATCGCCGGCCTTGAAACCATCACCGGCGGCGCGATCATGATCGGCGATCAAGACGTCAGCGGCATGAGCCCGAAGGATCGCGACATCGCCATGGTGTTCCAGTCCTACGCGCTGTACCCGACCATGAGCGTGCGCGAGAACATTGAGTTCGGTCTGAAGATTCGCAAGATGCCTCAGGCGGCGATCGACGAAGAAGTCGCGCGCGTGGCCAAGCTGCTGCAGATCGAACACCTGCTCAATCGCAAACCGGGCCAGCTTTCCGGCGGTCAGCAACAGCGTGTGGCGATGGGGCGCGCACTGGCGCGTCGGCCGAAGATCTATCTGTTCGACGAACCGCTGTCCAACCTCGACGCCAAGCTGCGCGTCGAGATGCGTACCGAAATGAAGTTGATGCACCAGCGCCTGAAAACCACCACGGTCTACGTGACCCACGACCAGATCGAAGCGATGACTCTGGGCGACAAGGTTGCGGTGATGAAGGACGGCATCATTCAGCAGTTCGGCACGCCGAAAGACATCTACAACAACCCGGCCAACCTGTTCGTGGCGAGCTTCATCGGTTCGCCGCCGATGAACTTCATCCCGCTGCGTCTGCAACGCAAGGACGGTCGTTTGTTGGCGCTGCTCGACAGCGGCCAGGCCCGTTGTGAATTGCCGATGAGCATGCAGGACGCCGGTCTCGAAGATCGCGAAGTGATCCTCGGCCTGCGCCCGGAACAAATCGTGTTGGCGAACGGCGAGGGCAATGTTCTGCCGAGCATTCGTGCTGAAGTGCAGGTCACCGAGCCGACCGGTCCGGACACGCTGGTGTTCGTCAACCTCAATGAAACCAAGGTCTGCTGCCGTCTGGCGCCGGACGTGGCACCGCAGGTGGGCGAGAGCCTGACGCTGCAGTTCGATCCGTCGAAAGTGTTGTTGTTCGATGCCAACACCGGTGAGCGCCTCGGCACTGCCGGTCAACCGCAGACCGATGCGCGGTCTGCGAACGTGGCGCAATTCAAAGGCCGCTGAAGATCGATGTAGGAGTGAGCCTGCTCGCGATGACGGTGTATCAGTCGACAGAGATGTTGAATGTAAAACCGCTATCGCGAGCAGGCTCACTCCTACAAAAGGAGCACGCGGTGGATTGCCTGTAATCCATCGCAATTTATGTAAACCGCGTTAGATAAAAACAGTTAATAACAATAAAGACGAGGATGTAGGGATGAAAAAGAAACACGTCAATGCCCGGTTGATCTGCCAAATGTCAGCTGCGGCGGCCTTGGTGCTGGCCGGTAACGCCATGGCGGCGGACGCCTTCAGCTCCGACTCGAAATGGATGACCGGCGACTGGGGTGGCGAGCGTACCAAGCTGATCGAGCAGGGTATCGACATCAAGGCTGACTACGTTGGGGAAGTCGGTGGCAACCTGAACGGTGGCTACAACGACGACAAGACCGCGCGTTACGCTGACCAGTTCGGTCTGGGCGTGGCTCTCGATCTGCAAAAGCTGTGGGGCTGGGATAACACTCAGGCAAAAATCCAGCTGACCAACCGTAACGGCTACAACATCTCCAACGACCGCGTTGGCGATCCGCGTGCCGGCACCTTGAGTTCTTCGCAAGAAGTCTACGGTCGTGGCCACATGGTGCGTCTGACCCAGTTGTGGATTCAGCACCAGTTCTTCGACAACAAACTCGACGTCAAGGCCGGTTACTTCGGTGAAGGCGAAGACTTCAACACCTTCCCGTGCGACTTCCAGAACCTCGCGTTCTGCGGCTCCCAAGTGGGTAACTGGGCGACCAACATCTGGTACAACTGGCCAGTCAGCCAGGCCGCGATCCGTGTGAAGTACAACATCAACGACGAGCTCTACGCGCAAATCGGCGCGTACAACCAGAACCCGTCGCAGCTGGAACACGGCAACGGCTTCAAACTCAGCGGCAGCGGCACCAAAGGTACTGTGTTGCCGGTGGAGTTGGTCTGGTCGCCGAAGGTCAACAGCCTGCCGGGCGAATACCGCGTCGGTTACTACAAGAGCACGGCGGATGCCGACGACGTTCGCGAAGACGTCAATGGTTTCGACGCAGCCACCACTGGCGACGCTTACAAGTCCCACAGCAGCAAAAGCGGCTACTGGTTCGTGGCGCAACAGCAACTCACCAGCCACAACGGTGATGCCTCGCGCGGTCTGAACATCGCCGCCAACGCGACCTTCCACGACAAAGACACCAACTTCATCGATAACTACCAGTCGGTGATGTTCGTCTACAAGGGCCCGTTCGACGCGCGTCCGAAAGATGACGTCGGTATCGGTGCGGCGCGTATCCACGTCAACGACGACGTGAAGAAAAACGCCGAGTTGCTGAACGTTTCCAACGGTGTTTCGGATTACGACAACCCGGTGTTCTCGCCGATTCGTGAAACCGAATACAACTACGAGATCAACTACGGCTTCCACGTCACCAACTGGCTGACCGTACGTCCTAACCTGCAATACATCACTCACCCGGGTGGTGTGGATGAAGTGGACAACGCTTTGGTCGCTGGCCTGAAAATTCAGTCTACGTTCTAACGCGTCTGCGATAAGCTCCTCTCTATGTGCGCATATTTGCGGACAGCCAAGGCTGTCCGCTTTTTTTTGGGGCTGGCGCCGCCCGGTGAAAGTCGATTTCAGGATCGTGGCAAATGCATGAGCATCCGCTACAACGCTTCTTCAAATCCCTGCGTGAGCAACCGGTGTTCGCCTGGGAGCGCTATCAGATGCGCGACGTGTTGGTGATCGATCATCCGCTGTGTCAGGCGGTGTTCAGTCGTCAGGGTGCGCAGTTGCTGCACTTTCAGCCGCGCGGGCAAAAACCGTGGTTGTGGTGTGCTGCGAAGTGGCCGCATGTCGGCGCGATCCGTGGTGGTGTGCCGGTGTGCTGGCCGTGGTATGGCCGTCATCCGAGCGAAAACGCATGGCCGTCCCATGGCTGGGCAAGGTTGCTCGACTGGAAGTTGCTCGACAGCAGCAGCGCCGAAGACGGCGTGCGCCTGCACTGGCAATTGCAGTTGTGCGACTGGCAGGTTGACCTGCACGCACACCTTGGCGAACGCATGGAGTTACGCCTGAGCACTGAGCATCAGGACGACATGCCGTGCCAGTTGAGCCAGGCTTTGCACGCTTACTGGCGTATTGGCGATGTCGGTGAGATAGCGCTGTCTGGGCTCGAAGGGGCGCAGGGTTATGACCAGTTGAACCGCCAGGTTTGCCAGCAGGAAGGCGAGTTGCGGGTGGATGGCGGTTGCCAGCGGGTGTTCCAGCATGACGGCGAATTGCAGCTGAAAGATCACGCCTGGCAGCGTGAGTTGTGCATCGATACCGGGGACAGCGCCGACACGGTGGTGTGGCATCCGGGCGCGCGGCCGCTGTTGGGCGTGTCGTGGGATGAGATTTCCGAGTTTGTCTGCGTGGAAGCGGCGGCGGGTGGGACCGACAGTCTGCATCTGGCGCCGGGGGAGAAGGCGCATTTGAGTTTGCAGGCGTGGTCGGCGGCTTGATCGTTCCCACGCTCTGCGTGGGAATGCAGCCCGGGACGCTCTGCGTCCCTTTCGGAGCTGGAACGCGGAGCGTCCCTTGAGGCATTCCCACGCAGAGCGTGGGAACGATCAGCCGTCAGAGATCAGTTGAACTCGTCACCCACCGGATACCGGCTGGCATTCAAGCTCTCTTTGATCTTGCGCAAATGCGGCTGGAAATCCACCCCGCGACGCAAGGTCATCCCCGTCGCCAACACATCCAGCACCGTCAACTGAATGATCCGCGACGTCATCGGCATATAAATGTCGGTGTCTTCCGGCAACGGAATATTCAGGCTCAAGGTACTCGCCTTGGCCAGCGGCGAATTCTCCGCCGTCAGTCCCAGCACCGAAGCCCCGTTCTCGCGAGCGATACGCGCAACCTCGACCAGCTCACGGGTGCGGCCGGTGTAGGAAATGATCACGAACAGCTCACCGGTGTGCGCCACCGACGCAATCATCCGTTGCATCAGCACATCGGCATGCGCGGTGACCGCGAGGTTGAAGCGGAAGAACTTGTGCTGCGCATCCAGCGCCACCGGTGCCGAAGCGCCGAGGCCGAAGAAGTGGATCTGCCGCGCCTGAATCAACAGGTCGACGGCGCGGCTGATCAGGTTCGGATCGAGCGCCTGGCAAGCGCTGTCCAGCGACGCAATGGCGCTGCCGAAAATCTTCTGCGTGTACGCCTCGGGATTGTCATCAGCCTCGACCGCGCGGCTGACATACGCCGCGCCACTGGCCAGGCTCTGCGCCAGTTGCAGCTTGAGTTCCGGGTAGCCGCTGACACCGAACGAACGGCAGAAACGGTTGACCGTCGGTTCGCTCACCGAGGCTGCCTGGGCGAGGGCGGCGATGCTGAAGCGGGTGGCCTGCTGCGGGTTGAGCAGGATCACCTCGGCGACTTTGCGTTCGGCCTTGTTCAGGTCTTCAAGGCGACTCTGGATCTGTTCCAGTAAATTTCGCACGCGGTCCATATGGAATTCCTAATTCACCTGCGCAAAGGTGCGCCGGGCTATGCAAATTGGGCCTTTGATATGGCCCGTAACGGTGGCCTATCCTACTGATGCGTCCGAGCGACCACCACTCGGAATCTGTATTTTGCGAAAATGTTGTGGTTATTACTACATTTTCCCTTGAGTGATGCCTTGAAAAAAGGTATTTGTAGCTTAACTTGATAAAAGAACAAACATCATGCCTTCGATTACGGTTGAACCGTGCACCTTTGCCTTGTTCGGCGCGCTTGGCGATCTGGCCCTGCGCAAGCTGTTTCCTGCCCTTTATCACCTCGATGGCGCCGACTTGTTGCACGAGGACACGCGCATCATCGCGCTGGCCCGTGAAGAAGGTTCCGAGCAGCAGCACCTGGCATTCATCGCCGCCGAACTGCGCCGTTATGTAGGCAAAGAGCTGGACGAGGCCGTCGCCGAGCGCTTTCTCGCACGGCTGACCTACCTGCACGTCGACTTCCTCAGATCTGAAGATTATGTGGCGCTGGCCGAACTGGCCGGCAGCACGCAACGCATGATTGCCTACTTCGCCACTCCGGCGGCGGTGTACGGGGCGATCTGCGAGAACCTGGCGAAAGTCGGTCTGGCTGAAAACACTCGCGTGGTGCTGGAAAAACCGATTGGTTCCGACCTCGAATCGTCGCGCAAAGTGAACGACGCCGTGGCGCAGTTCTTCCCGGAGAACCGCACCTACCGCATCGACCATTACCTGGGCAAAGAAACCGTTCAGAACCTGATCGCCCTGCGTTTCGCCAACAGCCTGTTCGAAACCCAGTGGAACCAGAATTACATCTCCCACGTGGAAATCACCGTCGCCGAGAAGGTCGGCATCGAAGGCCGTTGGGGCTACTTCGACAAGGCCGGCCAACTGCGCGACATGATCCAGAATCACCTGCTGCAGCTGCTCTGCCTGATTGCCATGGATCCGCCGGCCGACCTGTCCGCCGACAGCATCCGTGACGAGAAAGTAAAAGTGCTCAAGGCGCTGGCGCCAATCAGTCCGGAAGGCCTGACCACGCAAGTGGTGCGCGGCCAGTACATCGCCGGCCACAGCGAAGGCAAATCGGTACCGGGTTACCTCGAAGAACCGAATTCCAACACCCAGAGCGACACCGAAACCTTCGTCGCCCTGCGTGCCGACATCCGCAACTGGCGCTGGGCCGGCGTGCCGTTCTACCTGCGTACCGGCAAGCGCATGCCGCAGAAACTGTCGCAGATCGTCATCCACTTCAAGGAACCGTCGCACTACATCTTCGCCCCCGAGCAGCGCTTGCAGATCAGCAACAAACTGATCATCCGCCTGCAGCCGGACGAAGGCATTTCCTTGCGTGTGATGACCAAAGAGCAGGGCCTGGACAAAGGCATGCAACTGCGCAGCGGGCCGCTGCAACTGAATTTCTCCGACACCTGGCGTAGCGCGCGGATTCCCGATGCCTACGAGCGGTTGTTGCTGGAAGTG
The DNA here is from genome assembly GCF_044743175.1 of Pseudomonas sp. NPDC087690. Taxonomy (NCBI): domain Bacteria; kingdom Pseudomonadati; phylum Pseudomonadota; class Gammaproteobacteria; order Pseudomonadales; family Pseudomonadaceae; genus Pseudomonas; species Pseudomonas sp. NPDC087690. The sequence goes on from NZ_JBIUVX010000014.1 coordinate 48,215, forward strand.
ATGAACGGCAATCAGAACCTGTTTGTCCGTAAAGATGAAATCGAAGCCGCGTGGAACTGGTGTGACCAGCTGATCGCCGGATGGAAAAAATCCGGTGACGCGCCCAAGCCGTATGCGGCCGGGTCGTGGGGGCCGATGAGCTCCATTGCATTGATCACGCGGGACGGGAGGTCGTGGTATGGCGATATCTGATGTGCAACTGCCTGCGGGCGTGAACGCTCACGAATTCAAGAGTCCGGTGCTGTTGGCCGAAGGTCTGGCGCTGAACGTTGCCAAGCAATTGAGCGAGGCCATTGCTGCACGCGGCAACGCGGTGCTGGTGGTGTCGGGCGGTCGTAGCCCGGTGGCGTTTTTCCAGCATTTGGCCAAGCAGGACCTGGACTGGTCGAAGGTCGTCGTGACCCTTGCCGATGAGCGCTGGGTACCGGTTGAACACGCCGACAGCAATGCCGGCCTGCTCAAGCAATACCTGCTCAAAGGCCCGGCGGCGAAAGCGCAATTCCTCAGCCTTTACAGCGCTGCGGCCAGCGTCGAGCAGGCCGCCGAACAGGCTGACCGCTTGCTCGCCGAACTGCCGCCGATTGACGTGCTGGTGCTGGGCATGGGCGATGACGGCCACACCGCGTCGCTGTTCCCCGACAGCCCGAACCTCGCCGAAGCCTTGCAAGTCGATGGCGCACGCCGTTGCTGGCCGATGCTGGCGCCGAGCGTGCCGCGTCAGCGCCTGACCATGAGCCGTGCGCTGCTGGCCTCGGCCAAGCACAAGATTCTGTCGATTTCCGGTCAGTCGAAACTGACCACCCTGAATGCCGCGCTGGCATCCGATGACGTCGCCGCCATGCCGGTGCGCGCGTTTCTGCAACCTACGTTAGAGATTTACTGGTGCCCATGAGCCAAGGAACAGCCGCTATGACAACCCCATCCCCGACCGTGTCCATGGCGGACAAAGTTGCCCTGATCGACAGCCTCTGCGCCAAGGCGCGGATCCTGCCGGTGATCACCATCGCTCGCGAACAGGACGTGCTGCCATTGGCCGACGCCCTGGCTGCCGGTGGTCTGACCGCGCTGGAAGTGACCCTGCGTTCGCAGTTCGGCCTCAAGGCCATTCAGATCCTGCGCGACCAGCGTCCGGAACTGATGACCGGTGCCGGCACCGTGCTCGATCGCAACATGCTCGCGGCTGCCGAAGCTGCCGGCTCGCAATTCATCGTCACCCCGGGCATCACCCGTGATTTGCTCGAAGCCAGTGTCGACAGCCCGATTCCGCTGTTGCCGGGCATCAGCAACGCCTCCGGCATCATGGAAGGCTATGGCCTGGGTTATCGCCGCTTCAAGTTGTTCCCGGCGGAAGTCAGCGGTGGCGTGGCGGCAATCAAAGCCCTCGGCGGCCCGTTCGGTGAAGTGAAATTCTGCCCGACTGGCGGCGTCGGCCCGGCCAATATCAAGAGCTACATGGCGCTGAAAAACGTCATGTGCGTGGGCGGTAGCTGGATGCTTGATCCAGAGTGGATCAAGAACGGCGACTGGGCCCGTATTCAGGAATGCACCGCCGAGGCACTGGCGCTGCTGGACTGATTGTTACCAGACACTTCGTTGTGTGTTCTACGGCTTTACGGTGCGCTTGGTCGGTGCACCGTTTTTTTTTGCCCGCGCAAAAGCCAACGGCAAAAGATCGCTGCCTTCGGCAACTCCTGCAAAAGTTACGACGCGATACATAGTTACCGCACACAGGCTTTTGCCTGGCGCTAATCTGCGTTCATCTTATGGAAGAGAGAACGCGTCATGGCCCAAGACTCTGCAGCATCCTCAACGAACCAAGTGTATCAACTGGCCCCCGAGCAAATCGCCGGACCGTACTTTCGCAACCCGAAATTGCTGCGCCGCAACATCAGCGAGGGTGCAGAAGGCTTGCCGCTGCTGCTGCGCCTGACCATCGTTGATGCAATGACCGGTGAGCCGGTCAGTGGCGCGCTGGTGGATATCTGGCATTGCAATGCGCGCGGCGCGTATTCGGGCTGGAGCCGGATCAATCCGGATCTTGAAGTCGATGCCGAGGCCATCGGTTCAATCCCGCGTACCATGATGACACCTACCTGCGCGGCAGCCAGTTTTGTGATCCCAAGGGCCGCGTGCGCTTCACGACGATTTATCCGGGGTTTTACGCCGGTCGCGCACTGCATATTCATATGGCGGTGCGCATCGTTGCCGGCAGCGAATTTCTCGAAGCACGCAATGTGGCCTGGGTTGGCCAGTTGTATTTCCCCGAGGTCGTTTCGCGCTCGGTACTCAATGCCAAAGCCTATCGCGGACGCTCGGCGAAGGTACTGAACAATGCCGAGGACAGCTATTACGCCGACATGCAGGGCGAAGCCTCGACGCTGACAGTGTGGCCGATCGGTCGCGATACTCATGAGGATGGTTTTTTCGGCCAACTGACGATCGGTATCGATACCTTCGCTGTGTCGTCGCAGATCAAACCCGAGGACTTCGACAAATTCACCGTTTAAGCCATCAACGTAACTCGTTCAGCGCGCGGGTCAGCAGTTGCATGTCGCCAGCGGTGGTGGTCAGCCCCGGTGTAATGCGGATGCAAGGCCCGCACGCCGCGCCATTGCGAACCACCGTGAACAGATTGAAGTCATTGAGCAAATGCTCCGCCATGGCCTGTTGGTCGTCGTGACGAGTGAAGCGCAACGCCGTGATCCCGCAATACAATCGCGGATCGTCGGGCGTCATCACTTCAATACCCGGTAAATGCCGCACGGCGCTGACCCACAGGTTGCGCAGGTAGTTCAGGCGGGCACCTTTTGCCGCTGCGCCGCCGAGTGAACGATGCTCCTCGAATACCAGCGGCAGTGTCATCAATGCCGGAATGTTGGGAGTGCTGTAGGACGTGCGCGCTCGGATGTCATTGACCGGATAGTGCATCTCGCCCATGTCCGGATCGATGTCAGCCAGACGCTGTGGGGCAATATAGATGAAGCCAAGCGTCAGCGGCGCACCGATCCATTTGTGCAGGTTGTAACCGGCGAACGCGATGCCGAGGGCATCGAAGTCGAACTCGATCTGACCGAGGGCGTGGGCACCATCAAGAATGATGTCGACCCCATGCTCCCTGGCCAGCGCGGCAATGGTTTGTACCGGCATCACCAGGCCGGTGCGATGGGTAACGTGTGTCAGGGCCATCAGTTTCAGTTTCGGATGGCGAATAAAGGTTTCGCGGTAAGTTTCCAGCAGGCTGTCGAAGCTCGCCGGGTGTGCATGCGAAATCTCGATGATCTCGACGCCGCGATGTCTGGCCAGCCAGCGCATGGCGCCCTTGACCGTGTCGTACTCAAGGTCGCAGATCAGCAACTGGTCGCCCGGTTGCAGGCGGTTGTAATTGCGGATCAGCGATTGCAGGCCTTCGGTGGCATTGCGGGTGAAGGCCACGCTCTGTGCGCGTACGCCCATCTGTTCTGCCAACTGCGCGCGGATGTCTAGATTGTCGTGCTGCTCAAAGCGCTGGCGCACATACACCGAGTTGCTGGTATTGATCAGCTCGATATTGCGCTGATACTCCTCGATCACCGTACGCGACATACGCCCGAAGTAACCGTTTTCCAGGTTCACAGGTCCGGGTTGAACATCGTAACGGTCGGCGAACGTCTGCCAGAAGGCTTCGTCACGGGCGCGGCGGGTGTTATCGGGCATGGCGGCTGGCTCTATAGAGGAGGGCGCTTCAGTGGCGCGGGGCAGGTTTGCCATGTTTGGCGCGTAGCGGTTCGAGCAAGTCAGACAAGCCGTTGTGGTCGATCTCCTGCATCAGCGCCAGCAGGCCGCCGAGTTCACCATGGGGAAAACCTTCGCGGGCAAACCAGTTGAGGTAAGGCCCCGGCAGGTCGGCAATGATCCGGCCCTTGTATTTGCCGAAGGGCATTTCGCGGGTGATCAGCAGTTCGAGTTTTTCGGGATTCATTGCGGTTTTCGTCTGGCTTCAAATCAAACTGGAAAATACAGGCATTCTGCATGCAGGCCAAATGACAGATCATGCAAATAACCGCGATATAGATAGTTCATTTATATTTAACTTGTTGATTTATAACGATATTTATCTTACAAAAAAACTGGCACGCACACTGCAATATCCCTTGCATCTTCCACCGATCGCAAGGAATTGAAAAATGACCGACATGAATAAAGAAGCCATCTCTGTACTCAATGACCTGATTGAAACCTGCAAGGACGGTCAGGAAGGGTTCAAGACTTGCGCCGAAGACATCAAGCACCCAGAACTGAAAACCCTGTTTGTCACTCGCTCTGCCGACTGCGCCACTGCTGCAGCTGAGCTGCAAGCCGAAGTTCGCAAACTGGGCGGCGATCCGGAGACCTCTACCAGCGTCAGCGGTGATCTGCACCGTCGTTGGGTCGACGTCAAAGCCATGTTCACCGGCAAGGATGAGGAGGCTGTGCTGAACGAAGCCGAGCGCGGTGAAGACCATGCGCTGAAGGCTTATCGTGAAGCCATCGAAAAAATCAACAAGCACAACCTGGTGGGCATTCGTGACCTGGTTGAGCGCCAATACCATGGCGTGCAACGCAACCATGACCAAGTGAAAGCCCTGCGTAACCAGGCTCGCGCACGCTCGTAAGCGTACGCCGGTTACAAAAAACGCCAGCTAGTCTGGCGTTTTTTTATGAGTGTTTTGAAGCAAAAGATCGCAGCCTGCGGCAGCTCCTACAGTGAAGGCATTCCCCTGTAGGAGCTGCCGAAGGCTGCGATCTTTTCAATCAGCCAATGCTGATGGCCGGCAACGTCGGCAGCGTTACAGTCTGTTGCTTACGCGGCGCCAGAATCTCAGCCTCGCCGTCCACTACCAACTCATCACGTTGGTTGAACACGCGAGTGGCAATGCGCACGCGAAACTTCGGCAGTTTCTCGAGAATTTCCAGGCGCACTGTCAGCGTGTCACCGATCTTCACCGGTTTCTGAAAGCTCATCTGCTGGCCGATGTAAATTGTGCCCGGCCCAGGCAGTTCACAGGCCACCGCGGCGCTGATCAAGGCGCCACTGAACATGCCGTGAGCGATACGCTCCTTGAACATGCTGGCTGCCGCGAACTCTGCGTCCAGGTGCACCGGGTTGTGGTCGCCGGACATCGCGGCGAACAGCTGAATGTCGCGCTCTTCGACAGTCTTGCTGTAGCTCGCAGTCTGGCCGACTTCGAGGGCTTCGTAAGGGATGTTGGTAACCTGGGTCATCGATTTCGGTTCCTGTGACGGATTAAATAAATCCACAAAAAATCATTCACTGCGCTGAGGTCGCGGATGGCTCAGCGCTTGGTCGATCCAGGCCAGCACATCGGCGATCACTTCATCGCGATTGGTTTCGTTGAACAATTCGTGCCGGGCCTGCGGGTAGATTTTCAATTGCAGGTTCTGGCTGCCGGCTGTGCATAAGGCATTGGCCAGATCTGTCAGACGCTTGCCGTCACTCACCGGATCACATTCACCGCCGATCACCAGCAATGGCAGGCCCGGGTCGATCTGCGCGAGATTGGACGCTTTGCTGATTTGCTGCAAGCCACCGAGCAGGTCGATCCATAGCTGATTGGTACAGCGAAAGCCGCAGAGCGGGTCAGCGGCGTATTTGTCGACTTCGGTCGGATCGCGGCTCAGCCAGTCGAACGGTGTGCGCACCGGTTTGAATTGTTTGTTGAACGAGCCGAACGACAGCCACTCGATCAGTGCACTGCGGCCCTTGCCGCCTTGACGCAGTTTTTCCAGGCGGGCGATCTGCCGCGCGGCACCATACAAGGCCACCGGCTGGAAATTCGAGCCACTGAGAATCGCCCCGGTCAGGCTGGCGCTGTGGTGCAGTAAATAGCCTTGGGCAAGATAGCTGCCCATGCTGTGGCCGAGCAGGATGATCGGCACGCCGGGGTGTTGCTGGCCAATGTATTGATTGAGGCTGGCCAGATCGCCAAGGACTTTGCACCAACCGTCATCATCGGCGAAATGGCCGACGGTGCCCTGATCGGCAGTTCTGCCATGTCCCCGCAGATCCGGGGCATATACGCCATATCCTTTGTCGCAAAACGTGTCGGCCAGACGGGCATAACGACCGCTGTGTTCGGCCATGCCATGGGCCAGCAGGATCACCGCTTTCAACGGCGCGGCGGGCAGCCATTGGTTGACGAACAGGCGGCTGCGGTCACTCGCGTCCAGCCACAGGGTGTCGTGGGTCATGGCGATTCCTTTGCTCAAGAGTCGGATCATTGTATAGCGCGTCTGATCAGCCCACGCCACGGCAGGAAGATTCACACGATTAATGACGGCTTTGCTCATATTTGCCTGAATGGCCATAACTGCTAGTGTCCGTGAAGCTCCGCTTTTTCAGAAATGACAGAAAGCGGCCCCGGATCGGCTCAGGTAAAGAGGACAAGAACAATGCAACCTGATTTCTGGAACGACAAGCGCCCGGCCGGCGTGCCGCTGGACATCGACATGGGTGAGTTCAAGTCGGTGATCGAGGTGTTCGAGCGTTCCTGCAAGAAGTTCGCGGATCGCCCGGCGTTCAGCAACATGGGCGTGACCCTGACCTACGCTGAACTTGAGCGCCAGAGCGCAGCCTTTGCCGGTTACCTGCAAGCGCATACCGATCTGGTGCCGGGCGATCGCATTGCCGTGCAGATGCCCAACGTCCTGCATTACCCGATCGCTGTGTTCGGCGCGTTGCGCGCCGGGCTGATCGTGGTCAACACCAACCCGCTGTATACCGCGCGGGAGATGCGCCATCAGTTCAAGGATTCCGGCGCACGGGCGTTGGTGTACCTGAACATGTTTGGCCAGAAAGTCCAGGAAGTACTGGCCGACACCGACATCCAGTACCTGATCGAAGCGAAGATGGGCGACCTGATGCCCACCGCCAAGGGCTGGCTGGTCAACACCGTGGTCAGCAAAGTGAAGAAAATGGTCCCGGACTATTCGCTGCCGCAGGCCATCTCCTTCAAGAGTGCGCTGCGCATGGGGCGGGGTCTGGGCATCAAGCCGTTGAAGGTCAGCCTCGACGACATCGCCGTGCTGCAATACACCGGCGGCACTACCGGCCTGGCCAAGGGCGCGATGCTGACCCACGGCAATCTGGTAGCGAACATGCAGCAAGTGCGTGCCTGTCTGGCACAGCTCGGCCCGGACGGTCAGCCTTTGTTGCGCGAAGGCCAGGAAGTGATGGTCGCGCCGCTGCCGCTGTACCACATCTATGCCTTCACCGCGAATTGCATGTGCATGATGGTCTCCGGCAACCACAACGTGCTGATCACCAACCCGCGCGACATTGCCGGTTTCATCAAGGAACTGAAGAACTGGCGCTTCTCGGCTCTGTTGGGTTTGAACACCTTGTTCGTCGCATTGATGGAACACCCGGATTTCAAGACCCTGGATTTCTCCAGCCTGAAACTCACCAACTCCGGCGGCACCGCGCTGGTCAAAGCCACCGCCGAGCGTTGGGAGCAGATGACCGGTTGCCGCATTACCGAAGGTTACGGCCTGACCGAAACCTCGCCAGTGGCCTGCACCAACCCGTATGGCGATCAATCGCGCCTCGGTACCGTCGGCCTGCCAGTGCCGGGCACGTTGCTCAAAGTCATCAACGATGACGGCGTCGAGCAGCCGATGGGCGAGCGGGGCGAGTTGTGCATCAAAGGCCCGCAGATCATGAAGGGCTACTGGAACAAACCTGAAGCCACCGCTGAAGTGCTGGATGGCGAAGGCTGGTTCAAATCGGGCGACATCGCGGTGATCGATCCGGACGGGTTTGTACGCATCGTCGATCGCAAGAAGGACATGATCATCGTCTCCGGTTTCAATGTGTACCCGAACGAGATTGAAGACGTGGTCATGGCTCACCCGAAGGTCGCCAACTGCGCGGTGATCGGCGTGCCGGACGAGCGCTCGGGCGAGGCAGTGAAGCTGTTTGTGGTAGCGCGGGAAACCGGTGTCAGCCTTGAAGAGCTCAAGGCCTACTGCAAAGAAAATTTCACCGCGTACAAAGTGCCGAAACACATTGTGTTGCGTGAGTCGTTGCCGATGACGCCGGTCGGCAAGATTCTGCGGAGGGAGTTACGCGATATCGCTTAACCGACAGCAGCGAAAAGATCGCAGCCTGCGGCAGCTCCTACCTTGGAATGCATTTCCTGTAGGCGCTGCCGAAGGCTGCGATCTTTTGCTTTAAGTCCACGAAAACCGGGGCTTTCAAGGTGATATAGGATTTTTGCTCTAAAATGACTGTTGGCAAGTCTTGAGTCATAAATATGACTGTATGGGCCGCTTTTGGCTCTGGTCGACCCTCGGCAAAGCTGCTACTCTCGGCGCGCTTTGTGACTTCTCGGCCTATCTGAAAGCCAGATTCACCAATACAAAACACACACCAATAATAATCGCATCAAATGCGGTGAAGAATTCGCGTTGCTGAGGAGTGGGCTTCCATGATCGAAGACTTTTGGAAGGATAAATACCCGGCTGGAATTGCTGCCGACATCAATCCAGACGAGTATCCGAACATTCAGGCAGTGTTGAAGCAATCCTGCCAACGCTTCGCCAACAAACCGGCTTTCAGCAACCTGGGCAAGACAATCACCTACGGTGAACTGTACGAATTGTCCGGTGCGTTTGCCGCGTATCTGCAACAGCATACCGACTTGCAGCCCGGTGATCGAATCGCCGTGCAATTGCCCAACGTTCTGCAGTACCCGGTGGCCGTCTTCGGCGCGATCCGCGCGGGGCTGATCGTGGTCAATACCAACCCGCTCTATACCGCGCGGGAAATGGAGCACCAATTCAACGATTCCGGTGCCAAGGCCCTGGTTTGCCTGGCAAACATGGCGCATCTGGCTGAGGCCGTGGTGCCGAAAACCGGCGTCAAACACGTCATCGTCACCGAAGTCGCCGACCTGCTGCCGCCGATCAAGCGCCTGCTGATCAACAGCGTCATCAAATACGTGAAGAAAATGGTCCCGGCCTATCACCTGCCGAACGCCATCAAGTTCAACGACGTATTGAGCAAAGGCCAGGGCCAGCCTGTGGCTGAAGCCAACCCGGACAGCGGCGATGTCGCGGTGCTGCAATACACCGGCGGCACTACTGGCGTGGCCAAGGGCGCGATGCTGACCCACCGCAACCTCGTCGCCAACATGCTGCAATGCAAGGCGCTGATGGGCTCCAACCTCAACGAAGGCTGCGAGATCCTGATCACGCCGCTGCCGCTGTACCACATCTATGCGTTCACTTTTCATTGCATGGCGATGATGCTGATCGGCAACCACAACATCCTGATCAGCAACCCGCGTGACCTGCCGGCGATGGTCAAGGAACTGTCGAAGTGGAAGTTCAGCGGTTTTGTAGGGCTGAACACGCTGTTCGTGGCGCTGTGCAACAACGAAGCTTTCCGCAAGCTGGATTTCTCCGCGCTGAAAGTCACCTTGTCCGGCGGCATGGCCCTGCAACTGGCCGCTGCCGAGCGCTGGAAAGCCGTGACCGGTTGTGCGATCTGCGAAGGTTACGGCATGACCGAAACCAGTCCGGTGGCCACGGTCAACCCGATCCAGCATATCCAGATCGGCACCATCGGCATTCCAGTGCCGTCGACCCTGTGCAAAGTCATCGACGATGCCGGTGTCGAGCAGCCGCTGGGCGAAATCGGCGAACTGTGCGTCAAGGGCCCGCAAGTGATGAAGGGTTACTGGCAGCGTCAGGAAGCCACCGATGAAATGCTCGACAGCGATGGCTGGCTGAAGACCGGCGACATCGCGTTGATCCAGCCGGACGGCTACATGCGCATTGTTGATCGCAAGAAAGACATGATTCTGGTCTCCGGTTTCAACGTCTATCCGAACGAACTGGAAGACGTGCTGGCAACCCTGCCAGGCGTGTTGCAGTGCGCGGCCATTGGCGTGCCGGACGAGAAGTCGGGCGAGGCGATCAAGATTTTCATCGTTGCCAAACCAGGCGTGACCCTGACCAAAGAGCAGGTAATGGATCACATGCGTGCCAACGTCACTGGTTACAAGGTGCCGCGCTCGGTGGAGTTCCGTGATGCGCTGCCGACCACCAACGTCGGCAAGATTCTGCGTCGTGAGCTGCGCGACGAAGAACTGAAGAAGATCAAGGCCAAGTCCGCCGCCTGAACCAAAAAGCCCCGCATCAGCGGGGCTTTTTGTTGGTGCGAGGCAGGGCTTGGGTTATGCGCTGAGCCTGCCCCTCACCCCAGCCCTCTCCCGAGGGAGAGGGAGCCTATCGCGTGCAGTTCAAAACCTGAGTTCGACTCGATATTTCAAGTCGGTGTAGCTCGCCCAAACACCTCAGTCAGTCCCCTCTCCCTCTGGAGAGGGTTAGGGTGAGGGCTATTGACGGAACGGCGCGAAATTCACGTTGGTGCCCGACGGACGCATGTCCTGCAGATACGAATCCTTGTCCGCACTCAATTCCAGGCTCAACGCCGCTTTGCGTTTGCCTTCATTGCGAATCACCAGCCCTTCGAGCTTTTCACGCAAAAACACCGTCGGCACTTTCAGGTGCAGCAGTTCGTCGGTCGCCGGCGTGTGCATCAGCAGGTGAATCCACTCGTACTGACCAATCGCCAGACGCGACACCGGCAGATCGAACCACCAGATGTTGCGGTTACGGTTCAGTTCGGCGAAGTGGCAGTTGTTGGTGCCGAGCACAGCGCCGCCCAGTTCCTGGTTGCGACGGGCGATGGCCTGCTTTTTATCGAGTTTCATAACATTCCTGCGGGATCGGTCTCAGGCGCATGGCGCCCCTATGCTGCGCATTCTCGGGGCATTGTCTGCAAACATAAAGCCCAACCTGCTCGCCGCGACGAAATGAGCCGATGAAAATAAATGAAACTTGGCGCAAATCCGGCCAGTCAATCATTACGTACTGACTTTTCCCCCTTCATGCATCGCGGAGAAATACCATGAGTAGCACAGGCGATAAAGTAAAAGGCATGGCCAACGAAGCAGTCGGCAACGTCAAGCAAGGCGTCGGTAAAGCTACCGACAACAGCAAGCTGCAAGCCGAGGGCAAGATTCAAGAGAAAAAAGGTGAAGCCCAGCAGGCTGTAGGCAAAGCCAAAGACGCTGTCAAAAAAGGCGTCGACAAGGCGTAATTCAGCCTTGAACGAAATACATGAGCGGCCATCCAAGGATGGCCGTTTTTGTGTCGAAATCCTGCTGACACCCATCAAGGTTCGCCAAACAAGCTACCGTGATGTAAAAAACGGCCCCTGAGTCGCCACGACTTCAACCTGTTCTGCGGCGAAAGGAGACGCGAATGATATTTCCAGACATGAAAGGTCTGCCCCTGCACCGGGTGATGGTGCGTACGGTCACTGAGTTCGTCGACGACGAGATGTCGACCTACGCCTCGGCACTGGCCTACCAGATGCTGTTCTCGCTGTTCCCGTTCATTCTGTTCCTGATCGCGCTGATCGGTTTCCTGCACCTGCCGGACTTCTTCTCCTGGCTGCGCCTGCAGTCGGAACTGGTCTTGCCGCCGCAGGCGCTGGAGCAGGTCAACCCGGTAATCGACCAGTTGCAGCAGTCCAAGGGCGGCCTGCTCTCGGTCGGTATCGTGATTGCCCTCTATACCGCGTCCGCGGGTGTGCGGTTGATGATGAGCGCGATGAACGCCGCGTACGATGTGGTCGAAGGGCGGCCGATCTGGAAACGTTTCCCGCTGTCGATTTTCTACACCGTTGGCATCGCCGGCATGCTGCTGGTGGCTGCCGCACTGATGGTGCTCGGGCCGCAGGTGATGGGCTGGATCGCCGCGCAGGTTGGGCTGGAAGACTTCATCGTCACCGTGTGGACCATCGCGCGCTGGCCAGTAATCGTGATTCTGATGATGGTTGCGGTGGCATTGATCTACTACGTCATGCCCGACGTCAAACAGGAGTTCCGCTTCATCACCCCGGGCTCGGTACTGGCCGTGGTGGTGTGGATCATCGCTTCGTTGGGTTTCGCGTTTTATGTGAAAACCTTCGCCAACTACAACGCGATGTATGGCAGCATCGGCGCCATCATCGTGCTGTTGCTGTATTTCTACATTTCCGCTGCGGTGTTGCTGCTCGGCGCGGAGATGAATGCGGTGATCGAGCACATGTCCAGCGAGGGCAAGGACGCGGGTGAAAAAGTCCCCGGCGAACTCGATGAGCATCCCAAACAACACGTCTCGGGCCTGGGGCGCGATCACTCGCTCAAGCCGGACACTGACGAAGTCTGATCATGATCCGTGAAATTCTGAAAATGGGCGACGAGCGCCTGCTGCGCATAGCGCCGCCGGTGCCGGCCGAGATGTTCGACAGCCCCGAGCTGTGGCAACTGATCGACGATATGTTCCAGACCATGGAAAGCGTCGGTGGCGTTGGCCTGGCTGCGCCGCAGATCGGTGTCGATCTGCAACTGGTGATCTTTGGTTTCGAACACAGCGAACGTTACCCGGACGCTGAAGCGGTGCCGCAGACAATCCTGATCAATCCGCTGATCACGCCGTTGAGTCCGTTGACGGAAGAAGGCTTTGAGGGCTGTTTGTCGGTGCCGGGTTTGCGTGGCGCGGTGGATCGTTATCAGCAGATTCGCTATGAAGGATTTGATCCGAAGGGCGAGCCGATTGTGCGTGTGGCTTCGGGTTTTCACGCGCGGGTGGTGCAGCATGAATGCGATCACTTGATCGGCCGGTTGTATCCGTCGCGCATCACCGATTTCAGCAAGTTCGGTTTTACCGAAGTGATGTTCCCGGATCTCGATCCCACCGCTGACGATTGATCCCCGAGAACACCACAACCCCCCTGTAGGAGTGAGCCTGCTCGCGATAGCGGTGTGTCAGTGACATTTTCGGTGACTGACACACCGCTATCGCGAGCAGGCTCACTCCTACAAGGATTCGCGTCAGATTGAAGGCTTGCGTTCCATCGCAATCATCGGCTTGCTCCGCGCATACCGGCTCAAACGCTCCGCCATCGCCTGAGGCAGCGCCGGGTCGAACGTGAACCCGCGTCGTTCATAAAACTCCCGCAGATCCGGATGACAGAACAGCCACACCGGCTCGCTGACACCCTTCACCGCAGCCGCCATCAAATGCGCCGCAATCCCCTGATCCCGGCACCCCGGATCAACGAATAACCCGGTCAACCAATGCCCGCCCGCAACCGGCCGCAAGCACAGCGCGGCGACAATCTCTCCCCGCCGAGCGACCCACAATTGTGCCTCGCGAACAGCTTTCATCGACGATTGATGGCTGCGGTAAAACTTGTTCATCAACGGCCATAACGACTCGTCGAGCAGGCTGTATTGGGTGTCGGGCATGGGATCGGACTGTCGGTGGGCAAAGCGCCGATTATAAAAGAACGCACGGCTCTGGATAGGTGTATACCTGACCTCACATCCCCTGTGAGTGGAGTACGCATCATGTCCAAAGGTATGGATTCAAAGAAAGCCGCGAAGAAGAAACCGGCCAAGACCGCGATTGAAAAGCGCGCGGAGAAGAAAGCCAAGAAAGTCGACATCTTCGGCCATTGATCAAGCCTTTCCGGAGCCCGGCTCTCGGGCTCCTGCCTGCACCCGAAAATAATCTGCAAGATTGCATAGCGTCGTTGCACAGAAGGGGACGATCCCCGTTCCGAGCAACGCCATGCCCCATTACTTCGACGCCGCCCATCGTCAACAGATCGAAACCCTGCGCCAACGCTTTACCGCCCGCACTGAATGGCCAACCTGGCTGTTGCTGATCGGCGTCTATGGCGGCTGGTTCGCCATTGTTCTCAATAGTCAGTGGCTCGGTCGTGGCTTGAGCACATTGCTGCTGATCCCGCTGCTGGTGCTGTGGTTGTCGGTACAGCACGAACTGCTTCACGGACATCCGACGCGCTGGACCCTCGTCAACAAAATCCTTGGCTATGCGCCGTTCGCGGTCTGGTATCCGTACACGTTGTATCGCGACAGTCATTTGCTGCATCACCGCGATGAGGGTCTGACCGTGCCCGGCGTCGATCCGGAAAGCCGTTACCTGACGGCAGCACGCTGGCAGGGCAGTTCGCTGTTCGAACGCAGTTTGCATTGGCTGAACAAAACCGTCCTTGGCCGCTTCGTGATCGGAGCGCCGTTGGCATTGATGGCGCTGGTCAAAGAAGAATTGATGCGACTGAAGAATGGCGAGCGCCAGGCTTGGTTGATGTGGCTGACGCATGCTGCGTTCACATTATTGATGCTGTGGTTCATTGCCCGTTTCAGTGTGCTGCCGGTCTGGCATTACCTGCTGCTGATCAGCGTGCCGGCGCTGTCGATTGCGATGATCCGTTCCTATCATGAACATCGCCCGCATGCGCAACCGGAACAGCGCACGGTGTTGAACGAAGCGGCTTGGCCGTGGCGCTGGTTGTTTCTGAATCTGAATTTTCATCTGGTGCATCACGATTTGCCCAAGCTTGCGTGGTACGACTTGCCCAAGGTCTACCGGACGCATCGCGAGCAGTGGATCGCGCGCAGTGGCGGGTTTCTGGTGCAAGGGTATGGCGAGTTCTGGCGACGCAATGGCTTCAAGCCGATCGACAGTCCGCAACATCCCTTCCACTGACCCAAGAACACCACAACCCCCTGTAGGAGTGAGCCTGCTCGCGATAGCGGTGTCTCAGGCACTGAAGATGTCACTGATGCACCGCTATCGCGAGCAGGCTCACTCCTACATTGGATTTGTGTTTACCGGGAAAAAATGTATGACCCAACACCACACCGAACTCCTGATGTACATCGCCCCCGAGCCAATCCGCGCGGCCAATGAACGCTGGATTGCGCGCATTCTCAAGCAACTTGGCCACACTCGTCTGAGCGCTGAGGGCCTGTCACTGCCAGAACTCTGGTTATCCCCCGATCTACTGCTCACACAAACCTGCGGCTATCCGCTGATGACTGCATTGCGCGGACAAGTGCGCATCGTCGGCCGCCCACGCTACGAACTCCCCGACGCCAGCGCCGGCAATCATTGCAGCCTGATCCTCGGTCGCGCTGACGACCCACGCAAAACCCTGGCGGAGTTGCGCGACAGTCGCGGGGTAATCAACAGTGAGGACTCCAACAGTGGCATGAACCTGCTGCGTCAGCGTCTGGCGCCGTTGCAGCAAAGTGGCCGGTTCTTCGCCACAGTCGAGGTCAGCGGCGGTCATCGGGAAAGTCTGCGCTTGCTGCGGGAAAACCGCGCCGATCTGGCGGCTATCGACAGCGTAACCTATGCCTATCTCGCGCAATATGCGCCGGAAGAGGTCAACGCCTTGCGAGTGATCGCGCGCAGTGCGTTGAGCCCGACCTTACCGTTCATTACGGTCGGTAGCGCTACGGATGAGCAGATCGAGCAGCTCCGACAGGTAATGAATGAAGCCTTGCGCGAACTCCCTGATGTCGTGCAGACATTGGGATTGCCTGAGGTGCTTGCGGCTAGCGAGAGCGATTATCAGATCCTGCTCGATTATCAGCGCGAGGCTGAAGAACTCGGTTATAGCCGCTTGCGCTAAAAGATCGCAGCCTTCGGCAGCTCCTACGGGGATCGGTGTAGGAGCTGCCGAAGGCTGCGATCTTTTGGTTTTTTATTCTTTAATAGAATATAAAAATGAAATTTAAGTATTATTAAAGAATAAGGCGCCTTGCTACGATCGCGCCACCGGAACACCGGACATTCAGCGACCCCTAACCCAGGAGCCCCTATGTCCGGCGCCGACCTTTCCCATCATCACACCGTGGACGGCCTGTTTCGCGCCCACTATCGCTGGCTCTGTAGTTATCTGCGTCGTCATCTGCATGACGCCGCCAGTATTGAAGACATCGCCGCAGAAACCTTCGTGCAGTTACTCGAAGCACCGTCGCTAAGGGCCATTCGCGAACCTCGCGCCCTGCTGACGACCATCGCCCAACGCTTGCTTTATCAGTGCTGGCGGCGCGGTGATCTGGAGCGTCGCCATCGCCAGCAAATCGACGTTGATTACGCCGCCTCGCCTGAAGACCGCGTTCACCTTTCGCAGACCCTCAACCGCCTCGATCACAGCTTGCAGCGCTTGCCCGGCAAGGTTCGCACAGCGTTTCTGCTCGCGCGCATCGACGGCCTGACCTACCCGCAAATCGCCGCCGAACTGGGCATCTCCCAGCGTTCGGTCAGCGTCTACATGAACCGTTCCCAAGCACTGTGCGAGCGCCACAGCGCCAATCCATTCCTGACAGACAAGAGGTACGCATGAGAGCGATCAAAACCCTGCTCGGCACATCGCTGCTGGCACTGAGCCTGAGTGTTGGCGCTGTCTCGGCGACGGAGAAAACCGCGCCGATCCACTTCGGCGACATCACTTGGGAGAGCGGCAGTTTCATCACCGAAGTGCTGCGCCTGATCGTTGAAAAAGGCTACGGCTACCCGACCGACACGTTGCCCGGCAGCACGGTCAGCCTTGAGGCCGCGCTGGCGAAAAACGATATCCAGGTGATCGGCGAAGAATGGGCCGGGCGCAGTCCGGCGTGGGTCAAGGCGGCCGCCGAGGGCAAGGTATTTGGCTTGGGCGATACGGTAAAAGGCGCCACCGAAGGCTGGTGGGTGCCGGAGTATGTGATCAAGGGCGACCCCGGGCGGGGCATCAAAGCGTTGGCGCCGGAGTTGAAGTCGGTGGCCGATCTGCCGCGCTACAAAGACGTGTTCCGCGACCCGGAAGATCCGACTCGCGGGCGTTTCCTCAACAGCCCGACCGGTTGGACTTCGGAGATCGTCAACAGTCAGAAGCTCAAGGCCTATGCGCTGAACGAAAGTTTCGTCAACTTCCGCACCGGTTCCGGCGCGGCGCTGGATGCCGAGGTGGCCTCGTCGATCAAACGCGGTAAACCGGTGCTGTTCTACTACTGGTCACCGACGCCGCTGCTCGGCCGGTTCAAACTGGTCAAACTGGAGGAGCCGCCGTTCGATGCCGAGGCCTGGAAGACCCTGGCCGATGCTAACAACCCGAACCCCAAGGGCACCCGTTCGATGCCGGCGAGCCTGGCGATTGGTGTCTCGGCACCGTTCAAGGCGCAGTATCCTGAGTTGGTGGCGTTCTTCGAGAAAGTCGATTTGCCGATTGATCTGTTGAACCAGACTTTGGCGGGGATGAGTGAAAAACGTTTGCAGCCGAGGGTGGTGGCGCAGGCGTTCTTGCGTGATCAGCCGCAGATCTGGAAGCCTTGGGTGCCTGCTGAGGTGGCGACCAAGGTGAGTGCAGGTTTGTAGATTTTTCCTGATGTTTTGTTAGTGCGACGACTATTGCTATCGCGAGCAGGCTTACTCCTACATTTGATCGTGTGAACATCGCAGATCAAATGTAGGAGTGAGCCTGCTCGCGATGGCCATCCCCCGATACAACGCCCCGCGCTGAACCGATTCTTGTGCAAAAAGTGCCAGATACTGGCCGACTAGTGGCCTTGCGCAGGGCTTTGCACTGGCTATGCTTCTCATAACTAACTATGTCGACCGTCATGTCAAAACATGGCTCAAACACATCGTTGGTCCGTGAATTCATGCTGCCAGAGTGCGCAACCCGAGGCACCGACACTGAACCAACAAGGAGCGTCGCTTACATGGAAGTTCTTCAACGCGTTAGGGCTGGCCCGCGTGCGGGCTATCAAGAGAAGGATGTCTTGATTAGAGCGTCGCTGCATGGACTCTCCGATTGATCATCATTTATCACCTGACAACTTCCTCCCCTGGAGGAATGCGTGTGCCTGTTCTGTGGAACGTAGTGGTGGATCGTGAAAGAACTGAACTTTCATCAAATCAAAAGTCCGCGCGGAAGGTGATACAACCATGTTCAACCTACATCACAAGGCTGACCTGCAGCAGATCGAGCGATTCAGCTGCGCCTTGACCGAGGCCAACGCCAAGCTGGAAGCGATCAGCCGTTCGATGGCAATGATCGAGTTCACCCCTGAGGGCATCGTTCTGGATGCCAACGAAAATTTCTGCAAGACCATGGGCTACAGCGCCGAAGAAGTACGTGGCAAACATCACCGGATCTTTTGTGAAGAAGCGTTTTACCGCAGCGAGGATTACGCTCGGTTATGGCGCGATCTGGCCCGGGGCGAACCGATCAGCGGCACGTTCCTGCGCTTGAACAAGAGCGGCAGGGAGATCTGGCTCGAAGCCAGTTACATGCCGGTGTATGGCGCCGACAAGCAAGTCAAAAGTGTGATCAAGGTGGCGGCGGACATCACCGCCCGGGTCAACAAGGAACACGAAGAAGAAAGCATGCTGGCCGCGATCAGCCGTTCCATGGCGGTGATCGAGTTCACTCCCGAAGGCAATGTCATCAGTGCCAACGACAACTTTCTACGCACCATGCAGTACTCGCTGAACGAAATCGTCGGGCATCATCACAGCCTGTTCTGCCATCGCGCCGAATCCGAATCAGCGCAATACAAGGCATTCTGGGCCTCGCTCAATCGCGGCGAATATCACTCCCATCGTTTCGAACGCAAGAACAAGTCCGGGCAGATGGTTTATCTCGAAGCCTCGTACAACCCGCTGTTCGACGCCAAGGGCCGCTTGTACAAAGTGGTCAAGTTCGCCAGCGACATCACCCATCAGATGACCACTTTGCAGAACGCTGCCGAATCCGCCCACAGCACTTCGGTGCAAAACGACGCCTGCGCGCAAAAGGGCTCGCAAGTCGTGCAACAAACCGTGCAGATCATTCAGGACATTTCCCGCGACTTAAACGAAGCCGCCGTCAGTATCGATGCGGTGAGTAAACAATCGGACATCATCGGCACCATCGTGCAGACCATTCGCGGCATTGCCGACCAGACCAACTTGCTGGCACTGAATGCGGCGATTGAAGCGGCGCGGGCCGGCGAACATGGGCGTGGTTTTGCGGTGGTCGCGGATGAGGTGCGCAGCCTGGCGGCGCGGACCAGTCAGGCGACACTTGAGATCGTCGATGTGGTGCGCAAGAACCATGATTTGTCGTTGAGTGCGGTGTCGAGCATGCAGTCGAGTTTGAGCCGTACCGGGCTTGGCGTGGAACTGGCGAACGAGGCGGGGGCGGTGATTCAGGAAATTCAGCAGGGATCGCGGCATGTGGTGGATGCGATAAGTCAGTTCAATGAAACCCTGCAACTGAACTGAAAACGCAGCCAAACCTGTAGGAGTGAGCCTGCTCGCGATAGCGGTATATCAGTGACATCTTCGGTGACTGACTAGCCGCAATCGCGAGCAGGCTCACTCCTACAAGGGATTTTTCATTTAGACCCGAGATCAGAGTGCGGCAAGAAACTTGTCCGCCTGCTTGTCGCTGTCCTTCACATCGTTGTCTTTTTCCGCCTGCGCCAACTTCATCTTGTCCTGCAAACGCTCGGCGATCTCTTTGCCGATGGCCAGTTGTTTCTCCGGCGGCATGGCTTTGATGTCGTCTTCGGTGATGCCCATGCTCTGGAGGATACTGTCGCGCAGGCGCTGTTCCGGCGACTTGCTCATGTAGTCCTTGAACTCGTCGGTGGCCGAAGTGCCGGTGGTCTTGGTGGCATCGGAGGTATCGGTAGATTGCAGGCCGACACGGGTCTTGGCGAAAGCCTCGTCGACGTTGTCGCTGATGCGCGTCGCTTCGCTGACTTGCTGCGTGGCGATCTGGGTGGCCGACGCCTGCACGGTGGAGGCGGTCTGCGCGGATTGCAGTTGGCTCTGATTCTGCAGGGTTTGCAGCATGGCGCCGTGCAGGCCGCTCTGCAGACCGGCGGCCGCGGTGGCCGTTGCGTCGTCATTGACCTGTTTGGGCAGGTGGATGATTAAAGGTTGTTTGGCATTGACCAACATGATGACTGAACCTGTGGGTAATTGCTGACGGCGGTTATGGAGCAATTACCGTGCCTCGCGGATAAGTCCTTATATTTCAATTGCTTGTTGTCTTTGCTCAGAGTTGGAGCGGTCATCTCTTGCCGTTGCGCGGCAGGCGATGACCGCTGCGTCGTCAGCGATGGGCAATGTTCTCCAGCGCCAGATTGCGCGTGCGCGGGCCGAACCAGCCGATGGTCAGCATCACGATAAACATGCTGCTGGCAATGAACGCCAACACGCCCGGCGTGCCGAAGCTGTCGAGGAAAAAGCCAATCAACAGACTGCTGAATACCGTCGACAAGCGACTGAACGAATAGCAGAAACCTACCGCGCGGGCGCGAATATTGGTCGGGAACAGTTCGCTCTGGTACGAGTGATAGCTGAAGCTCAGCCAGGCGTTGCAGAAGGTGATCATCACCCCGCAGAAGATTAGCCCGAACGCGCTGGTCTGCAGGGCGAACAAGGTACCGAAGGTCATCGCGCCGAGGGCCGAACCGACGATCTGCCATTTGTTCTCGAAGCGGTTGGCGAACTTCACGAACAGCAGCGGCCCAAGCGGGTAGGCGAGGGTGATGATGAAGGCGTACATCAAACTGTGGGTGACGCTGACGCCCTGGCCGGACAGCAACGCCGGCAACCAGTTACCGAAACCGAAGAAACCGATGGCCTGGAAGATGTGGAAGACGATCAGCATCAATGCGCGACGGCGATAGGGTGGCTGCCAGATGTCGGCGAAGCGGCCCTTGCCTTCGACGTCGACCGAAACGGCTTCAGGAGCATCCAGCGCTTTACCGTGATCCTTCGCGCATCGCGCTTCGATGCCATCGAGAATCCGGTTGGCCTCGTCGAACCGACCATGCTGAGCCAACCAGCGCGGCGACTCCGGCAGACGTTTGCGCAGCCACCAGATAAACAACGCAAACACCGCGCTGGCCAACACCACCCAACGCCAGCCGGACACGCCGAACGGCGCTTGCGGCACTAGCCACCACGACATCAACGCCACCGCCGGCACTGAGAGAAACTGCACGAAAAACGCGAAGGCAAACGCCGAACTGCGCATGCGTTTGGGCACCAGTTCCGAGAGGTAAGCGTCGATGGTCACCAGTTCGATGCCCAAGCCGATGCCGACCAGAAAGCGCATGCAGATGATGCCCAGCGCCGAACTCTGAACGCCCATCAACACGGTGGCGACCGTGTACCAGATCAGTGCGAAGGTGAAGATCGCGCGGCGGCCGAAACGGTCTGCCAACGGGCTGAGCAGACTGGCGCCGAGGAACAGCCCAAGAAAAGTCGCCGAGGCAAACGCCGCTTGATCGGAGAAGCCGAACACGCCCTGAACGCCGGTAGCAAAGATGCCGTCGCGGATCAGGCCTGGGCTGATGTAGGCGGTCTGAAACAAGTCGTAAAGTTCGAAGAAGCCGCCAATCGACAGCAGCGCCACCAAGCGCCATATCGTTGAGACCGCAGGGAGACGGTCGATGCGGGCGGACACCTGAGCGGCGCGTATCGGGTCGATGCCGTCGCTTTGCGCGGCGGCGGAGGCATGTGCAGTCATGGGCAGGTCCATTTTTTATTGATGGAAAAGCTTAGCCTGCTATCGGAGTTTACGGATTGTGAATATCGGCGGTTTATCCGGATAAACCGCTGATTTCTCGCAATATCTGCTTACCAATTAACGATTTATGCCGCAGCTGCCGAATCGGGCAGCGCCGAGGCCGGCAGCCCGAAAATCCGGTCAAACAGCCAGTTGAAGGCGAACGTGTAGCACGGGATGAAAATGATCAGCGCCAGATCCAGCAGAAACGCCTGCACCAGACTGATATTCATCCACCAGGCAATCAACGGAATCAGAAACACGATCAACGTCAGTTGAAACCCGATGGCGTGAGCGATGCGGCGTTTGACCGTGCGAGTGCGTGACACCTGACGGCTTTCCCAGCGCTCGAACAGCGAGGTGTAAATGAAGTTCCAGGTCACGGCGATGGTGGTGATGATCACCGCCAATGGCCCGGTGCTGCCTGGCGAGGTGCCGGATAACAGTGCCAGGCCCAGAGCCGAGAAGGTCATGCCGATCACTTCGTAGAGCGACACGTAGACCAGTTTGCGTTTGACGCCTTGCATGGGGAATTGCCTCTTTCTTGCCGTTTGTTGGCCAGCGGGACTGGCGAAGGCGACGAAAGATAGCTTCAATAGGGGTGACAGAAAAAGTCAGCTACTTTCAGTTTTATTGATAGGTATGTGAAGTGAATTTCAACAGCGACAGCATTGAGCTGTTTCTCGCCGTCATTGAGCGCGGTTCGTTTTCGGCGGCTGCGCGAGCCTTGGGCAAAGTCCCCTCGGCCGTGAGCATGGGTATCGGCAATCTTGAGGCTGAGCTCGGTTATCTGCTGTTCGACCGCAGCCATCGTGAGCCACAACCGACGGCAATGGCGCTGACGCTTGTACCCCATGCGCGGTTGATCGCCGAGCAGCTCAAACAGTTGCAAGTGCACGCGGTGGAGCTGTCGCTGGGGCTGGAAAGCAAGCTGTCGATCGGCGTGGTCGCGGACATCGACCGCCGTCGTTTGCTGGCGGCGATCAAGGTGATCGCCGCGCGGCATCCGCTGCTCGATATCGAAGTGCTGACGGCGCCGCAGGATGACGTGCTGGCGATGCTGCACAGTGGTCGGGTCAGTGTGTGCCTGGCGTTCGCCGGGTTGAGCATGAATGTGCTTGAGCGTTTTCAGTTCGTCGGCAGCGAACGCATGATTGCCACGCTGGCAGCGGACAGTCCGCTGTTGCAGGGGCAGGACGTGTTCCTTGAAGACCTGGTGCAGGTGCGGCAGATCATCGTCGCCAGCCGTGATCTGCCGATCAGTGAGACGCGACCGTTGGTGGCGCAATCATATTGGCGCACCGACAGCCTGGAGACGGCGATGGAAATGGTCGAGGCGGGATTGGGCTGGGGCAACTTTCCGTTGTCGGTGGTGCAGTCGCGGATCGAGTCCGGGCGGCTGAAGCGCCTGAACTTCCGCAACATCGAAAACGGTCTGGTAATGCCGGTGCATGCGGTGTGGCTTAAGAGCCAGCCGCTACAGAAAGGCGCCTTGGCCCTCGTTGACTTGCTCAGCCACTGAGCCCAACACAAGCCCCTGTGTTGATCGTTCCCACGCTCTGCGTGGGAATGCAGCCCGGGACGCTCTGCGTCCCATCAAAAGCCGAACGCGGAGCGTCCGTTGAGGCATTCCCACGCAGAGCGTGGGAACGATCGGTGAAGCCAGCTCCCACAGGGATTTCAGGGGTCAGGTACTTTCGCGGATCTTCAGTTCAAAGCCCATGTCTTCAACCGGCCGCGCCACGCTGTTACCGGCCATCAGCGTCAGCATCTGCTCTGCCGCCCGCCGGCCAATCGCTTCACGCGGGGTGTTGATGCTGCTCAGGCGCGGCACCATGTGCTCGGACATCGGCAAGTCGTTGAAGCCGAGAATCGCCACTTGCTCGGGAATCTTGATGCTGTGGCGCAACGCTTCCAGCAATGCACCCTGCGCCAGGTCATCGTTGCCAAAGAAGATCGCATCGACATCCGGATGCGCCGCAAGCAACTGCAAAAACAATTCCCCACCCAATCCTACCGACGAAGCACGCGGCGTCAGCACTTCCAGGTCCGGGTCGTAACGCCCGGCTTTCTGCAACGCTTTGCGAAAGCCTTCACCGCGCAGCAGCGTACGCTGATCAAGTTGCGCGCCGATATACGCCAGACGTTTGCGCCCACGGGACAGCAAGTGCTCAGCCGCGGTCTCTCCGGCACTCAGTTGCGAGAAGCCCACGCAGTTCACGCCAGCGGCGCTGTCCAGTTCCATCATGTACACGCAGGGAATGTTGCTGGCTTCGATCATGCGCCGTGAACTTTCCGTGCGATCAAACCCGGTCAACAGGAAACCGCGCGGCTGATAGGCCATGTAGTTGCGCAGCAGGTTTTCTTCTTCATCGCGCGAATAGTGGAAGTTGCCGATCAGCACTTCGAAGCCCTTGGGCGTGAGCACCCGATGAATGGCTTCCAGCGTATCAATGAACAACAGGTTGGACAGCGACGGCACCAGCACGACGACAGAATGGCTCTGCGCCGAGGCCAGCGCGCGGGCGGCAGGGTTCACGACATAGTTGAGTTCGAGGGCGGCTTTCTGGACTTTTTCCACCAGTTCGGTAGCCACGGTGCTGACCCCGCGCAAGGCGCGGGAGGCGGTAATCGGGCTGACACCGGCCAGGCGGGCAACTTCATTCAGGGTGGGACGGCCGGTGGTGCGGGTATTTTTATCGTTTTTAGGGGTGGTCATCGACGGCTTGCCAAACAAAAATCAAGGCACTAAGGTAGCGCTGTCCTGATGCAGCTGTAAATGCGTAAGCGAGGTCCTGCCTGATCTTCGCTTTTTGGCGTTGGGAACAAACCTGCTGCAACCCAAAAAAACGACAAGAAGGCGTCGGCAACTTCTGCCTGTGCACTAGAGTCATAGCTAGCAAAGGTAGCGCTGTCTGCGCGCTGAGGTGTTATATGAGTCATCCCATCACCGCCCTGGTCATCATGGGCGTTGCCGGTTGCGGCAAGACGTGCGTCAGCGAGGCCCTGTGCCAATTGAGCGGCGCCACTGCCATTGAAGGCGATACTTTTCATCCGGCCGCGAACATCGAAAAGATGAGCGCGGGGATCCCCCTGAACGACGACGACCGTGCCGGCTGGCTCGACAGCCTGTGCGATGAGTTGCGTCGTGTCGATGCACTGGGCAAACGCCCGGTGCTGACCTGCTCGGCCCTTAAACACAGTTATCGCGAAGTGTTGCGCAGCGCCTTGCCGGGCCTGGGCTTCGTGTTTCTCGAATTGACCCCTGAAGTTGCCGCTGAGCGTGTGTCCCATCGTCCGGGCCACTTCATGCCGGCCACGTTGATCGAAAGCCAGTTCGCCACCCTCGAATCGCCGAAGGGCGAGCCGTTGACCCTGGCGCTGAACGCTTCGATCCACAGCGTTGACGAACTGGCGTCCCAGGCTCACGTCTGGTGGCAGGCCCACGGTCTGAAACAGGCGGTATGAGTGTGTTGAAAGAGATAGCGCTGTCCACCCTACTTCTGTTTAACCCGCTTTAATAACAACAACAATCCAGGAGACACCCCCAATGTTTGGCATGTCCCACGACGCGTTTCTGCTGCTCGATGCAGTGGTCACGGTGATCGGACTGATTGTCCTGATCACTAAGTTCAAGCTGCACCCGTTTATTTCCCTGACCATCGCCGCCGCGTTCCTCGGCCTCACCTCCGGCATGCCGATCGGCACCATCATCAAAGCGTTCCAGGACGGCTTCGGTGGCGTGCTTGGTTTCGTCGGCATCATCCTCGCGCTGGGCACCATGCTCGGCAAAATGATGGCCGAGTCGGGCGGGGCGGATCAGATCGCCCAGACCCTGATCCGCGCGTTTGGCAAGGACAAAGTCCAGTGGGCGATGATGTTCGCCGCGTTCCTGGTCGGCATTCCGCTGTTCTTCGAGATCGGTTTTGTTCTGCTGATTCCGCTGGTGTTCATCGTTGCGCGCCGCACCGGCGTGTCGATCATCAAGATCGGTATCCCGTTGCTCGCCGGCCTGTCCGCCGTGCACGGTCTGGTGCCACCGCACCCGGGCCCGCTGCTGGCCATCGGCGTGTTCGGCGCTGACATCGGCAAGACCATTCTCTACGGTCTGATCGTTGCGCTGCCGACCGCGATCATTGCCGGTCCGATCTTCGGTACGTTCATCGCCAAGCACATTCCTGGCCACCCGAACCAGGAGCTGGTCGATCAACTGGCCCGTGAGAACGACGACTCGGCCAAGCTGCCGAGCTTCGGCATCACCCTGGTCACCGTGCTGCTGCCGGTGTTCCTGATGTTGCTGAAAACCTTCGCTGACGTGGCGCTGCCCGACGGTCACTTCTTCCGCACCTGGATGGACATGATCGGTCACCCGATCTCTGCACTGCTGCTGGCGTTGCTGCTGTCGCTGTACACCTTCGGTCACAAGCAGGGCATCGGTTCCCAGCAAATGCTCAAGTGGCTCGACGCGAGCCTGGCGCCAACCGCGGCGATCATCCTGATCATCGGTGCCGGCGGTGGCTTCAAGCAGATGCTGGTCACCAGCGGTGTGGGCGACGTGATCGGCCACATGGCAGTGAGCGCACAGATCTCGCCGATCCTGCTGGCGTGGCTGGTGGCGGCGGTGATTCGTATCGCGACCGGTTCGGCGACTGTGGCAACCATTACTGGCGCGGGCATTGTGGTGCCGGTGGTGGGGATGATTCCGGGCGTTAACCGTGAGTTGCTGGTGCTGGCTACGGGCGCCGGTTCGCTGATTCTGTCGCACGTGAACGACGCCGGTTTCTGGTTGGTGAAGCAATACTTCAACATGACCGTGGCCGAGACGTTCAAGACCTGGACGGCGATGGAAACCATCCTCTCGGTGGTTGCGTTGGGCTTTATCCTGCTGCTGTCGCTGTTCGTGTAAACAGCTTCTTGCAGACACAAAAAAACCGCAGCGATGCGGTTTTTTTGTGGGTGATCGTTCCCACGCTCTGCGTGGGAATGCCTCAATGGACGCTCTGCGTCCGCTTTGGGACGCGGAGCGTCCCGGGCTGCATTCCCACGCGGAGCGTGGGAACGATCAGAGGTGGGTCAGTTATTTGGTAACTAAGCCATCCGCCCGGAACATCCCGCGAATCCCGCGTACAGCCTGACGAATGCGGTCCTGGTTTTCGATCAGCGCAAAGCGCACGTGATCATCGCCATACTCACCAAACCCCACCCCCGGCGAGACGCACACCTTGGCTTCGGCCAGCAGCTTTTTGGCAAATTCCAGCGAACCCAGATGCGCGTACTGCTCGGGAATCTTCGCCCAGACGTACATCGACGCCTTCGGATTTTCGACCATCCAGCCCAGTTCATGCAGGCCTTTGACCAGCACGTTGCGACGCTGACGATACTGCTCGGCGATATCGCGCACGCATTGCTGATCGCCTTCCAGCGCGGCAATTGCCGCCACTTGCAGCGGGGTGAAGGTGCCGTAGTCGTGGTAGCTCTTGATTCGCGCCAGCGCGTTGACCAGTTCCGGGTTACCGACCATGAAACCGATGCGCCAGCCGGCCATGTTGTAGCTTTTGGACAGGGTGAAAAACTCCACCGCGATGTCCTTGGCCCCCGGCACCTGCATGATCGACGGGGCTTTCCAGCCGTCGTAGACGATGTCGGCGTAGGCCAGATCGTGAATCACCAGCACGTCGTATTGTTTGGCGAGGGCGATCACCCGTTCGAAGAAATCCAGTTCCACACACTGTGCAGTCGGGTTCGACGGGAAGCCGAGGATCATCATTTTCGGTTTCGGGATCGAACCGCGAATTGCCCGTTCCAGTTCATCGAAGAAATCCACGCCCGGCACCAGCGGTACCGAACGCACCTGGGCACCGGCAATCACTGCACCATAAATGTGAATCGGATAGCTCGGGTTCGGCACCAGTACGGTGTCGCCCTGGTCCAGGGTGGCCAGCATCAAATGCGCCAGGCCTTCCTTGGAACCGATGGTGACGATGGCTTCGCTTTCCGGGTCGATATCGACCTCGTAACGCTGCTTGTACCAGTTGGAAATCGCCCGGCGCAGGCGCGGAATGCCCTTGGATGTGGAGTAACCGTGGGTGTCGTCGCGTTGGGCGACTTGTACAAGTTTTTCGACAATGTGCGGCGGCGTGGCGCCGTCGGGGTTGCCCATGCTCAAGTCGATGATGTCTTCACCACGACGACGCGCGGCCATCTTCAGCTCGGCGGTGATGTTGAAAACGTAAGGGGGGAGTCGATCTATGCGCGCAAAGCGGCGCGGCGAACCTTGTTCAGCCATTGTTGCCTCGGATAACGTAAGCGCCCGGAACCGTCCGAGCGACGCTGGTCACTGCGGTGACCTGTGGCGGAAGATAAGGTCAGTGATGGCATACTGTCCAGCCCGTTTGTAAACAATTTTGTCCCAAGGAAATCGGTAGATGGAATTCACCAGCGGCTTCTTGCTGAGCCTTTCGCTGTGCCTGGATATCGGCGTGGCCAACATCGCGATGATCACATTGGCGATGCAGCGCGGTTACTTTCAGGGCTTCGCGCTGGGCCTCGGCACCTGTGTCGGCGACCTGATTTATGCGGTGCTGGCGCTGGCCGGGATGACGGTTCTGCTGCAATACGAAACTGTGCGTTGGGTGCTGTGGATCGGCGGCTCGGTGCTGCTGATCTACTTTGCGGCGAAGATGATTTACTCGGCGATCCATCACGAAGCGCTATTGGCCGAGACGGCAGAAGTGGTGCAGAACTCCCATCGCAAAGAGTTCTTCCGGGGCATTTTTCTCGCCATGTCATCGCCGAGCGCGATTCTCTGGTTTGCCGCTGTTGGCGGTACGTTGATCGCCCGGTCCGGCGGTGGCGGCCCGCTGAGTTCGGCGTTGTTCCTCGGCGGTTTCCTTTGCGCCGGACTGTTGTGGTCGGCGGGTTTGTGCTTCGCCGCGAGCCACGGTGGCAAACTGCTGGGCGACAAGCTGTTGCGCTATTCCTATCTGGCATCTGCAGCGATCTTCTGCTATTTCGCGGTGTACGTGATCGTATCCGGCTATAACGAGTTTGTCGGTTCGGGCGCCGTCGAGCAGTTGCATTCGCTGTAAGCGTGCGAATTGGGTTTGGCTTTCTATACTCCCAGCCGAACCCCTTTTTTGTTCCAGGAGTCGAGTCATGGATGAGCAAAAACGCGTCGAAGTGGCTGAACCTCGCTTCGAACATGGACACTTCCTGCTGATTGCAGGCTTGCGCGGTCGATTTACCCAAGACACAGCAAAAGACATCCCGGCGCTGTGGGAAAAGTTCTTGCCGCACCTGGGAAAGATCCAGGGGCAAAAGAACGAAGTGACCTACGGTGTCTGCAGCAACTTCGATGGCAAGGGCGGCTTCGATTACATCGCCGGAGTGGAAATCAGCAAGCTCGATGATCTCGACCAGAAGGTCTACCAATGGGTCGAAGTGCTGCCTCGGCAGTACGCGGTGTTTGAACATTCAGGGCCGCTCGACCAGTTGCCGCAGACCCTGCAATACATCTACAAGACCTGGTTGCCGTCCTCCCACTACGTGGAACTCAACGCCCCTGAACTGGAGCGTTACAGCGCGGACTTCAATCCGAAGCTGCACACCGGCAAACTGGAAATCTGCGTGCCGGTCGATACCAAGGCCTGAGCACACAGCCAAAAAGGCGGATCAGTGATCCGCCTTTTGTTTGCGCGATGAGCGCATCGATATGGCTCCCTGATTCCTTTATTCTTTCGGCACTTTCTTCTGCTGATTTCCGAGCCGCCATGAACACCGTCATTCGTAACGTCACCGCTGCCGATCTGGACCGCTGCTACGCCATCGAAACCGTTGCCTACGAAGGTGACGAAGCCGCCACTCGCGAGAAGATCGCCACGCGAATCGCCACTTGGCCGGAAGGTTTTATCGTCGCTGAGGTGGATGGCGTGGTCGCCGGTTTCGTCAATTCCGGTGCGGCGTTTGACGTGCAGATGTCGGACGAGGCGTTCAAAGAGTTGATCGGCCATGACCCGAAAGGCCCGAACGTGGTGATCATGTCGGTGGTGGTGCATCCGGATTATCAGGGGCAGGGTTTGGCCAAGCGCTTGATGGGCGAGTTCATCGAGCGTATGCGCGGGATGGATAAAGCGACGATTCACCTGATGTGCAAGGAAAAGCATATTCCGCTGTATGCCGGGTTTGGCTTTGCCTACATCAAGCCATCGGAGTCGGATCACGGCGGCATGGCGTGGCACGAAATGATCCTGACCCTCTGACTTTATGGATGATTACTGATCATTCCCACGCTCCGCGTGGGAATGCCTCCTGTGACGCTCTGCGTCACGACTTTGGGACGCAGAGCGTCCCCGGCTGCATTCCCACGCAGAGCGTGGGAACGATCATTTACGGGAGTATCAGTAGAGGGTGTCACTGACCCGTTTCGGCGCTTCACGGTCGTAGGTTTCGGCGTCGAACTCGCCATCATTCAGACGCTTGTGGAAGGCGCCGGCAGAGGGCAGGGCCGAGCGCGGCAGATGCGTTTGCGGATTCCATGCATCCGAACGGACGAACGCTTTCGAGCAATGAAAAAACGCCGCCTCCACCGTCACCAGCAACACGGTTTTCGCCGGTTTGCCATTCACCGCAAAACTCTCCAACAACTGCGGCTCCGCGCTGATCGTCGCCGTGCCATTGACCCGCAACGTCTCGCCAATCCCCGGAATGATGAACAGCAGCGACACCCGCGAATCCTGCAGCACGTTGCGCAGGGTATCGATGCGGTTGTTGCCCGGGCGATCCGGCAGGGCCAGGGTGTTTTGATCAATGATCCGCACAAAGCCCGGCGCATCCCCGCGCGGCGAATTATCCAGGCCATCAGCCCCCACCGAGCTGACGATCACCAGCGGCGAAACCCGCACCATCGCCTGATAATCCTCGTTGAGAAAACCGATCTGCTTGCGCACCGCCCGCTCGTGGGGCAGTCCGTAAATCGCTTCCAGCGCTTCGATTGAATCGATCATCGTGCATCCCTCGATGACTTAGAAAACCAGGCCCATGCGCCGTTCGTAACCGATCCGGCCCTTGTACGCTTCACCGCTGTCGACGTAGCCGTGCTTGGCGTACAGCGCGATCGCCGCGTCGTTATCCGCGTCCACCGACAATTCCAGCCCTTTGATCTCCGGCCAAGCCTGACGCGCAACCTCGGGCAGCGCTTGCAGACAGGCCTTGCCGTAACCCTTGCCCTGCGCGCGGCGATCGACCTGCAACGCATGCAAGGTGGCGCTGTGTTCATCGGCCCAGGCTGGCAACACCGGCGGGCGTTTGAGCAGCAAAAACGCCACCGGCACGTCATCCGCCAACAGCGCAAAGCCCTTCACGCCCGGGCCGGGTTTCGACAGTAGGGTGTGCAAAGCGCCGTGGATATCGCCAGAGAATTTGATCTGCTCGGCATGGATTTCAATCGCCTCGACTTGCTCACGCTGCAAGGCGTTAAGGCTGTCGTACGGCACGAGTTGGGCTGACACGGGAATTTCCTTTTTCCTACAAGGTAAGTCGCCGATTCTAGCGATTTTGTCCTTCGCGGATTTTTTTTGTTTCATCTGTCGATCTGCCCATTTGCCGAACGACTAAGGGTGTCTTCACAACAAAAACCACGGAGAACACCATGAGTGCACAATCTGAAATCCAGACCCTGATCAACACCTACCGCGAAGCCGTCATGACCAAGGACGTGGAGAAAGTCATGGCGTTGTATGCCGATGACATCGTCTCGTTCGATGCGATCAAGGCCCTGCAATTCAAGGGTAAAGCGGCTTACCGCGAGCACTGGGTGGCGTGCATGGAAATGTGCCCCGGACCGCACGTCTTCGAATTCGAGGAAATCGTCATCGAAAGCGCCGACAACATCGCCTTCGCCCACTGGGTTGCCAACTGCGGCGGCACCAACGACAAGGGCGAAACCCAGAGCTGCTGGATGCGCGTCACCGCCTGCTATCGGCAGGTCGGTGGGGCATGGAAAATCGCCCATGAACATTGGTCGGCGCCGTTCGATCCGATGAGCGGCGCGACCCTGTTCGATGTGACTCCCTGATCTTCAGCCATAGTTGAACCGTCCGATTCAGGAGAACGCCATGAAGTATTTATGCCTGGTCTACAGCGATGAGCACCTGCTGCATTCATCGCCCGACAGCCCGGAAGACGCCGAGTGCTGGGCCTACGCCGAGTCGATTCAGGGCAGCGGGCGGATGGTCGCCGCCGAGGCGCTGGAGTCGGTGCAGACCGCCACGACCGTCAGGATGCGCAACGGCAAACTGTCGATCACCGACGGCCCGTTTGCCGAAACCAAGGAGCAACTGGCCGGCTTCTACCTGATCGACGCCAAGGATCTCAACGAAGCGATTCAGGTCGCCGGCAACATTCCGGCGGCGCGGGTCGGCAGCGTTGAAGTGCGCCCGGTGCGGCAGTTGAATGTCTGAGGTCCGGTCGCGGGTCGAGCAGGTCTATCGCGAAGACTCGCGGCGGATTCTGGCGACGCTGATTCGTCTGCTCGGTGATTTCGACCTCGCCGAAGAAGCCTTGCACGAGGCGTTCTTCGTCGCGGTCGAGCGCTGGCAACGCGACGGCGTGCCGGACAATCCGCGCACCTGGCTGGTCTCGACCGGGCGTTTCAAAGCGATTGATGTGTTGCGCCGCCGTGCGCGGTTCAAGGCTTCGCAGCCCATGTTGGTCGCGCAACTGGAAGAACTCGAACAGGCCGATTGGAGTGGCGAAGACGTGGAAGACGATCGTCTGCGGCTGATCTTCACCTGCTGCCACCCGGCACTGGCGGCGGATGCGCAAGTGCCGCTGACCTTGCGTGAAGTCTGCGACCTGACCACCGAGGAAATCGCCCGCGCGTTTCTTTCGGCACCGGCGGCGATTGCTCAACGCATCGTGCGGGCGAAAGCCAAGATCCGTGATGCGAAAATCCCTTATCAAGTACCGAGCCTGAGCGAATTGCCCGAACGCCTCGACAGTGTGTTGCGGGTGATTTATCTGGTGTTCAACGAGGGGTATTCGGCGTCGGGCGGGGCTGAATTGACCCGCGAAGATCTGACGCGCGAGGCGATCCGGCTGGGGCGCTTGTTGATGGAGTTGCTGCCGGAGCCTGAGGTCATGGGGCTGTTGGCGATGATGCTGTTGCACGAATCGCGACGCTCGGCGCGCACTTCGCCGGGTGGTGAACTGGTGCTGCTGGATGATCAGGATCGCTCGCGTTGGGATGCCGATCTGATCGCTGAAGGTTGTGCGCTGGTCGAGCGCGCGCTGACCACGCGGCGGTTTGGGCCGTATTGTTTGCAGGCGGCGATTGCGGCGGTTCATGCTGAGGCGCCGACGGCGGGGGAGACGGATTGGGAGCAGATCATTGGCTTGTATGACGTACTGTTGCGGGCAGTGCCTTCGCCGGTAATCGAGTTGAACCGGGCGGTGGCGGTGGCCAAGCGCGACGGCGCGCTGGCAGGGTTGAATCTGATTGAAGGGATTTTGGCGCGAGGGGAGTTGCAGGATTACCACTTGGCGCATTCGGCGCGGGCGGAGTTTTGTCGGCAGCTGGGCAGGGTGGAAGAGGCGAGGGCGGCGTATTTGCGGGCGTTGGAGCTGACCCGGCAGGAGCCGGAACGGCGGTTTATTGAAGGGCGGCTTTCGGCGCTGGAATTGCCCTCACCCTAGCCCTCTCCCAGTGGGAGAGGGGACCGATTGGGGGATATTGGAGAATTTCACCGACCTGAAAGCTCAGCTGTGAATCCATAATCGAGGTGTATACCGTAGCTATACAGCCATAATCGACTCGGTCTTTCAGGTCGATGTCTGACGCAAGACACCTCGGTCGGCTCCCTCTCCCTCCGGGCGGTCCGACGTTTCGGGAGGGCTGGGGTGAGGGGATTTTGAGATCATATCCAATGAATCCATAATCGACTCGGTCTTTCAGGTCGATGTCTGACCCAAGACACCCCGGTCGGCTCCCTCTCCCTCTGGGAGAGGGCTGGGGTGAGGGGGGCTCAATCTTCAACCCTTATTCCAGCATCTTGCTCAACAACCAACTCCCCGCCGGCCCCGGCGGATACAGCCGCGACCACAACGCATCGACAAACACCGGTTTCGGCCAGCCGCGCACCTTCAACTCCACCAGCAAATCATTGCCAAAGCGCTGCGCCAGCCAACGCGGCAACGGCGCCCAGCCAAAACCTTTCTCGGCCATTTCCAGCAGCATCAAATAACTCGGCGCCGACCACACCCGACCTTTGCCGCGACTGTCATAAGGATTGACGATGGTCGCCAGACGCAATTCGCGATGCTGTTCCAGGATGTGCTGATCAATGTGATCGAGCTTGGCCAGCGCATGGTCGCGATTAACGAACAAGGCAATTTCCGTACGCTCGGCCACCGTCGAGGTGACCAGATCCGGCGGGTAGTTCTCTTGCATTTCAGCGAACGCCAGATGCGCGCGACCACGCTGCACCAACTCGACCAGGTCATCGCATTCGGCGATCAGACACTCCAGCTCCAGATCCGGATAACGCTGCTCAAACCCGACCAGCGCCGCTTCAAAACGGTACGACTGATAAGTATCGGAAATCGCCACCGTCAGCTTCGGCTCGACGCCTTGGGACAACTGCCGCGCAGTCATTTCCAAGCGACTGCTGGCCGCCAGAATCGCCTCGGCGCGTTGCAGCATCACATGCCCGGCCGGAGTCAGCGTCGGTTTGCGGCTGCTGCGATCAAACAACTGCAGATCCAGATCAATCTCCAGGCTGGCCACCGCCGCGCTGATGGTCGACTGGCTGCGCCCGAGCTTGCGCGCCGCTGCCGAAAACGAACCTTGCGTGGCAGCCTGGACAAATGCCAGCAGCACTTCCTGCGAAATCATCAACTATCGCCTTGATCGATGGTTATTGGTTATGAAGTATCGATGCGAGCATAGATCATGGCAACCATCTTCACTCAAGGACTCAGGTCATGACTGCCCACAAATCCATCACTGAACGTATTTTCCAGGCCATCGGTTTCGAGCTGCTGGCTATTCTGATCTGCACCCCGTTGCTGGCGTGGATCATGCAAAAACCGATGCTTGAAATGGGTGCGGTGACAGTATTGATCGCCATGCTGGCGCTGGGCTGGAACGTGGTGTTCAACCGCTTCTTTGACCGCATGCTTGCGCGAATGAATGTTGCACACAACGCCTGGGTACGGGTGGTACACGCGTTGCTGTTCGAGGGTGGTTTGATCGTGATGGGCGTGCCGCTGATTGCCTGGTGGCTGTCGGTCAGCCTGTGGCAGGCGTTTTTGCTCGACATTGGCGTGTTGCTGTTTTTCCTGCCGTACACCTATGTGTATCACTGGGGATATGACGTGGTGCGCGAGCGCTTCATGACTCGCAACGCCTGTCAGAACTAACACCGATCCCCGTGTAGGAGCTGCCGCAGGCTGCGATCTTTTGATTTTGTTTTTAAAGACAAGATCAAAAGATCGCAGCCTGCGGCAGCTCCTACAGGCGTTAAATGTTTTCAGTGAAGTTAGAGGAACATGCCCCCGGAGGCCTCAACCCGCTGGCCATTGATCCACTGCGCACCCGGCGACAGCAACAGCGCCAACGCCCCGCCAATGTCATCCGGCTGACCGGCACGACCCAGCGCAGTATTGTCGGCGACCATCGCATTCACTGCCGCATTGTCGCGAACGGTGCCGCCGCCAAAGTCGGTTTCAATCGCACCTGGCGCCAAGGTATTCACGGCAATCTGCCGTGCGCCCAGCTCTTTCGCCTGATAGCGGGTCAGGACTTCAATCGCGCCTTTCATTGCGGCATAAGCGCTGGCGCCGGCAATGGTGAAACGCGCTAGACCACTGGAAATGTTGATGATCCGCCCGCCGTCGTTGATCAGTGGCAAGAGTTGCTGGGTCAGGAAGAACGGCCCTTTGAGGTGCACATTCATCAGCAGGTCGAATTGCTCGACGGTGGTCTCGGCGAAACCGGCATGCAAGCCGACCCCGGCGTTGTTGATCAGGAAATCAAAGCGCTGGCGGTCGAAGGTCTGCTGTAACGCTTGCTCAACACGTGTAGCGAAATCGGCAAAGCTCTCGCTACGGCCAACGTCCAGCTGCAGCATCACGGCTTTGCCGCCGAGAGCCTGCACTTCGGCGACCAGCGCCTGGGCTTCATCGGCGCGGCTGTTGTAGGTGCCAATGATGTCGATGCCTTGCGCGGCGAGGTGCAGTGCAGCGTTTTTGCCCAGGCCACGACTGGCGCCAGTGATCAATGCGATTTTGCGATTCATGGTTTTTCCTCGATTGCCGTGAGTGATCAGGTGATGGATCAAAGTTTATTTATCCGCCCTGTGGTGATAAACAGGCTGAATCCGGAATCACTGATCGGTTAAGCCGAACAATCAATAGGTGGCCCCATGAACAAACTGGAACTGCTGCGCACCTTCGTCCGGGTCAGCGAACTGTCGAGTTTCACTCTCGCCGGGGAAAGCCTCGGACTGCCCCGCTCAACGGTGTCCGAACACGTGCAAGCGCTGGAAGCCCTGCTCGGCACGCGCCTGTTGCAACGCACCACGCGCAAGGTGCAGGCGACTCAGGACGGTCTGGTGCTGTACGAACGCAGCAAGGATCTGCTCTCGCACATGGACGAGATCGAAGGCTTGTTTCGACAGGACGAAGCGTCGCTGACCGGGCGCATTCGTGTCGACCTGCCGAACATTCTCGCGCGGCGCCTGGTCATGCCGCGCCTGCCGCAGTTCATGGATCGGCACCCGCATCTGGAACTGGAAATCAGCAGCACCGACCGCCGCGTCGACTTGCTCAGCGAAGGGTTCGATTGCGTGGTGAGGATTGGCGCGCAGCCGGATCAATCGGTGGTCGCGCGGCACCTCGGTGACTTCCCCATGGTCAATTGCGCCAGCCCCGCTTACCTCGAACGCTACGGTGTGCCGCAGTCGCTGGAAGATCTCGCGCAGCATCGACTGGTGCATTACGTCGGCGTGCTCGGTTCGCGTTCGGAAGGGTTTGTGTACGAGGAGGGCGGCCAGGTGAAACGCTTGCCGATGGCAGGCAGCATTACGGTCAACAGCACTGACGCTTACGAGTCGGCGTGCCTCGGCGGCTTCGGTCTGACTCAGGTGCCGCGCACCGGCATGCAACCGCATCTGGAAAACGGCGAATTGGTCACCGTGTTGCCGCAATTCACCGCGCCGGCGATGGGCATTTCATTGCTGTATGCGCGGCAACGGCATTTGCCGCTGCGGGTGCGGGTGTTCATGGATTGGCTGGGCGATCTGATTCGCTCCGCGCTCTAAACCTGAACACCGGTCAAAACTGTAGGAGTGAGCCTGCTCGCGATAGCGGTGTGTCAGTTTAATCAATGTTGACTGATACACCGCTATCGCGAGCAGGCTCACTCCTACAGGGGACTTTCTTCGGTCAGAAGATCTGGGTGAACAGCCAATAGAGGCTGCCCGACAGCAGGATCGCCGCCGGCAGCGTCAGCACCCACGCCATCAACAGATTACGGATGGTCCTCATCTGCAACCCGCCACCATTGGCAACCATGGTCCCGGCCACGCCCGAGGACAACACGTGCGTGGTCGACACCGGCAAACCGAACATGTCCGCCGCGCCGATGGTCAGCATCGCCACGGTTTCCGCCGACGCACCCTGCGCATACGTCAGGTGAGTCTTGCCGATCTTCTCGCCGACCGTCACCACAATCCGCTTCCAGCCGACCATGGTGCCCAGCCCCAGCGCGATGGCCACGGCGATCTTCACCCACAGCGGAATAAATCGCGTGGCGTTGTCGATCTGTTGCTTGAACAGTTGCAGTTTGCTGCTGGTATCAGCGTCGAAATTGCCGACCTTGTTCTTGTCCATCAGGCGAATGCTTTCGCTGGCCAGGTACATGTCGTTACGCACGTTGCCCATGGCTTCGGCCGGGACTTTCGCCAGCGAGCCGTAGCCTCTGACTTCTTCGCCAATGTGCCCGGTGAGAGCGGCAAGGGCCGGGATAAGTTGCGGAGTAGGCTCTTTGCTGCGCACGTAATCGGAAAGGACTGCACGCGGATCGGCCGGCGTCGGCAGCGGCGCACTTTTCACCAGTGCTTGCTGGGTGACCTGCGCCACAGCGGCGAACTGCAGCGATTGCTCTTCGGGCATGGTGCGGTTCAAGGCATAAGCCATCGGCAGCGTGCCGACCAGAATCAACATGATCAGGCCCATGCCTTTCTGGCCGTCGTTGGAGCCGTGGGCGAAGGACACACCGGTGCACGTGGCGATCAGCAAACCACGAATCCACCACGGCGGCGGAGTGTTGCCTTCCGGTGCTTTATAGAGCGAGCGATTCTTCACGAACGCACGCAGCGCCAACAGCAACAGCGCCGCACAACCGAACCCCACAAGGGGCGACAGCAGCAAGGCGTAACCAATCTTGGTCGCCTGCGCCCAGTCGACACCGCTGGTGCCGTCGCGGCCGTGCATCAAGGCATTGGCCACACCGACGCCGATTATCGAACCGATCAACGTGTGCGACGACGAGGCCGGCAACCCCAGCCACCAGGTGCCGAGGTTCCACAGGATCGCCGCGATCAGCAGAGCGAAGATCATCGCGAAACCGGCGGACGAACCGACCTGCAAAATCAGCTCTACGGGCAGCAAGGCGATGATGCCGAACGCCACCGCGCCACTCGATAACAACACGCCGAGAAAGTTGAAGAAGCCCGACCAGACCACCGCGACATTCGGTGGCAGCGAGTGGGTGTAAATCACCGTCGCGACGGCGTTGGCGGTGTCGTGGAAGCCGTTGACGAACTCGAAACCCAGCGCAATCAACAGTGCCACACCGAGCAACAGGAACGGCGTCCAGGTGGTCACCACCGTGCCGAGTTCGTGCATGTCATGCATCAGGCTATAAGCGGTGAACAGCATCCCCAGCGCCAGCACGGCGAAAAAGATCACGTAGGTGAACGGGCCGGTTTTCTTGTCGAGGGCCGGCCTGCCGCTGGCGGCGGACGCGGGGCTGGCGGTCAGGGAGGGAGTAGCCATGGCAGGACAATCCTGAGCGAGGGAAGGAATGTCGCCCATGATCGTTGCAGAATGTTACAGAGAGACTGCGCCATGTCAGTGTTTGGCGGATTAGCCCAGCCGTCGGTCTTCTGCTCGTTCCCACGCTCTGCGTGGGAATGACGCCCGGGACGCTCCGCGTCCCTGTGACGCAGAGCGTCACTTGATGCATTCCCACGCAGAGCGTGGGAACGAGCAGGAGACGTCAGTAATCCCCGCGCTTGCGAAACGCCCAACGCCCGGCGATCACGGTAAACGTCGCCACCAACGCGACCAATATCCAGAAGCCTTCCGGATCCTGCGACAACGGCACGCCGCCCACATTCATGCCGAAAAAACCGGCGATGATGTTGATTGGCAACGCCAGCACCGTCACCACCGTCAGGGTAAACAGTGTGCGGTTGCTCTGTTCGTTGAGGTTGGCGGCGATCTCTTCCTGCAACAATTTGATCCGCTCGCCGAGGGCAGTGAGGTCGTTGATGATCAGCGCAAACTCCTCGGTGGATTTGCGCAGCTCCTTGACGTCTTCCTTCTGCAACCACGGCGGCGGGCGATTGAGCAGGCGCAGCAACGAACCCGGCTCCAGCGCCAGCAGCCGTTGCAGACGCACCAGCACCCGCCGGTTGGCACCGAGTTCGGCGCGATTGGTCGACAGTCGCGAGGAGAGCAATTCGTCCTCGACCTGGTCAACGCTCATGCTCGTTTTACGGACGATCTGCGTGAGCACTTCGCCCTGATCGCGCAGCAGGTGCACGAGCAGTTCCGAGGGCGAACGAAAGCGTTCGCCGGCCTTCACCGATGAGCGCAATTTGTCCACCGAGTGCAGCGGTTGCAAGCGCGCACTGACGATCAGTTTGCTGCGCACGCAGACCCACAGCGTCGATACGTCCGAGGAGACCATGCTGCTGAGGTTGAACACCACATCGTTGACCACCGCCAACAACGCCGAATCGACATGCTCAATGCGCGTCGAACGCGAGCCTTCGTGCAGCGCCTCGAAAAACTCTTCGGGCAATTGCAGATGACTTTTCATCCAGCGCTCGCACGCCGCGTGCGCCAGATTGAGATGCAGCCAGAGAAACTCTCCGTTCTCGTTATCGTCTTGTAGGCAACGCAGGGCAGTCGCCGAATCGACTTCGCGGCCACGCTCGCCAGGCAAAAAACGAAAACCGTAGAGCAAGCCAAACAGGTCAGGATCGCGATGGCTGATGTCGAGGCTGTGGTTCATGGCGGCTCGCTGCGAGGAGGGTGCGTCGGTCGCGCAAATGGCAGGTTCACTGAGCCGCATCATCGCACTGTCACATGACGTTTGTGTGACAGCAAAATTACGTCAAATCAGCGACTTACCGGCAGTCGGATTTTCTTCAAGAAGCGCTCTGGCGCGCCGATCACAGGTGCGTTAGGTTGCGCGCCATTGGCCATGAACCAAGGCTCGCCGACATGGATGTCCGGCAAAATTTCACGCCTCACCGGGCGTGCCTCATCCTTGTCCTGAGTATCTTTCGATGCTGCAAAAATCCCTGAGAGCGCAAATTCTCGCCCTGCTGAGCGGCAGTCTGCTGGCGATGCTGTTGATCGCCCTGGCCTGTTTTCATTTCCTCTCCAACGGCGTGCAAAGCTACAGCCAGTTGATCGCCGGTCCGTTGCACACCTCGCAACTGATCGACGAAGCCAACCTGCAATTCAAGGTGCAGGTGCAGGAATGGAAAAACGTTCTGCTGCGCGGCAAGCAACCGGCGGATCTGAGCAAATACTGGGGGCAGTTCGAAGACCGCCAGCGTGATGTGCAAACCATTCTCGGTGAACTGGCCAGCCAGCAAGGCATAGAACCGAACCTGAAATCACGCATCGAACGCCTGCGCGAAGAGCACCGTCAATTGGGTAGCGCTTATCAGAAGGGCCGCGATGCCTACGTGGCTGCCGGTGGTGATCCGGCGGCGGGTGATGCAGCTGTCAAAGGTGTTGACCGTGCCGCCAGTGATCAGATGAGCGAACTGGTCGCCGAATTGCGCAAGCAAGGCACCGCGCAGTCGGCGCTGATCAGTGCCGAGGCTGATCGCACCGTGTGGCTGGGGCTGCTGGTGATGCTCGCGTCGGCCCTGTTGATTGGCCTGTTGAGCCTGTGGCTGGTCAACCGCAATCTGGTCGAGCCGATCCGCAAGCTGATCGATTACGTCACTCAGTTGAGTCGCGGCAAATTGGCTGAACGCGTGGTTAGCGACCGTCAGGATGAGTTGGGCAACCTCGCGGCTGCCGCCAACACCCTGCGCGACTTTCTCGCCGAAACCTTCACCCGTCTGCAGCGCAGCGCGGCGGATCTGGACAGCGCCAGCGGCGAGCTTAACGCCATCGCGACGACCATGGCCGGTGGTACCAACGAGCAGTTCAACCGTACCGATCAAGTGGCCACGGCGATGAACGAAATGTCCGCCACTGCCCAGGAAGTGGCGCGTCATGCCGCCGATGCCGCACGGGCGGCCGACGATGCCGACCAGTCCGCCCTACAAGGTGAGAAGGTCATGCAGAGCACCATCCACTCGATCACGCAGATGCGCGGCGAAATCGCCAACACCGCCACGGTGATTCGTCGTCTGGAAGCCGACAGCGGTCGTATCGGCAAAGTGCTGGAAGTGATTCGCGGCATTGCCGAACAGACCAACCTGCTGGCGCTCAACGCTGCGATCGAAGCGGCGCGCGCCGGCGAGGCCGGGCGTGGTTTTGCGGTGGTCGCCGATGAAGTGCGCAACCTCGCGCAGCGCACCGCCGAGTCGATCATCGAGATCAACCAGATCATTCAGAGCGTGCAGACCGGCGCGGTGGACGCGGCGCAAGCCATCGACAGCGGCCAGACGCGCAGCGATGAAAGCGTTGAGCAAGTGACTCAGGCCGGCGCGATGCTGGAGCGCATCACTCACGCGGTGGAGGCGATCCGCGACATGAACCGGCAGATCGCCACGGCTGCCGAAGAGCAGACGTCGGTTGCCGAAGACATTTCGCGCAACCTCACCGAGATCACCTCGATCGCCAGCACCAACCTCGACAATGTGCAGCGCACCGAAAGCGCCAGCCAGAACCTGCATGGCCTGTCCGGGCAACTGAACGAAGTCACTGCACGCCTGAGCGCCTGACGCTACTGACCGTGTACCGGTTCGGATACCGAGTCGGTACACAGTCGATCTCAAATTGAAGCTGCTGTGGTCGATGACCGGTTATCTATAATCGGCATTGGAGCCTTTCCATGGTCAGCATCACTTCTGTTTCGATCAATCAGACCGTCACCACACCTTCGAGCAAAACCGCGATCAGCGACGTCGGTGACGATACCTCGACCACGGCAGCCGCCAGCACTGGCGTGAAAGCGGACACCAGCAAAGTCGCTGCGGGCGGTGGTGCAGCGCCGACGGGTGACAGCGATTCCAGCAGTGAAGAATCGGATTCGGTGAAAGAACTGCGCAAGCAGATCGCCGAGCTGCAGAAGCAATTGCAGGAGGAGCAGCAAGCGTTGCAAGCGGCGCAGGCGAAGCAGGAAAATTCTGATGCGAAGGTCGCCGAAGTAGCCGCCGCACAAGCGCAGGTCACCGCTACCTCGGCGTCCCTGTCAACCGCTACCGCCTCGCTGTTGCAGGCGTTGCAGGACTCCGACTCGAGCACCTCGGGTTCGCTGGTCAGCACCTCGGCGTGATGCCCTTTCCCCTCTCCCAAGGGAGAGGGAACTGACCGTGGTGACTATTCGAGTTACGCCGACCTGAAATATCGAGGCGCATTCAGGTCTTGAGTAACCCCCGATCGGCTCCCTTTCCCCCTCGCCCCCTTGGGGGCGGTCCGACGTTTCGGGAGGGCTGGGGTGAGGGGGAGAAAATCTCACTGACAACACATCAACCAAGCCAAACACCAGACACAAAAAAGCCGCACGATCTTTCAATCGTGCGGCTTTTGGTAGTGCGTTCAATCAAGTGTCTTGCTTGTTGCTCAACACCTTGCCAGTGGTTGCATCAAAGTCCACATCGAACTCTTTGCCATCAGCCGTCTTCAGCTCAACTTCGTACTCATAACCATTGAAGTGGTTATCCAGATCCGTGTCAGTAATAGTCGCACCCGGATGCAGTTTCAGCGCTTCGGCGTTCATCGACTCCAGCGACTTGATCTTGCCCGACTTAACCAGTTCAGGAATCTGGTCAACGCGAACATCAGCCTGGGCCAGGCCAGCGGTAAGAGTCAGAGCAGCGGCGGTAAACAGGGCAGTCAAAGTTTTCATCGGTTCATTCCTTGGTTGATTCGTTTAAGTGGCCTCAGGTTAACCAGCGCAACTTAACTCACCCTTAAAACCCTGCACCCAAACAAAACGGG
The DNA here is from genome assembly GCF_044743175.1 of Pseudomonas sp. NPDC087690. Lineage (NCBI taxonomy): Bacteria > Pseudomonadati > Pseudomonadota > Gammaproteobacteria > Pseudomonadales > Pseudomonadaceae > Pseudomonas > Pseudomonas sp. NPDC087690. Next base: position 91,098 of record NZ_JBIUVX010000014.1, read on the forward strand.
CAAGCCATGCACCGGCACAGAACCTGTGGGAGCGTAGCTTGCCCGCGATGAAGGCGCCTCGATTTCAGATCAGAAACCGTTGTTCTTCAACACCTGATCAACACTGGCCGATACCGGGCGTTTATAGAACTTCAACAGCTCGCTGGCGCGGTTGGTGAAGATACCGTCAACGCCTGCGGCCATGACTTTCTCGAAGTCCACTGGCTCGTCGACGGTGTAGACGTGGACCAGCATGCCCTGATCATGGGTGTATTTGTTCATCCACGGTTGCACCAGATCCGAATAGCTCTGATCGCCGTCATGGGTCAGCTTCGCCGAAGGGCCGGTGCCGATTGCACCCTGGGCCTTGGCGTAATCCACCCATTGCTTGAACTCAGCTTCGGACTTCGGCTCCTGCTTGCCGTAGAAAACGTTTTTGTCCTTCTCGCCGGACTCGGCAAAGGTCACCTTGGATTTCGGCTCGATGCTGCCGGCGCCCACCCACAGCAACAGGATCTTCGGCACTTGCGGCATTTCCTTTTGCAGCAGTTCGAGGCTGTTTTTCTCGAAGGTCTGCAGGATCACCTTGCCTTTGCCCTGACCCACGCCCAGCGCGCTTTTCGCCAGTTTCGAACCGGCCGGACTCAGCCAGCCGCGATCCTGCAGTTTTTCTTTCAGGTCATGTTCGATGCCCGGGAACAGTTGCGGCTCTTTGGTCTCGATGTACAGGCCCGGCTTGTGTTGTGGATTGGCCTGGGCGATGTCGATGATTTCATCGAGGGTGAGAATTTTCAGCCCAGCGTAGGACGGGCGGGCGCGGTCCGGGTATTTGGTGTTGAACCAACTGCCGGCGTCGAGGGTTTTCAGTTCGGCCATGGTGAAGGCCGTGGCCGGGCTGTCCTTGCGCTCAGGGAACTTGGTGGCGACGTCGGTGGTGCGTTGCAGGTTGTCGTCATGCAGGGCGAAGAGCACGCCGTCCTTGCTGCGCTGCAAATCCATTTCCAGATAATCGGCGCCCAGATCCCGGGCCAGTCGGTAGGACGCAGCGGTAGATTCCGGTGCATCGAAGGAAGCGCCACGGTGGGCGATCACCGCTGGGTGCGGAATACCGTGCGTTGCAGCGACTGCGTCGGGGTCCGTCTGAGTCGCGGCGTGCGCCTGACCGAGGCCAAGCAGCAGGCTCAGGACCAGAGCGCTTTTGGTGAAAGTGGCGGGCATGTTCGAGTTCCTTTCGCAGGGCATTTTCAAAGACGTACCTTTTAACAACTGAATCGATTGCGTGCTATCGCAGGACCGACATAAACGTATTAAAAGCGATTTTTCCTGCACTTTTGTGGCGCGGTTTGCAGTACGCTTGCCCACGGCAGACGCTCCGGCAGAGGGCGCGCCGCTCAGTTGCCCTGCGTGTAAACCATCGATCCTTTTTCGTGAGGTTTACCATGCGCATCACCTCCCAACTCATCTGCCAGGCAGCCGACGACCTCAAGGGTTTTGTCGGCCTCAATCGCAAGACCGGTCAGTACATCGTGCGTTTCAGCGAAGATTCGTTTGGCATGGACGTGGCCGATGACGGCATTATTCCTGTGAATGAATTCGTCTGGGCGCCGGCGACGGCGCAGACCATGACGCTTAAACGCGACTTGATTCAGTTGTTGCTGGATCAGCATATCGATGACCGGATCAACATCACCGAGCCGTTGCGCGTTTATATGAGCAAGGTTGAAGTGCCGGAGATTGTCGCGTTGCGCAGTCTGGTGCGTGGCTGAAGTTATGCTGTGAGGGTGAGGGCCTCTTCGCGAGCAGGCTCGCTCCCACATGGGAACCGTGGTGTTCACAAATCCCCTGTGGGAGCGAGCCTGCTCGCGAAAGCGGCCGTCAATGCGCCGCCATTTTATTGCCCGAACCGATACTCACGCTCAACCCGACACACTCGCGTATGAAACGCCGAATACCATTGCGAACGCCCACGCGCTTGAATCAGCTGATGCTCAGGATTCCGCCGCCACGCCAGAATCGCCGCTTCGCTGTCCCAATACGACACCGTAATCCCGACGCCATCGGCCCCTCGAACCGACTCCACCCCAAGAAACCCCGGCTGCTCACTGACCAACGCAGCCATGCGCTCGGCCGCCTCGGCATAGCCGTTGTCACCTTCGGTTCGGGTCGACGTAAAAATGACCGCAAAGCAATCAGCCATCAACGCGGCTCCATGCAAGCTTCGACAAACGCCCGCACCAGCGGCGGCATCTGCCCTTTGAGCGCGGCGCGTTCAGGCTGAAACAGTGTGGCGACAAAGAACCGGTGATCCTTGAGTTCAATCGCGCGTAAATCCCCTGACGAATCATGACCGACAGCATGTAGCCGATCGTTCAACAGTTGCTGTTCGAACAGCGGATTCACACCGAAGCGGCAGCGATAACCTTCACGAATTTGCGACGTTTCGTACGCCTTGGCGATCAACGAACCGGGCATCAGGTAAATGCTGTCCACCACTTCGACCAGCGAACACGTCAACGGCGTGAGTACCGCGCGTTCAGAGTCGGGCGATGTTTCACCGTGTACCGCATCCACCCAGCCCAGCACGTTGCGGGAAAATTCCAGCACCGCATGCTGAAAACCGCCGCAGGTGCCGAGGAAAGGGCGCTGCTGTTCGCGGGCAAAACGGATCGCCCACAGTGCGCCGTCTTCACTCTTGTAAGGGCTGGCGGGTACGCACCAGAAACCGTCGAACTCGCGGAGTGGCGTATCGCCGTGGATCTGCTCGGTAGGCAACCATTCGAATTGCACGGTCCGGTTGAGGTGTTCAGCGACCAGACCGAGGGCGACGGGAATGGCTTGATGTGCGGTGACCTGCGGGTCGTAATCGCCGATCAGGGCGATACGGATGGCGCTGTTTTCCATGGGGGTTCCCTGCGCTTGTTGATTGATCGCACTCACTATAGATTGGCGTTCACGCACTCAATATGGGCGTTTCCCCAAGTGATCAATGCAGCCACGCACTATCAACTCGACTACCCCGACCTGGCCCTGATTCTTGCCTTGGTGCGTGGCGGCTCTCTGGCTCGGGCTTCGCAGTTGTTGAAAGTCGATGTGTCGACGGTGTTTCGCGCCGTGCGCCGTCTCGAAGCTGCACTCGGCCAGCAACTGTTCGAAAAAAGCCGCGCCGGGTATCTGCCGACAACCCTCGCGCAGACGCTGGCCGAACAAGCCGAACGCGCTGAACAGGCATTGGAGGCGGCGCGGATCGGCGTGGAGCAGGGCGGCGAAGTGGTCAGCGGCACGGTGCGTCTGACCTGTACCGATTCGGTGCTGCAGAGTTTGCTGCTGCCGGCGCTGGCGCAGTTCATGCCCCAATACCCAGCGCTGACTATCGAACTGAGCACCTCCAACGATTTCGCCAACCTCAGTCGCCGCGATGCTGACATCGCCCTGCGCCTGACGCGGACACCGCCCGAGCATCTGGTCGGACGGCAACTGGCGAAGATTTCCTACCGGGTCTGTGCCAGTTCGCGTTATCTGCAGAACGTCGATACGGCGGATCTGGCCGCGCTGACCTGGATCGCCCCGGATGACTTTCTCCCCGATCACCCAACCATCGCCTGGCGTCGGCAACACCTGCCCGGTGTGACTCCGGGCTATCGCTGCAACAGCATGCTGTCGGTCACCGAACTGGTTCGCGCAGGCCTCGGCGTGGCGGCGTTACCGGACTTTCTGATCACCGACGGTTTGCAGGCATTAAGTGAACCGCTGCACGGTTACGACACCGCGCTGTGGCTGCTGACGCGCCCGGATTGCCGGGCGTTGCGCTCGGTGGTGACACTGTTCGATGAGTTGGGGCGGGCGCTGCGTTTATCGTGATCAGCGCTGCGGGTTCTGGCGCATGTGATCGTGCAACTCGCTGGTCAGGCTGGCGATTCGTTCAGTGAGGTTTTTGGTCATCTCGGTGAGGCGGGTGTTCTGCTCCAGCAGTTCAAGCAGTTGCGCGGTGTTCTTCGCCGCTTGGGCCTGACGCTCGGTATTGGCCTGTGCCAGCGCTTCACGGTGTTGCGCATCGGCATCGGCTTGCGCCTTGTCGCGGGCGGCCTGACGGGTTTGTGCGAGCAAAATCAGCGGCGCGGCGTAGGCCGATTGCAGGCTGAAGGCGAGGTTCAACAGGATGAACGGGTAGACGTCGAAGGTGGTCACGCCAAACACGTTCAGACTGACCCACAACAACACGATCAACGTCTGCGCGCCGAGAAACATCGGCGTGCCGAAGAACCGCGCAAACGCCTCGGCGCGCAGGGCGAAGGTGTCGTTGCCGAAGGTGGTGTTGAGGTGGGCGTGGGGGCGGTGGAAGCGCAGGTGATCGACGGGAGCGGATTCCGGTGTTGCGGGTTTTTCAGTGGTCATGGTGCACTCGGCAGGGCGTGGGACGTGTAGTCACTATAGCCCTGCGTTATGGCGACCGGCCCCTTCGCGAGCAAGCTCGCTCCCACAGGTATTCGGGGCGTTCACAAACATTGTGATCAACCTAACCCCTGTGGGAGCGAGCCTGCTCGCGAAGGCGACGACGCGGTCTAACTGCTTTGCACAAGGCTTAACCCGGCGCCCGCTCATTGGCAAACATGCTCACCGCATCCACCGCCTCACTGGCGCCATCGCGAATCTGCAGAATCACCGTCCCCGCCTGATTCGCCAACTCGACCCCTTCAGCCGCGCGACCCCGGGTGCCCTCCATGCTCTTGATGGCCTGCCGGGTCTCGTTCTGGATCAGGCTGATCATGCTGGAAATTTCTGCCGTCGAGCCGCTGGTACGCCCCGCGAGCAATCGCACCTCGTCGGCAACCACGGCAAATCCGCGCCCCTGTTCGCCGGCACGCGCGGCTTCAATCGCGGCATTGAGCGCCAACAAATTAGTCTGGTCGGCAATCGCGCGGATCGTGTTGACGATGGCGGTGATCTGCTCGGAGCGCTCACCCAATTGCGCAATCAACGTCGACGATTCGGCAATGTCCTCGGCGATTTCGCGCATTTCACTGGCGGCTTGCTGGATCACCTGCGTACCTTGCTCGGCGACTTTTCGCGTCGCCACCGAGATGTGATACGCCGCGCTGGCACTGCGTGCGTCCTGCTCGTGTTGCTCGACGCGGGCGGTCACGTCGGAGGCGAATTTCACCACTTTGCACAAGCGTCCGGCAGCGTCGTATACCGGGTTGTAGTTGGCTTCGAGCCACACCGTTTGCCCGCGTTTATCCACGCGTTCGAACTGACCCTGGAAAAGCTCTCCCTGGTTCAAGCGCCGCCAGAAATCCTCATAAGCATTGCTGTTGACCAGTGCCGGGGTGCAGAACAAACGGTGATGTTTGCCTTTCAGCTCGGCGAGGGTGTAACCCATGCGCGTCAGAAAATTCTGATTGGCCGTGAGAATACTGCCGTCGAGGTTGAATTCGATGACCGCCATTGCCCGGTCAATCGCCTGCAACTTGGCGTTGGCCTCACTTTCCTGCTGCACCTTGGCGGTCACGTCCATGGCGTACTTGACCACTTTCACCACACGGCCCGAGGCATCCTTGATCGGGTTGTAACTGGCTTCCAGCCAGATCGGCTGACCCTTGCCGTCGACCCGTTCAAACGTACCGGACTGAAACTGGCCGTTTTTCAGGCGAGACCACAAATCGGTGTACTGAGCACTACGGCCGAACTCTGGTGTGCAAAAGCGCCGATGCGGTTGGCCGATCGCTTGTTCGGCGGTGTAACCCATGGTCTTGAGAAAGTTGTCATTGGCGCGCAGCACCACGCCATCAAGGTCGAACTCGATCACCGCCATCGAGCGATTGATCGCGTCGAGCAGGCCGGCTTGTTCGGTGAGGGTGCGCTGAAGGTCGTCGACGACGGCTTTGTGGCGATTGAAGAACATGCTCGCAGTACTCTGGAAGAAGGGGAAGATCGAGGATTCAGTCCCTATTTCCGCGCTGGCAGACCGAATGCGCGGACGGCATTCGGCGGTGACTGCTCAATGCCAGCATTCCTTAACTGGCAGATGGCTACTTATACAAAACTTCATAAAGTTGTACAAGAAAGTAATTATTTGTAATTTTGTATAACTTTTTAGGCGCCGGCGTTGTCCGTCTCGGTACGGCTCAAGGCTACGTTGATAGTGTTGCGGCCCTTATGTTTGGCGGTGTACAGCGCTTTGTCGGCATCGTCCAGCCAGTCGAGGGCATCCTTGTACAAGAGCTGATACCGCGCCAGACCGATACTCAGACCCACTCGCAAGTCTGGCAACTGCGGATGACGATATTGCTGCAATGCCTGGCGCAATTGCTCCATCAGCGCTTCAGCCTTGTTCAGCGGCAGTGTCGGCAGGATCACACAGAACTCGTCACCGCCGTAGCGCCCGGCCAACTGGTGCTGATCGAGCAGGCGTTTGAGGTCGTGACTCAATTGCCACAGCACTGCATCGCCGACGATGTGCCCGAAGCTGTCGTTGATTGCCTTGAAGTGATCAATGTCGATCAACGCCAGGGTGGCTTGGCTGTTGTGTTGGCGGCACTGCTGAAATTTCAGGTGCAGCAGGTCTTTCCAGGCGCCGTGGTTGAGCAGGCCGGTGAGGCTGTCGGTACGGCTGAGGGCGCTCAGTGCGCGTTTGTGTTGGGAGAGTTTGATCGCCAGGCGATAACAGACCATGCCCAGCGCCAGCGGATACAAGGTGAGCATCGGCAGGCAGGCCCAGACTTGCTCCTGTGTCATCGTCAGGCTGAATTGGACACCAAAGATCATCCAGCCCAGCAATACGCCGGCGAGTTGGGCGAGGGCGCCGAACACGAACAACCGATAGCCACCGGCGGCGACATTGTTCATGGTCATCATCGACAGGATGGTCACGGTGGTCAGCGGACTGAACTGAAAACATGCCGCCCAGAATCCACCGCACAGCGAGTCATACACCAGGTTGCGGCGTTCAGCCTGATACGGGAACGCCGAGCGAGTAGAAATCTGATAAGCCAGATGTGGCCAGGCGAACCCGTTGAACAACAACAGCGCCCAAACCCAGCCGGGCATGTTCAGCGGATACAACGCAGCCCCGACGCTGAAAAAACCGATCCCCAGACCGATGGCCCGGGGAAGGTAAATGCGCCGGGCGAATGACAAGCCTTTGCCGCGTTGGTTTTCCATGATGCCCTGCGCGAAATTCATCCTGAAATACTTTGCAGTATTTTTTCAGGCAGACCGTCCGTCGGTCGATTGTCGGACATTGTCATTTATTCCAACGCGAATAATCAGTGTCCTTGCGAGCCATTTAATCGAGGACGTGTGCAGGAGAAAGGCGAGTTAGAGCTGATAACGCGCCAAAAACATCTCCAGCGCCGATTCGGCGACGGTGTGCTGCATATCGGCATCGAGCGCGGCGCGGCCCATCGACATTTGCGGCCAGAAGCCAAAAGTCTTCAGCAGCCCTTGCAACTGGTGCGCGGCAAACTCCGGATCGACCGGTTTCAAGCGGCCATCGGCCTGTGCGGCACGAATCCATACGGTCAGACCTTCCTCGCGCTCGCCCATGCGCTCGACCATGTTCTGCGCGCGCTCCGGCGAATGGATGGTGGCGGCAATCGCCACTCGTGCCAGGGTTAGAAAGTTCTCGTCGGCCATCAGTTGCACTTTGGCCTGGAGCATTTGCCGTAACTGCTCGCTCAGTGGCTGATCGCGGTTATAGGCGACCGTTTGCTCGGCGCTGATCCGTGTCCATAACTGGTTGAGAATTTCGGCGAACAGCTCTTCTTTGCTGGGGAAATGGTTATACACCGTGCGCTTGGATACACCGGCGGTAGCGGCAATTTTGTCCATGCTGGTGATCTCGAATCCGTGGGCACGGAATTCGACAATCGCCGCCTGGATAATGGCTTCGCGTTTACGGTCGGTGAGGCGCTGTGGAGCTGTCATAAGTACGCTTCGGCAGAGAAAAGATGAAATTACACTTGGCAGTTTACTTGTCATCCGCTTTGATGCAACCTAGAAACTACACCGGTCAGTGTAATGTTGCGTTAATCCTCGCAATCTAAAAACCAGACAGTTCGGCCTATGCGTGCAGCTTTGGCCATTTATCGTCCCACCGTGGAAAAACCGTGAATAGCGCGGTTTTTCTGGAGTCATTCAGTCATGGCCAATCCAGTTTCGATCCCGGATAACACATCCACGCCTGAAGCCTCGCGGCAGAATCAGGGGCTGTTTCGCAACCACGCACCTGTGCAACGCGAAGGCCTGCGCAAGATGCTGCGGATCATGTGGAACATGATTTTCCACAAACCGCGCAACACCCGGCCCGCAGCGCCGATCCCGGTGCAAGCATTGACCCGCGAAGAGCTGCTGGCAGCGCCCAACCACAGCGTCTATCGCCTCGGTCACTCGACCTTGTTGCTGAAACTGCGCGACAAATTCTTCATCACCGACCCGGTCTTCGCTGAGCGTGCTTCGCCAGTGCAATGGGCCGGGCCGAAACGTTTCCACCAGCCACCGATCAGCATCGATCAGTTGCCGCCGATCGAAGCGGTGATTCTGTCGCACAACCACTACGACCACCTCGATTACGCGGCGGTGCTCAAACTCGCGGCTAAGACCACTTACTTCCTGACCCCGCTGGGCGTTGGCGACACCCTGGTCAAATGGGGCATCGATGCCAGCAAGGTCCGCCAGTACGATTGGTGGCAGGGCGCCGAGATTGCCGGCATCCGTTTCGTCGCCACACCGTCTCAGCACTTTTCCGGCCGTGGACTGTTCGACGGCAACAGCTCCCTGTGGGCGTCCTGGGTGATGATCGACGGCGACACCCGAATCTTCTTCAGCGGTGACAGCGGCTACTTCGACGGCTTCAAACGCATCGGCGAACAGTACGGCCCGTTCGACCTGACCCTGATGGAAACCGGCGCCTACAACGTCGAATGGCCGCACGTACACATGCAGCCCGAAGAAACCCTGCAAGCGCACATCGACCTCAAAGGCCGCTGGCTCTTCCCGATCCACAACGGCACCTTCGACCTGGCGATGCACGCCTGGCACGAACCATTTGACCGGATTCTGGCACTGGCGTGGGAACGCAGTATTTCCATTACCACGCCGCAAATGGGTGAGGCGTTTAACATCGCTCAACCGCAACGCAGGGAGGCGTGGTGGTTGGCGGTTGAAGGGGAGAGTGAGGGTTTGGTGCAGAACGCCTGATCAGATGAAGACGGTTCGCGCCTAAGGGGGCGAACCGGTTGCTCCAGAAACAATCCCTGAAATCTTACGGCTGTAATCAGCCATAGTAGTAACCGACACTTCTCGAAATTTTCCACGAAGTAATTGCTGCAGGTTCTCCAGAGGTATTCCCAGTCTTTGTGCGGCTTCAGATTCGCTTATGTCGGTGGACTCGATGAGCGAGATCAATTTGGTCGCGTACTCGGACTTGAGCAGCATCTAGCCTGCATGCTCAAGCTCTAAATCTTGATAAACATTGCCTGTGCTTTCTTCGATCTCGCTCATGTTTTTATCCTTACTCAGCCATCGCAAAATCCCCACGCCCCATAGCATCCGCCGACACGCCCTGAACACTCGCACTACGCCCCGGCGCAAACCCGGGAAAAAACACCAGCCCCTGCGCCTCAAACCGGTAAGCCAGCGCCAGTCGCGCCGCATCCGCGACATCCTGCTGCGCTTCAAACCGATGAATGTCTTCAACCGAAACCTCAGCCTCCCGCGATAGCTGTTCCACGCTCCAGCCCAGCATCGCTCGGGCCTGGACGCAGTGCGTCGGGGTGAACTGGAAAAGGGCAATGCGTTCGAGGATGTGGTTCATCGCAAGAGAGGCCATGGTGTGCTCCGGGCTCAAGAGTGCTGATTGAAAATGTACTGTGTTTTTGTACAGTTGTTTTCGGCCGGGATCAAACGCAATTTTCGATTTGCCCTAGTTCGACGCCTGCAACCAGACGGACGGTGCCTGCCCGAGGATCCGCCGGAACATCGTCGAGAACGCCGCCGGGCTCTCATAACCGAAGTCCAGCGCGATGCGTGTCACGGCTTGACCCGAGGCCAAGCGTGGCAGCGCCAGAACCACGCAAGCCTGCTGACGCCATTGGCTGAAACTCAACCCGGTTTGTTGGCGAAACAGTCTGTTGAAGGTGCGCAAGCTTATGTGTAATTGGTCAGCCCACTGCTGTGGCGCTTGGTGGGCGTACGGTTGATGCAGAAAGTTCTGACACAGAGACAGGAGCTTTCCGTCGGTTGGTAGCGGGATGTGCAACGGCAGCGGCGCACTGCGCGTCAGTTCATGCAGCAACAGATCGATCAACACGCCGTCGCGTCCGCCCAAGTCATAGGTCAGCGGTAACTCCACCGCCTCCATCAGCAAATGCCGCATCAGCGGCGACACACTGATCACCTGGCAGCGCTCCCCCAAATCCACTGCACCGGGTTCGATGTACAAGCTGCGCGTGCTGACCCCAAGCATCAACACCTCGTGCGCCACCCCCGGCGGAATCCATACCGCGCGCTGCGGCGGCACCACCCAATTGCCGTCATGGGTGCTGACCTGCATCACCCCGGTCGCGCCGTACAACAACTGCGCCCGCCGATGCGTGTGAAAAGGCAGCAAGTGACCGTGGGAATAATCCGTACCGATCGCTACCACCGCACGCGGGGTGTCATCCAGCAGATTGATCGAAACATTGCGCATCAGGCGTTTCCCAGTGGTTGGCGTAAACGCAAACATTATTGGCTGACTTGCTGAAGCAGGCCAAGCGCTGCCGCTCTATCGTCGAGCGCTCTCCCTACACGGACGCCTCGACATGTTCTATTTACTGCTGACCCTCTTCGGTTGCCTGACCGGCATTACCGCCGTGCTGTTCGGCTTCGGCGGCGGTTTTGTCGTAGTGCCGCTGCTGTATCGCCTGCTCACCGCCAGCCACGGCGCCGATGACCCGATCGGCCAATCGGCAATGCATATCGCCGTCGCCACTTCGACCTGCGTGATGATCGTCAACGCCCTGATCGCCACCGACAAACACCGCCGCGCCGGCAATCTCATCCGCCATTACCTGTGGCCATTGGGTGGATTTATTGCAGTCGGCTCAGTGATCGGTGCGATAGCGGCGGTGTGGGTCAGCGGCGACGTGATTCGCTATGCGTTCATCGGCTACCTCGGCGTGACCATCGTCGACTGCCTGCTGCGACGCGGCTTTCTCACGCAAAACTCAGACGTCATCCCACGCCGACTTGGCGCTACGGAAATTTCCGCAGGCGGTGTAGGCATCGGCGCCATCGCGACGTTTCTCGGTGTAGGAGGCAGCGTCATGACCGTGCCGTTATTGCGCCGTTGTGGATTGAGCATGTCGCAAGCGACGTCCATGGCCAATCCGTTGAGTGTGCCGGTGGCAGTGGCTGGGACGCTGACGTACATGGCGCTGGCCGGGTTCAGTCAGGCTGACTTGGGCGCGTGGTTTGTCGGGTATGTGGATCTGCTGGCGTTTGCGGTGCTGACGGTTGGCTCGCTCATCGGGATTCGATTGGCCGCGCCATGGATTGGACGAATCCCGGATCGGGTGCATGCCTGGGTCTATATCGGGTTGCTGATTACTGTGCTGCTGTGCATTTCGCTCAAATGAACCATTGCCAGGCTACAGCGGAAGAAATCAAAATCGGTAACTGAGCGCCGTCCTCCAGCAACTACCAGAGAACCCGGATGTTGATCTTCAATTGCACCGAAGCCGCCAGCAAATTCTTCAGCCGTGTTCACAAGGGCAAAAAGATCACGCCGGTGGATGCTAAACCGCCGTCCGCAATCATTGAAGATGATGAGCTGAGCGGCGCTGACGAGCAGTGGCTGGTGCACGCGATAACGGTACAACGCAAGCACGTGCTGCTGGCCATTCACATAAAAACCCGCTATTGCCTGATTTTCGCTGATGCGAAAAAGGCTGACACAGAAGACTTTGTTGATCGATTCGTGGATCGTTGGGTCAAGGGGATAGTGATCAACGCCCATCATCATGGCCTCGGGCAGTGGCTTAACCCTGAGTTGATGTTGGCGCGGCTGAAACAAACTTGTGAGCATCAACGGTTCTATCGACGTAGCCATCGCAGCGCGCAAAAACACATTGATGAGATTGCATGGAACTTCCAGGACAAGGTCGCCCATACGGGGACTTTGCCACCGGATGAAGTTACTGCGATGGTATTCGACGAGCAAATGAATGACACGCCCAGGAACAGCAAGGGCGCCAAGTCTTACTACTTTCCGGATGAGGAAATGGCGCTTCACTGGCTGCGTCATTACTGCTTTCTTGATGACGTCCAGCTTCATGCTGCCAAGGAACGTCGCCAACAAATGGCTCGGGAAATTGCGGCACTTGAGCACGAAGCCTGGCTTAAAAAGTACGAGCAAGAAAACTCGAATAGTTAAGCGGCGCCGGCCATAATCCGCAGCGTATTTTTAGCGCCGGCGCCTATGTGCCGACGCGTTCTCCGACTCCTTCAAGGATTGATTCATGCTCAAGGGACTGATGCGCCTGGCGCCATATGCCGCGGCGCTGTTCACACTGATTTCCACTGCCCATGCCGAAGATGGGCGTCGCGTATTCACCGGCACATTGGGCAAGACGGCGATTGTTGTCGAACTCAACACCACACAGCAGGACGAGGTCACCGGCCGCTATTTCTACGAGAAATATCATCGTGACCTGCCTCTCAGCGGCGCATTGCAGGACAGCACACTGACACTGACCGAGGGCAACAATCGTTACGGTGATGAGAAGCCTCTGCCGACGCTGAAACTGAAACCCACTGCTGATGGCTGGCAGGGCGAGTGGCAAAGTCCGCAGGGCAAGAAGTTGTCGGTGAACTTGGCCGAAGCCAAACTTCCAGCGCCGACATCAACGACTTTGCCTTTCATTGCCACACTGCCGAAGAGCGAACCCTACGAGTATTTGCGTTTACAGGGACTCAAGCTCAAGCCCGCGAAAACAGAAAACTTCATGGGTTATAACCTGCAGTGGTGGGTCGAACCGGAATCGAAAATTTCGTTGTTCAGCGTCGCGTCCGGCTACCCGGCGCAAGATCAACTACGCATCAATCAGCTATTGCTTGAGCGACTTTGGCGAGAGGTCATCAGCTACCACGCCTGCATGCTGCAAGGTGGCGAAAATGCCGAGCAGTATCAGAGTGTCGCGCCCACGTTCCTGTCGCCGGACGTGGTCAGTCTGAACATCAATACCGGGTATGACTGTGGTGGCGCGCACCCCGATGTCAGTAACTCCCCCGTCAACCTCAATGTTCACACTGGCCAAGACATGAAGCTGCAAGACGTGTTGTTGGTTGGCGAGCGCGAGAATACTTCGACTGGAGTAAGCGCCAGCAATCAGAGCGATGTGTTGGCGCCGTGGCTGATCAAACAATTCACAACGCTGTATCCCAACGAAATGAAAAAACCAGCCGATGGTGATGAGGACAGCTGCGATTACACCGATGAAAATGTCTGGAGCGTTTTGAATTGGCACTTCACTGCCAAGGGCATTTACCTGGGACCGTACTTCCCGCGCGTACAACGTGGTTGCGATGAACCAGAGTGGTCGATCCTGCCGTACTCCCTCGTCAAACAACACCCCGGCGCCGTCAAACTGCAACTGCCCCAGGGCTAACCGTTACTCCAAACCCGGCGCTTCACGAATAATGAAGTGATCCAGGTTCTCGATATTGGCATTGAAGACCTCGAAAGGCTTTTCGGGGTTCTTCTTGCCGGGCACCTGCTTCAACTCCGGCGTCACCCCATAGAAGAAACAGAACAACGCCTTGTCGCTATCCACCGCGTGCTTGATCTCTTCCAGAAACGCCTTGCGCTTGCGGTAGTTGTCGATCAGCTTCTTGTTCAGATAAACACTGACCGGATACGGCTTCTTCTTACTGTCCTCGGGCTTCTTGAACCAGACCTTGTCCTCGAAATCAATACGAAAACTGGCACTGTGGAAGTCCTCGATCTTCTTGATCCGCCCCCAGTAAATCAGCCCCTTGTTGTCCGTCAGATACTCGATCTTCTTGAAGAACGAACTGTACGGCGCCGTATGCTCACCAACCTTCAACGGCATCCGCTTGAGCAACTCCTTGTCCGCGAAGTTGGAAACAAAACACTCCACCGGATGCGCAAACACACTGGTCTTGTCCGGCGCCGACTCACGATTCGCCGACTCTTTCCCACCGTCCGCCGCCACCCGCACCGGATCATCGCGCAACACATCCGCTTCTACCGCTGGCGCGACAGGCTTGCGCACATACTCACGGCGGGTCAGCAACAACTCCGACGGGAAATGCTCCTCACGACCGTCATCCGCCTCACCATCCGCCGTCTCAACGCCAGACGCTGAAGCCTTTAGACTCACATACGGACAACCCGCCACATGCTGCGTAGTGGGCAGATTCTTGAAGTGCGGCGTGCGCACGTAATTCACGTTCTTGGCGTTGAACGTGCCCAACTCATTGGAAGCCTCGAACGCCGAACGACAAGCATCGTTGGGGCACTGGAAGTGTTCCTTCGCAGAGTCGAAGGCAACCGTCTCATCGAAATTGAGATCGCGAACATCATAGATCGACAACTTGTCGTCGAGGCTGAGGCAGTAGGCGAGATCGAATTTCATGGTGGGGCTCGGGTCCTTGAGTGGGGGAGGGGTATTAATAGCGGGAGGCGGGGCGGGTTGCACTGATTGTTTTCAGGATGATGCTGGATCTGTGGGAGCTAGCCTGCTGGGGATTCTTGGCATCAATCAGATTTCAATACTCACACCGCAATTGCAGGACACGCATCACCCTGTGGAGAAGGAGCTTGCTCCCGCTTGGCTGCAGAGTAGTCCCAAGAACAGCAAATACGGTTAGTCAGATAAACCGCGATTATTCCTTTTCGAGTCTTCCAACGTTGTCATACAGCCATGCAGTGAAAGTCTCTCTGTCGTCCGAATGGTGGCAACGTTGGTGACAGTTAGGACACAACGCCACAACATTCGTCTCAAGGTCCGAACCCTTTTGCGACATGTGCTTGACGTGATGCACTTCTAAAAACGGTTTCCCATCCTTTTCAAATGGCGCTGCTTTGCCACAACCTTCGCACTTTCCATTGGCTTGCTGACGAACCCAACCCCTCAATTCAGGATCGCGAAAGTAAACCTTTCTAGTGGAAGTCGTTTGGATTGGTGTTTTTATCCCTTTGGGGACGTAATCAAATTGCTTTCGCTCAAATTTAGCCGCGCGTTGCTCGAGCAATGCTTCGTCCGCCGTTGGATCAGAATCTTCAAGTGTCAGAACAGTAGAAGCATCAAGTGCCTTACGGATGCTGCGCGCTACATTCGCGCCAACATTCTTGGCAGGTTTGTAGCCTTCAATACGCGTTCGACCCATTTCTACCAGCACGGTAGAGATGTTCTGCATCCGAAACTCGACCGAGCCTTTAGTCCGACCGGCTAAAGGGCCTTCACGCAAGATTCGATTTTCCTCAGTCTTGACGAATTTCTGGCCGCTCTGCTCGCGTGCCAGCATTTTGAGATAGGCGTCGACCGCCGCCTGAATCTCTACGTCACTCCAATCGCTATTACTTTTTTCCGTGTCCATACAATCGCCGAGGGTTGAAAACCCTCGGACGATACTGAGTGGCCATCACTGGTGTCTACGAAAATTCCTACAGAAAATTGCGATTGGTCAGACGCTAGCTCGGGAAATTACGATACTTGAATCCAGTGCAGGGGTGGTTTCGTTAAACCGGTCAGAATAAACGGTGATCTCAATGAGCCATTGTGCGGACGATTTGTATTGCTTATTGTATCTGGGGTCCTTACGTGAAAAATCCCTTTAAAAAGGGTTCTTAAAGGCACTGGTAACTGTATGACGTAAAACAGGGAGAGTATTGTGTCCATTCTGAAAACGCTGCGCTTGCCGCAGTCCGAGACGGTGTCGATCGATTTGAATTGGAGTGGTGGTGATGAGAATGTTCTAACTTTCCTGCTTGGGGCAAATGGCACAGGGAAAAGTAGAGTTCTTAGATCTGTTTTGAATACATCAATTGAACTAGTGAGTGGTGAGCCAGAAACTAAAAATGTGGAAAGAGTTAATTTTAGGTGCGTTCCATCAAAAGTCTTAGCTATATCTGCTACAACGAACGACCGATTTCCAGCAAAGAGCGGTTTCAATGAAAAAAATATCGGAAAATTTGGAGCGGATGCTTACGAATATATAGGGCCTAGAACTTCTCGGAATTTGATTAGCAGGCGTAGTGGTTTTGAAGTGTTTGTGCGTTCGGTACTTCGGAAAAAAGAACTAAGTAAGGTTCAGGCTGATTTCATAAATAGGTTGTCAAATAAGACTTCGGTTTCAACACGTATAAAAGTTTCAATTGGCTTGCCTCCAACTTCGCCAGGAAGTAGATCTAAAGCCCCACTTGAGTTGCGGGCTGATTCTTACGTTCAGAGCTTGCTTAGTAGTGAATTCAATGGCGATTTTGTTGGAGTCAGTGATTATCAAAAGGCATTAAGGCTTAGATCTTTTGTTAATGAGCTTTCGTTGCGGGTGGGGAATTCTACACGCAAGCGGGACCTGTATACAATATTCATTGATTTGCGCGAGGGATTAAGTGTAGACGCGTCCGAGGGGGTTGATGTAGATGTTGTAGAGTTAGGGCTTCGATTAGGTTTTTTAAGGATTGTAGATATCACATTTCAAGGCAGTGGACGGCAGCGAGATAGAATGGCGCCTGATGATTTCAGCGCAGGCCAGTGGGGATTGTTTTCTTCACTGGCTACATTGTCATTAAGTGCAGAGGATGGATCGTTAATTTTAATTGATGAGCCGGAAACTGGGCTGCATCCCGCTTGGCAAAGAGAGTTCATTGATGACTTAATTGAAGCGTTAGGAGGGCGGAGGCGATGCCATGTTTTGCTGGCAACGCATTCGTCGATGATTGTAGGGGGAAGCAGGTTTGGCAGTGAAGTAGTTGTTCTTCGAGCCGATAATGAAAAAGGCAATTCGATGGAGTTTGCACAATCTCCACTAGGATGGTCCGCGAATGACCTTTTGGAAGATGTTTTCGAACTAGACTCATCTAGATCGCCTGAAATTGAGTTGTTAGTAAGTGAAGCTTTAGATTTGATCTCTTTAGGTTTGGATGATGGTGGTGAACGACTAAAGAGAGTGTCGGATAAGTTGGATGTTTTTTTGCGTACGTTACCACTTGAAGATGAACTTAGAACGGTTATTAGTACAGTTGGAAGGCTGGCTCGCCAGAATGTGGAGGGATAAGGCATGTATGGTTTTAGTCAATTGCCTGTAAGCTTCTGGGCCGATGAACATCTAAGTTTAATAAAGCGCTATTTCAAAGGGCAGCATTCTGATTGGAGTAAAGCTAGCCTTAAATCTGTTCGTGATTCGGTTCGAGCAGAGTTGCTTGAGAAACAACTATTGTTGTGTGCTTATTGTCGGAGGGAAATGTCTCCTGAAATTGGCCGAAATGAAATTGATCATGTTCTGCCCAAGGCGACGGCTGGTTTTGAACGGTTTACTTACGAAAAAGCAAATCTGGTGGTCGCTTGTAAGTCCTGTAATTGGCATAAGCGAGAACATAATTCGTTGGTTGCGAGTTTTTCAGTTGGAGTGTCCTATCCGTTAGCGGTAGATGATTATGTTTGGGTTCACCCTTATGTTCATAAATATGAGGACCATATTAGAATTGAGGATGGGGTTGCATTTGTAGCTATTGGCAATGATGCAGCTAAAAAGCGCGCTCTTGCTGTGATCGGTGTTTGTAAGTTAACAAGAATTGCCGTTGTAGAGCGGCGAGTTAGGCTTGCGAGGTTGCGTAGAGGTAGCACTGTTTGTGATGTGGTATTTTTCGCGGTCGCTGTGAATCCAACGGCGACTAATGCAGAAGTTGCTAGGTTAATTAAACGTCATAATTATAGTTTTTCGAAGTATTCACACGATCAGTTGTCTGATGTCGTGAGGCAGTTTCGCGATACTACACAAGGGATGGAGGCTCGTCTTAGTAGCTTGTTGAATTTGAAATAAAAAACCGCTCTGTTTGAGCAGAGCGGTTTTTCGGGTTTAGGAGGTTTACATCTCAAACTGAGATTTAGCTTTGTTGGGTTTTTTTAGGCTCCGACTCAATCCCAGCTCAACGCACCACCAGTTTGGTATTCGATCACACGAGTCTCAAAGAAATTCTTCTCTTTCTTCAAGTCCATAATCTCGCTCATCCAAGGGAACGGGTTAGTCGTCCCTGGATACTCTTCTTTCAAACCAATCTGCGACAAACGACGGTTAGCGATGAACTTCAGGTAGTCCTCCATCATCGCCGCATTCATACCCAACACCCCACGAGGCATGGTGTCACGTGCGTATTCGATCTCCAGCTGCGTACCCTGCAGAATCATCTGGGTCGCTTCTTCCTTCATTTCGGCATCCCACAGGTGTGGGTTTTCGATTTTGATCTGGTTGATCACGTCGATGCCGAAGTTCAGGTGCATGGATTCGTCGCGCAGGATGTATTGGAACTGCTCGGCGACGCCGGTCATTTTGTTGCGGCGGCCCATGGAGAGGATTTGGGTGAAGCCGCAGTAGAAGAAGATGCCTTCCAGAACGCAGTAGTAGGCGATCAGGTTGCGCAGCAGTTCTTTGTCGGTGTCCGGGGTGCCGGTTTCGAACTTCGGATCGGAGATCGAACGGGTGTACTTCAGGCCCCAGGCTGCTTTTTTAGCGACCGATGGGATCTCGTGGTACATGTTGAAGATTTCGCCTTCATCCATGGCCAGCGATTCGATGCAGTACTGGTAGGCGTGGGTGTGGATCGCTTCTTCGAAAGCCTGGCGCAGGATGTACTGGCGGCATTCCGGGTTGGTGATCAGGCGGTACACGGCCAGTCGCAGGTTGTTGGAAACCTGGGAGTCGGCGGTGGAGAAGAAGC
>NZ_JBIUVX010000015.1:0-7327 GCF_044743175.1 Pseudomonas sp. NPDC087690
ACAAAAGTCATTGCCGCCATCAAACGCTTCAGTTTCATGCCTTACTCCTAGCAGATAGGGTGTGTTAAGTCGGGGCCAAGTATCAGCAGGCCGTGTGAACACTCTATGGCTGAAATATGACAATTGGATGAAAGGCCATTATTCGGGTTTTTGCAGGATGATTCGTGTTGCCCCCATCGCGAGCAGGCTCACTCCTACACTTGAAATGCGTTCCAAATGTAGGAGTGAGCCTGCTCGCGATGGCGTCAGAACATCTGATGCAGAATCCTGGATCAGCGCCCCTTCTTCCACAGCCACGCCCCGACCAGAATCCCCATCGCGCACAGCACCGCTACATAGTAGGCAGGCCCCATCGCGCTTTCTTTCAGCAACAGACTGACCACCATCGGCGTCAACCCGCCGAAGATCGCGTAAGCCACGTTGTACGAGAACGACAACCCACTGAAGCGCACCACCGGCGGGAAGGCCTTAACCATCACATATGGCACCGCACCAATGGTGCCGACCAGAAAACCGGTCAACGCGTACAGCGGGAACAGCCAGTTCGGGTGATCGGCGAGGCTGTGATAGAAGGTCCAGGAGCTGATCAGCAACCCCAGGCAACCGAACACAAATACGCGGCCGGCACCAAAGCGATCTGCCAGTGCGCCGGAAATGACGCAGCCGATGCTCAGAAAGACGATCGCCAGACTGTTTGACTGCAGCGACTCGGTCGGCGTGAAGTGATAGACCGTTTGCAGCACGGTCGGCGTCATCAGGATGACCACGACGATGCCAGCGGAAAGCAGCCAGGTGAGCAGCATCGAGATCGCAATCGCCCCGCGATGATCACGCAGCACGGCACGCAGTGGCACTTCTTCTGCCAAGGCTTTACGCATTTGCAACTCGGCGAACACAGGGGTTTCGTGCAACCAGCGGCGCAGGTAGACCGAGAACAGGCCGAATACGCCGCCCAGCAGAAATGGAATCCGCCAGGCGTAATCAGAAACTTCCGCCGGCGTATAAATGCTGTTGATTGCCGTGGCCACCAGCGAGCCGAGCAGAATACCGGCGGTCAGGCCACTGGTGAGCGTGCCGCAGGCGTAGCCCATGTGTTTTTGCGGTACGTGTTCGGAAACGAAGACCCAGGCGCCCGGCACTTCACCGCCAATCGCCGCGCCTTGAATTACGCGCATCAATAGAAGAAGGATCGGCGCCCACATGCCGATCTGTGCATACGTTGGCAGCAGACCCATGATCAGGGTCGGCACGGCCATCATGAAAATGCTCAGGGTGAACATCTTCTTGCGCCCCAGCAGATCGCCGAAGTGCGCCATGACGATGCCGC
Organism: Pseudomonas sp. NPDC087690; assembly: GCF_044743175.1. NCBI lineage: Bacteria > Pseudomonadati > Pseudomonadota > Gammaproteobacteria > Pseudomonadales > Pseudomonadaceae > Pseudomonas > Pseudomonas sp. NPDC087690. Next base: position 1,328 of record NZ_JBIUVX010000015.1, read on the forward strand.
CCAACGGCCGAGCCAGATAGCCGGCGGCGAAGATGCCGAAGGTCTGCATCAGGCGCAGCCACTCGGGCATGTCGGCCGGGAAGAACAGCTTGCCGACCACGGTGGCGAAGAAGACGAAGATGATGAAATCGTAGAATTCCAGCGCGCCGCCAAGGGCGGACAGCGACAGAGTCTTGTAGTCATTGCGGGTCAACGGTCGTGCGGGTTGCTCGGGCTGCGCGAGGCTCGAAGGCGCTGTGGTCATGGCAAGGGCTTCTCTTATAGTCGGATCTGCCGCCACAACAACGCTGGCGGTGGCTTGGGCAGGTTCGGCACCATAGCAAATTGTTCGAAAAAGCACATAGAGGCGCGTAATTGACGGTCAAAATCAGAACCGGATGGTCGTCGTGGAGTCTACCGACCGATATACTCGCAACCTGCTCCGGTTTGTAGGGGGTTGCTGTGCGAAAACGTCGTTGGCCCGGCCTTTGCTCGGGATTAGCCGGTTTCGCAGAGTTTCTCCTTCAGGCGCCTTATGGAAAACGTGACGAACGTAGTATGTTCGGTGCTGAATCGTTTTTCCTGAAGACGGCTACCACCAGCAATACCAACAAGAGTCACGGGTCAGAGGCACCCCCGGCATGATAGAGCTCGAACAAGAAGATCCGATCCCGCAAGGCGACCTGGCCTTGCAAATCACCGCACTCCCGCGCGAAACCAACGGCTTTGGCGATATTTTCGGCGGCTGGCTGGTAGCGCAGATGGATTTGGCCGGCACCGCAATGGCCAGCCGTGTCGCCGGTGGCCGCGTCGCCACCGTGGCCATCGATCGCATGGCGTTCCTTGTGCCTGTGGCAGTCGGCGCGCAATTGTCCTTTTATACCCAGACCCTGGAAATCGGCCGCAGCTCGATCCAGATGATGGTCGAAGTGTGGAGCGACGACCCGCTGTCCAGCGAGTGGCGTAAAGTGACCGAAGCCGTGTTTGTCTTCGTCGCCATCGACGGCAGCGGCCGCACTCGCTCGGTTCCGCCACGCGCGCGTTAAACCTGGCGGCCGTTTTACGGTCGATAATCGTCCCAAGTGTCTGATCGAGAGCTGTCCCATGAACACGCCCAACGTTGAAGCGGTGAAACTGGATGAACTGAACTGCTGGCGCATCCGCCACGGTCAGGCCGAAGTGCTGGTGGCCCAGCAAGGCGCGCACATCCTCAGTTATCAGATCGATGGGCAACCACCGATCATCTGGCTCAACGACAAGGCCGACTTCAAGACTGGCAAAAGCATTCGCGCCGGTGTGCCGGTGTGCTGGCCGTGGTTCGGCAAGTTCGAACGCAACCCGCAGAGCGTGCAGGCCATGTACACCGGTGCGCAACCGGCGCCCGCGCACGGTCTGGTGCGGGCGATGGATTGGCAACTGGGCGGCATCGAATCAGAGGCTGACGGCATCAAGGTCGAGTTCAAACTGCCCTACCCCGAGGGTGGCCTGCCGGGCTGGCCGCATCAGGTCGATCTGACACTGACCCTTCATTTGTCCGAGCAACTGAGCTTCAGCCTCACCAGCCACAACCGCGGCAGTGAAACCGTCAGCCTGAGTCAGGCGCTGCACACTTATTTCGCGGTCAGTGATGTGCGCCATGTGCACGTCGACGGTGTCGATGGTTTGAATTACATCGAAACGCTGGATGACTGGAAAACCAACAGTCAGCAAGGCGATCTGCATTTTGCCGGTGAGACCGACCGCATCTACCTCGATGCGCCGCCACAGCTGAGCATTGTCGATCCAACGTGGGAACGACGCATTGTGCTGACGGCTACCGGCTCACGCACGGCGGTGATCTGGAACCCGTGGATCGATCGCGCGGCGGCATTGGCCGACATGGACAACGATGGCTGGCAGCGCATGTTGTGCATCGAGACGGCGAACGTGATGGATGACATCGTCACGCTCGCACCAGGGGCGAGCCATACCATGGGTGTTAGCGTCGGCAGCAAAGCGCTTTAAGATCAAAAGATCGCAGCCTGCGGCAGCTCCTGCATTGGAATGCATTTCCCTGTAGGAGCTGCCGCAGGCTGCGATCTTTTGCTTTAGAGATCAGACTCCTGCACCACCCGCACTTTGTCCGCTTCCAGCGCATACGCCGCGTCCGCCAGGTCATTGCTGACCTTCTCGACTTTCAGCGTGCCGGTCACCCACAGCGGCGTGTAGATATCGTCCAGTTTCAAACCCTTCGGATACCGCACCAGCACCAGTTGATTTGGCGGCGGTGGCGGCACGTGGATGCACGCGCCCGGGTACGGCACGAGGAAGAACAGCGTGCTGCGGCCCTTGGCGTCGGATTCCAGCGGCACCGGATAACCACCAATGCGGATGTGTTTGTCGTTCATCGACGCCACGGTTTTGGTCGAATACATCACCGCCGGCAGACCTTTGGCCTGCTTCATCCCGCCCTTCTCGGTGAAGGTGCCGGTGGCTTCCGGGGAGTCGTGGTCGATTTCAGGCATGGCCTCAAGGGCCTTTTGATCCGACTTTGGCATCAGTTCGAGCCAGTCGGTTTCCGGCAGTTCGCCGGCGTGGGCCAAACCGCTGCCCAGGAAAAGGAGAGTCAACAGAAGACGGCGCATGAAAGTGCTCGGTATAGAAAGGAAGGAACAGTGAATCGCCGAGCATTCTAGCCCTCCCGGCCACTTTGGCAGAGAGGGCTTTGTCGCTTTGGATCAGTTCTTTTTGATCAGGCCGTAGATCACCAGCAACACGATTGCGCCAACCAGTGCGCCGATGAAACCTGCGCCCTCGCCCGCGTGGTAGATGCCCAGAGCCTGGCCGCCGTAAGTGGCCGCCAGCGAACCGCCGATACCGAGCAGGATGGTCATGATCCAGCCCATGCTGTCATCGCCCGGTTTCAGGAACCGTGCCAGCAGGCCGACGATCAAGCCGATAAAGATGGTTCCGATAATTCCCATGGCAATTCCCTCTCAAAGATAGATATGCGAAGCCTAGTCAGACTTTGGCATCCTGCCATGAGAGAACGGCGGCCCCTGAATGGTTCCGCCGCTGCCACATGAAACTGTTTTACTCGGCGATCAGCGCTTCGACCTTGACGATCTGCGCCTGCAGCGTGGCCATGTCGGCGCAGCGCAGATTGGCGTGACCGACCTTGCGCCCGGCCTTGAAGGCTTTGCCGTAGTGATGCAGGTGGCAATCGTCGATGGCGATGACCTTCTCAACCGGCGGAACGACGCCGATGAAGTTGAGCATTGCGCTCTCGCCAACCTTGGCCGTCGAACCCAACGGCAGGCCGGCAACGGCGCGCAGGTGGTTTTCGAACTGGCTGCACTCGGCGCCTTCGGTGGTCCAGTGCCCGGAGTTGTGCACGCGCGGGGCGATTTCGTTGGCCTTGAGGCCACCGTCGACTTCAAAGAACTCGAACGCCATGACGCCGACGTAGTCGAGTTGCTTGAGCACACGGCTCGAGTAGTCTTCGGCCAACGCCTGCAACGGGTGATCGGTGCTGGCCACCGACAGCTTGAGGATGCCGCTGTCGTGGGTGTTGTGTACCAACGGATAGAACCTGGTTTCGCCATCGCGGGCACGCACGGCGATCAGCGAGACCTCACCGGTGAACGGCACAAAGCCTTCCAGCAGGCAGGACACGCTGCCCAGTTCGGCGAAAGTACCTACCACGTCTTCCGGCTTGCGCAGGACTTTCTGGCCCTTGCCGTCATAACCCAGGGTGCGGGTTTTCAGCACGGCCGGCAGACCGATCGAAGCCACGGCAGCATCCAGATCGGCTTGCGATTGAATGTCGGCGAAGGCAGGCGTCGGGATGCCCAGGTCCTTGAACATGCTCTTTTCGAACCAGCGATCACGAGCGATGCGCAGGGCTTCGGCGCTCGGGTAGACCGGGACGAATTGCGAAAGAAATGCCACGGTTTCGGCCGGGACGCTTTCGAACTCGAAGGTCACCAGATCGACTTCATCGGCCAGTTGGCGCAGATGATCCTGATCGCCGTAATCGGCCCGCAGGTGTTCGCCCAGCGCGGCCGCACAGGCGTCCGGCGCAGGGTCGAGGAAAGCGAAGTTCATGCCCAGCGGAGTGCCCGCCAGGGCCAACATGCGACCCAACTGGCCGCCACCGATTACACCGATCTTCATCTCAACAACCTCAGGCAATACGTGGGTCTGGATTGTCCAGGACGCTGTCTGTCTGCTCGGCACGGAAGGTTTTCAGTACCGCGTGGAACTGTGGATGCTTGGCGCCGAGGATGCTCGCCGAGAGCAGCGCGGCGTTAATCGCGCCGGCCTTGCCGATGGCCAGGGTGGCGACCGGAATGCCGGCTGGCATCTGCACGATCGACAGCAGCGAGTCGACGCCCGAGAGCATGGCCGACTGCACTGGCACGCCCAGCACCGGCAGGTGGGTCTTGGCCGCACACATGCCTGGCAAGTGGGCTGCGCCACCGGCACCGGCGATAATCACCTCGATGCCGCGGCCTTCAGCCTCTTCGGCGTACTGGAACAGCAGATCCGGGGTGCGGTGGGCAGAGACCACCTTGACCTCGTACGGGATGCCGAGCTTTTCCAGCATATCGGCGGTGTGGCTAAGGGTGGACCAATCGGACTTGGAGCCCATGATCACGCCAACCAGTGCACTCATCGTCGCGCCTCTTCTCTCTGGAGCGCCCACAGGCGCGTCATAAAACAACAAGCCACGCAGGTTGCGTGGCTTGATTGTACGAAAAATGGCCGGACGTGCCGGCCGAAGGCCGCGCAGTATACCGCAATGAAAGCAATAAACAGCCCCCGAAACGACCATCTGTCAAATGAGCGAAAGGCCCGGTTTTATTGACCTGAAGGTCAGCGCCGCAACACCACAAATCCCTGTAGGAGTGAGCCTGCTCGCGATGGCGGTGTGTCAGTCACATCATCGTTGAATGTGCAGACGCTATCGCGAGCAGGCTCACTCCTACAAGGGGTCCGCGCAGGGTCAGGAAGCTTGCGCGGCGCCGCCTTCAAGCTTGCGCCACAACAATCGCACGTTGGCTTTGCGTACCAAGGCGCAGCGGTAGAGGCGAATCTCCAGCGGCACATGCCATTGCGGGCCGCCGCAGACCACCAGTTCGCCACGCGCCAGCTCGGCCCGCACGCTCAGTTGCGGCACCCACGCAATCCCGAGTCCTTCCAGCGCCATGCTTTTCAGGCTGTCAGCCATTGCGGTTTCGTAAATAGTGGTGAAGCGCAACTGACGCTGACGCAGCAAGCCATTCACCGAACGCCCGAGAAACGCCCCGGCGCTATAAGCCAGCAACGGCACGCTCGCTTCTCCTTCCAGATCGAACAGCGGCTTGCCCTCCGCATCCGCCGCACACACCGGCAGCATCTCGGTCTGGCCCAAATGCAGCGAGGGGAAAATCTCCGGGTCCATCTGCATCGCCGCGTCCGGGTCATAGAACGCCAGCATCAGATCGCAGCCGCCTTCACGCAACGCATGCACCGCGTCACCCACGTTAGTTGCGACCAGCCGAGTGGCGATGTTCAAGCCTTCATTACGCAGTTGCGCGATCCAGCGCGGGAAGAAACCCAGCGCCAGCGAGTGAGCGGCAGCGACTTGCATCACTTCGCCCTGCCCGCCTTCCAGATGATGCAAATGACGCAGCACTTCACCGAGCTGTTCGACCACGGTGCGTGCGGTCACCAGAAACAGCTGCCCCGCCGCCGTCAGCTCGATCGGCGTGCGCGAGCGGTTGACCAGGGTCAGCCCCAATGCGGCTTCCAGACTGCGGATCCGCCGACTGAACGCCGGCTGAGTCACGAAGCGCCGTTCGGCTGCCTGCGAGAAGCTGCGGGTGGCGGCCAGAGCACTGAAGTCCTCGAGCCATTTGCTTTCCAGATTCATCACGTCCTCCCGGACACGCACCAAAACAGGTCACACGTCTGCCGCGCAGGCGGCGTCACATGGGCATTTTGCCGAATGTGCATAGGGCAGTGCTTAACAGCATTGGCCCGAAATTTCCCTCACGC
>NZ_JBIUVX010000015.1:7337-107080 GCF_044743175.1 Pseudomonas sp. NPDC087690
ACCGGGTCCATATCGAGATGATTTCTATCATGTCCTCCGCTGCATCTTTCCGCACAGAAAACGACCTGCTTGGCGCCCTCGAAGTACCGGCTCAAGCGTATTACGGCATCCAGACCCTGCGAGCGGTGAACAACTTCCGCCTCTCGGGCGTTCCGATTTCGCATTACCCGAAACTGGTTGTCGGCCTGGCAATGGTCAAACAGGCCGCTGCTGACGCCAACCGCGAGTTGGGTCACCTGAGCGAAGCCAAGCACGCTGCCATCAGCGAAGCCTGTGCCCGATTGATCCGCGGTGATTTCCACGAAGAGTTCGTGGTCGACATGATTCAAGGTGGCGCCGGTACGTCCACCAACATGAACGCCAACGAAGTGATCGCCAACATTGCTCTGGAAGCAATGGGTCACCAGAAAGGCGAGTACCAGTACCTGCACCCGAACGACGACGTCAACATGGCGCAGTCGACCAACGACGCTTACCCAACGGCGATCCGCCTGGGTCTGCTGCTCGGTCACGACACCCTGCTGGCCAGTCTCGACAGCCTGATTCAGGCATTCGCGGCCAAGGGCAAAGAATTCGATCACGTCCTGAAAATGGGCCGTACCCAGCTGCAAGACGCCGTGCCGATGACCCTCGGCCAGGAATTCCGTGCCTTCGCCACCACCATGGGCGAAGACTTGGCCCGTCTGAAGACGCTGGCTCCGGAACTGCTGACTGAAGTGAATCTGGGCGGCACCGCGATCGGTACCGGCATCAACGCCGACCCGCGTTATCAAGCGCTGGCGGTACAGCGTCTGGCCCTGATCAGCGGTCAACCGCTGGTACCGGCGGCCGACCTGATCGAAGCGACTTCCGACATGGGCGCCTTCGTGCTGTTCTCCGGCATGCTCAAGCGTACTGCGGTGAAGCTGTCGAAGATCTGCAACGACTTGCGCCTGCTGTCCAGCGGCCCACGCACCGGCATCAACGAAATCAACCTGCCAGCGCGTCAGCCAGGCAGCTCGATCATGCCTGGCAAGGTCAACCCGGTCATCCCGGAAGCCGTTAACCAAGTAGCGTTCCAAGTGATCGGTAACGATCTGGCGCTGACCATGGCAGCCGAAGGCGGCCAACTGCAGCTGAACGTGATGGAACCGCTGATCGCTTTCAAGATCTTCGACTCGATCCGCCTGCTGCAACGCGCCATGGACATGCTGCGCGAGCACTGCATCGTCGGCATAACCGCCAACGAAGCGCGCTGCCGCGAACTGGTCGAGCACTCGATCGGTCTGGTCACCGCACTGAACCCGTACATCGGCTACAAAAACGCCACCCGTATCGCCGGCCTCGCCCTTGAAAGCGGCCGCGGCGTGCTGGAGCTGGTGCGCGAAGAGGGTCTGCTCGACGAAGCCATGCTCGCCGACATCCTGCGCCCGGAAAACATGATTGCTCCGCGTCTGGTTCCGCTCAAAGGCTGAACCGACACGTTACTTGTAGCACCGCTCACCAGGTCGAGGGACTAGACACCTCTCACCTTTTGAGGGCTTGGGGATTTAGTCCCCAAGCCCTTTTTTTTAACTTTCTGACCCTGAGACCCGTATGTCTGGGGATTGCTTTATGTGGGAGCGAGCCTGCTCGCGAAGACGGCGGCACATTCAAAAACGATGTGTCTGCAATACCGCTTTCGCGAGCAGGCTCGCTCCCACACAGAGCAGTTCCTGCACAAGCCCGGCGCCGGTAACGCCGGGTGTTTCAAAGCTTCGTTTCGTCGCTTGCACCACTACCGTGCAGACGGGCGCGCCACTGATCGGTATAGTGCCGCCCCTCTTCGCGTGAGCGGTCGTCGGTAACGAGGCCATAACCCATGCGAAACCCGAACTAATAACAAACCCGCGAAATGGACCGGGACGAAACCTTCGCCTCACCCGTCGTGCCGCGCGCACACCGGTGTAACACGATGTTTCTTCCATCCAGCATTTGCTTACACAATAAACAGCGAGGAAAAATCCATGCTCGAAGTCATTAACGACTTCCTCTCAGGGAAAGTACTGATCGTGCTCATTGTCGGGCTCGGTAGCTACTTCACGATTCGCTCGCGTTTCGTTCAATTGCGTCATTTCTTCCACATGTTCGCGGTGTTCCGCGACAGCCTCAAAGGCAGCGCCGGGCAACTCAGCTCGTTCCAGGCCCTGATGCTCAGCCTTGCCGGCCGTGTCGGTGCAGGCAACATCGCCGGTGTCGGCATCGCCGTGACCCTCGGTGGTCCAGGTGCAGTGTTCTGGATGTGGGTGACCGCTCTGGTCGGCATGTCCAGCAGCTTCTTTGAGTGCACCCTGGCCCAAGTCTACAAGCGCGCCGATGGCGACGGCTTGTACCGTGGCGGCCCGGCCTACTACATCCAGCACGGCCTTAAGCTCAAAGGCATGGCTGTAGTGTTCTCCGTCCTGCTGCTGGTCACCTACGGCTTCGCCTTCATTGGCCTGCAGTCCTACACCGTGACCCACTCGCTGCAGAACGCCTTTGAGTTCAACCCACAACACACCGGTATCGTTCTGGCAGTGCTGCTGGCCATCACCTTCATCGGCGGCATCAAGCGTATCGCCTCGGTGTCCGACCTGCTGGTACCGGTCAAGACCCTGGCCTATATCGGCGTGACCTTGTACGTGATCGGTACTCAGATCGAACACGTGCCGGCCATGCTGGAAACCATCTTCAAGAGCGCCTTCGGCCTCGACCCGGCCTTTGGTGGCCTGCTCGGCAGCGCCATCGTCATGGGCGTGAAGCGTGGCGTGTTCGCCAACGAAGCGGGTCTGGGCAGTGCGCCGAACGTCGCCGCCGTGGCCGCTGTGAAGCACCCGGGCGCGCAAGGCGTGGTTCAGGCCTTCAGCGTGTTCCTCGATACCTTCGTGATCTGCACCTGCACCGCGCTGCTGATCCTGTTGTCGGGCTTCTACACCCCGGGCTTCGAAGGTGACGGCATCGTCCTGACCCAGAACTCGCTGGCCGCTGTGGTTGGTGACTGGGGCCGTATGTTCGTCAGCGTCGCGCTGTCGCTGTTCGTCTTCACCTGCATCCTCTACAACTACTACCTGGGCGAAAACAGCCTGCAGTTCCTTACCCGCAATCGCGCTGCGCTGATGATTTTCCGCGGTCTGGTGCTGGCGCTGGTGGTATGGGGTTCGATGCAGGACCTGTCGACCGTGTTCGCCTTCGCCGACATCACCATGACCTGCCTGGCCTTCGTCAACCTGGTGGCCCTGGCCATGCTGTTCAAGGTCGGCATGCGCGTGATGCGCGACTACGACGCGCAGCGCCGCGCCGGCGTCAAACAGCCGGTGTTCGACTCGAGCAAATTTGCCGATCTGGATCTGGACCTGAAGGCCTGGCCGACCAACCCGTCTGCCGCTGCCGGCCAGACCGATGCCGAGCCGCAAGGCGTGCCTGCAGCGCAACGCTGACAGGTAAATGACGGGCGCATCCCCTGCGCCCGTCAGTTATTGTGATGCAATAACCTGTAGGAGTGAGCCTGCTCGCGATAGCGGTTCATCATTCAACATTTATGTTGGCTGAAAGACCGCTATCGCGAGCAGGCTCACTCCTACAGGAACTCATCTTTCGGAGAATCCTATGAACCCTTCGACTTATCCCGCCGCCCAACACGTCATGGTGCTCTACACCGGTGGCACCATCGGCATGCAGGCCAGCGCCAACGGTCTGGCCCCGGCGTCCGGTTTCGAAGCGCGGATGCGCGACTACCTGCACAGCCAGCCTGAACTCGTCGTGCCGCAGTGGCGCTTCCGTGAGATGTCGCCGCTGATCGACAGCGCCAACATGACTCCGGCCTACTGGCAGCAACTGCGTGAAGCAGTGGTCGATGCAGTTGATGTGCAAGGCTGCGACAGCGTGCTGATCCTGCATGGCACCGACACGCTGGCGTATAGCGCCGCAGCCATGAGTTTCCAGTTCCTCGGTCTGCACGCGCGCGTATGCTTCACCGGCTCCATGCTGCCGGCTGGCGTGACCGATAGTGATGCCTGGGAAAACCTCGGCGGCGCACTGGTCGCGCTCGGTCAAGGCCTGGCGCCAGGCGTGCATCTGTACTTCCATGGTGAACTGCTGGACCCGACCCGTTGCGCGAAAGTGCGCAGCTTTGGCCGTCATCCGTTCAAGCGGCTGGAGCGTCAGGGCGGCGGCGTGAAAGCCACCTCGATTCCTGCGTCATTGAACTACAACCAGCCGAAACAGCTGGCCAAGGTTGGCGTGCTGCCACTGTTCCCGGGCATAGGCGCCGAGGTTGTCGATGGCCTGCTCGACAGCGGCATTCAAGGTCTGGTGCTGGAGTGCTACGGCAGTGGCACCGGACCGAGTGATAACGCCGAATTTCTCGCCAGCCTCGGCCGCGCGCGCGACAACGGCGTGGTGGTGGTGGCGGTGACGCAGTGCCATGAAGGCGGCGTCGAGCTGGATGTGTATGAAGCCGGCAGTCGGCTGCGTAGCGTCGGCGTGCTGTCGGGCGGCGGCATGACCCGTGAAGCGGCGTTCGGCAAATTGCATGGTTTGCTCGGCGCCGGCCTGGAAAACGCCGAAATACGTCGCCTGATCGAACTCGACCTGTGTGGCGAACTGAGCTGATCGGTCCGACTATCAGGATTAAAACCGCACAGCATATATATCTACCACCATCGCTCGATTGTGCCCCCCTAGCATGAAGCAACCCCGAGGCCTGGCCTCGGGAAGCTCCATCACCAATGCAGGGATGCACGATGATTTCATCCAGCTCAAGCTCCACTCCACAAGCCGTCAGCGACGCCAACCCCATTGAAACGCTGATCACTCAACTCAGTGTCGGACCCAACTTGCGCGATGTGGCGGCCGTCCTGCTGCGCCAGCATTTGCGCGAAATGTATCCCGCGCTGGATCTGGACCCCGGCAGCACAATGGTCGGCAGCCCGGCCTGGGCGCTGAACGACGACCAGATAATGGCCGGACCTACGGCTTATCAGGCACTCACTGAAATTCTCGCCAACCAGGTCGTGCACGGCATCCCGGCCCTGTATATCGAAGGCGAGCACTTCCTTGCGCAACAACCGATCAGCGAACCTGCGGTACATTTGCCAGTGCGAATCGACGAAATCGCCAACCTGCTCAATTTGCTGGCGCCGATAATGCTCACGGCCTTCCAGGAACAGCAGCTGGCGTTCTGGAACAGCACCGGCGACAGCTCCGGGCCACGCTGGCAGGCGTTGTCCGACACCCTGCGCAAGCTCTGGAACGTCAATCAGATAAAAGGCTGGAGTGATGCTGACTGCGCGATGGCACGCGCGCTTTATCAAACACCGGCGCAAGTCGACAGAAAACCCGACGATCTCTACCAGCTCAACGCGTACCTGATCGCCATCAACCTGATCGATGGCGACAACGTCAAGCATCTGAACGAAGTTTCGATGGTCGTGTTGATCGGCAAACAGAAGACCGAGACGGTCATCCTTGCCCATTCATTACTTAACGGTTACCAGAAATTCGACTCTCTGGAAAAGCTCGGAGCAACCTTGCCCGAGCATATCAGTGCCGCCGAAACCTACCGAGATGTGCAATGGCGGTTGCTCGAACCCCCGGGCAGCATTTTCGACTACCAGGCCTGTGCGTTGGTCTCCGTTCAAATCGATGTGATCGGTTCACTGGACTTCTCCGACAGTGTTCCAACTGAGGGCGAGAAACCGTTATCCACGTCGACACCTGAAGTGCATGAGTCCGCGAAGAACAAAAGCCCGGGCCTTGACTGGTTCAGAGACGCCCTTCCCGACTGGCTGAATGACGCTTCCCTGCCGGACCTGAACAACTACTCTCGCCACCTGAAAGATCTGGCCGCGCTTAACAGTCAAAACAAGGGAAAGTCCTATCTGGATGGAATCCTGCCGATCAGCGAATACGCGCTGGCCGAACTGAATGCCCTGCATGCAAAAACCCTGCTCGAGCACGCGGAACAATTGCGCACCGCACCGGAACTGGAAACGGCGCTGGAGTCACTCCAGTTGCAGGTAAAAAGTCCGGTGATCTGGGGCACGTTCACCGTTCCGGGAAAGATCGACACCTACAACTTCAGCGTCGTCGATCTCGCATTGCAGAATCTGATCGCGGTTCCTCCTCTGGGCGACAAGACCCTTGTTTCAACGCGTGGCAAGACACTGCCTGCATGGCTGACCGTGGATTATCTGGAAGGTCTCGTCACCCGCGCGGACATCGGTACGACTTACCCGGCCCTGATCAAAAAACAACTGCTCGACAGCACGCCGGCGTCGGCAGCCCGGCAGGCTCTGTTTGCCCGACACTTGCGCATCCAGCTACCGTTGCTGGCCCTGCAGTGCAAGATCCGCAGTGAGGCGGGCATTGATGCGCGTGGATACCGTTACGTCATGGCCGTGCTGGAACCCGACAGTAAAAAACGTCTAGTCGAGAACCAGACCATCGTCATGCGTCCGCTGGCCTTTATCCCCAAACGCAGGACTGACGGCAGCAAGGACGAGGTCGCCAACATGTTCGTGATCGGCCCCGAGGATCCTAGCGCCGGGCCATGCCTGTTGTACCGCCCGATGCTCGACCAACCCCTGAGCCAATATCCGTCAACCAGCAATTTGCTTTACGCCATCCAGCAATCGTTCAGCCTGCGCGACTCGGTGCTGGCCTGGTTGCCGGACAACGCCCGTAGCGACTACGCCAACTATGTTTTCCCCGGCACCTTGCCGTCGCCCTGGACGGTCACCGAGTTTCTGATCGATTCCAGCAAGTTCACTGTCATGAGCGGACCGATCGGTTTGAGCTCGACAAAGCTCGACGGCGACCTCCCCAACGCGCTGTTCAAAGCCAACGCGCAGGCAATGGTCACCCTTGCCGACCGCCAGTCGGTATCCAACAGCGAAAATCGCTGGGCCAGCTTCAAGCGGGCGGGCTGGATACTGTTCAACGGCATCCTGCCGTTTCTCGGGCGCGTCGCCGGCGCTGCCACGTGGATCTGGCAAATCATGGATCAATTGCAGGCACTGAAAGAGGCCCATGAGCAAGACGACAAACCCGCGCAATGGGCAGCGCTCACCGATACGATGCTCAATCTGGCCATGGCGATCACTCTGCATATCGCCGCCCGCAGTCCAAAAAACCCACGACCCCGCCAGGAACCAGCCACTTCAAAACCGACAATAGATCCGCTGCCTTCAGTGCCGACCCGCACCCTCAAGCAACTCGCCAAGGGCGCCCCTCACGAAGTGACAGACTTGCAGCAAACACTGAACATCAGCGGAGCGGTGAATCACAAACCGACAAGCCTGAGCGTGGTGCTGAACCACTTCAAGATCGAGCGTCCGCAAGGACTGGGGGCCGCCAGTACGGAAGCAGGTCTCTATCTTCATCTCTATCGCCAGGGTAAAAAATACTACGCACCCGTAGGCAAGGACTGGTACGAAGTCACCGTAGACGATAACGGCACCGTGATCATCATCGATGCGCAAACAGCCGCACGCTCAGGTCCGGCGCTTATCAGCAATCTGCGCGGAGACTGGTTCGTCGATACCCGTTTACGCTTGCTTGGCGGCGGTTCAACAAGCCTGACGCGGGCGGCTGAGGCGGAAGGGCAACGGCAGGCAGACAAACTGCGCACCCGTCTGACAGCCTTCGAAAATCGCAAGGCAACTGCGCAACAAGAACTGGAACAAGCCCATCAGGCGATGAGTACGGCCACCACCGAAACGGCGGCGGCTCAGCGCGAGCAATTTCTCAAGACGCTGGAAACACAACGAGCCGCCTATGGCCAGGCCTTGAGTGATCTCCGGGCATTGCATGTGTTTTCGCCAACAGCCGACTATCAGCAAAGATCTCTCGGCTACCTCAAGGCTCAACTTGAACTCACGCATGCCGGTATTCGTGAAGCACTGACCGTGTTCACACCCAAATTGCGCAGCATCCTCGATCATCTCGAGCGTCAGGCCGAAGTCCGCGAGGATCGGCAAATTGCCGAAGCGCAACAGATGGTCGTGCTCAATCAGGACATGATTGCGCGACTCGAGAACATCCAAGCGCGGATGCAAGAACTGAAAACATTCAAAAGGGATGGCTTGCGCCTGATGCAACACACGCGCAGAACACTTCCTGCGTATTCGATCGACGACCTCAAAGCATTGCAGGTGACGCTGGCGCGCAACACGTGCCTGGCCGAGCACTCAGTGAACAGCGCCGCCGATGCCTGGCGTAACCTCGACCATATCGTCGACACCGCCGACATTGCCGTGCAGGCCTTGCGCGACACACTGGGGGAGCGCAGCGTCGCACGGCTCGACGAGCGTATCGACAGCCTCAACGACCTCATCGAGCAATTCAACGTACTCGATGAACGCCTTGCCGACTTGCATACCACCTACGCCGAACAAGTGCTCGAAGCGCCCTTTGCAAGGTTGCGCGGCCAACTCGACCAGTTCAACCGCCACGCCCAACGCAATCTGGTGCTGGTGCTTGAAGAGCGGGACACCTTGAGAACTCAGCCGGTACCACACCCACAACCGCCACGGCCGAAGAAGAAGTTTATCCACACACGCTATAACGGCGTGCTGATCGGCGAGCCACGCCTGACGGAACAGGGGCTGGAAACCGATCTGGTCGACATCAAGTCGCCTCTCACCAACAAGGTGATCGCCACATTCCATCAGAAGCCACCGGGAACCTGGGTTGAACGTTTGAGCAGCGAGTCACCCAAGATCCCGAACCCGGCACTTGAAACCAGTCTGAATAACGGGCAAACCTTGCTCGATACGCTGGCAGCGTTTACTACGCGCATGAATGAGCTCATCAAACAGCCAGGGCGCTCGCCAGTCGGCGTCGAGTTTCTGTTTCATCAACAGGCCCTGCAACTGGAACACATCAGCAGCGCCATTGAGCAGGCACTGACGGACAGCAACGCCACCGAGAGCACCCAGCGTTCGGCTGCAGTTATCAATAAAAAGCTCAGCGATGCCGTCGCAGATCTTTACCAACAGGCCAGCACGGCCTTGCTGAAAATGACCAAGGAGCAACCACCCACGCCAGCGGCTGTTCTCCGACTGCAGGAAAACAACGCGATCAATATCGCGAAGACCGTCAGCCGGCGGCGTCTCAAGGGTAGCAAGACACTCTATCTGGACGAATACACCATCACCGACCGGACTACGCGCAAAGTGCTCTGGTATGCACATTTCCTTTATTCCACCGCATGGGTGCCAAACAAAGCGTTCCTTTATGCGCGCCTCAAGACACCGCAGGAGCAGCAACTGGGGCAGGAAGCCAATAGTATTCGCGGACTGAACGGTGCACAGCGACTGGCCTACTATCGCAGCATGATCGGCCTGGATAAGGCGCAAACGTTGTTTTTCAACAGCGACTGAGTAGCCCGACCAGCCTTGCGAACGCCTGCCAACAAGCGGGCGTCTCGCGCGGCACGCTACTTGCTCGCTTCCTGCAAACCCGAACGGAGGCCCCCATGCTGCACTCCCACCTCACGACTCTCAACGCCGTTTCGCTGATACTCAACACCTTCAAGGCCGAAGGCTTGTCGAGCGACGCGCTACTGGCCGGCAGCGGCATCAGTGCGGCAGATTTGCACCGGGCCGACACACGCATCACCACCAATCAGGAGATGCAGGTCTGCGCCAATGCGGTCGCGCTCAAGCACGATATCGGCCTTGAACTGGGCCGGCGCATGCACGTTTCCTGCTACGGCATTCTCGGTTACGCGCTGCTGACCTGTGCCACCTTCGGTGACGCTTTGCGCCTGGCGATCCGATATCCGGCGTTGCTGGGAACACTTTTCGAACTGAGCCTGGAAGACGATGGCGAGCGCGTCTGGTTCGTCGCGGCGGATTATCGCGAGAGCCCGGCGATGGCGGTGTTCAATGCCGAGTTCTGTCTGGTCTCACTGAAAGTGATTTGCGACGATTTGCTTGGTCATCCCCTGCCGCTACTGGCCACACGATTCGAACACACCGCCCCCGATTACCGCGACAGCTATGCCGAACACTTCGACAGCCCTCTGCACTTCGCGACCAAGGACAACGCGTTCGCCTTCGACCGACGCTGGCTCGATCAGCCGTTGCCGCTGGCCGATGCCATCACTCACCAGGCCATGGAAGAGCGCTGCCGCAAGCAGAATCTGGAGTTCACCGGGCGTCAGGCCTGGCTCGGACGCATCCGTCGGTTACTCAGTGCGCAGTTGAACGCTGCGCCGGGCCTGGAGGGTCTGGCGCAGCAGATGAACTGTTCGCCGCGCACGTTGCGCCGTCACCTCAAGGACATGGGCAGCAGTTACCAGGAACTGCTCGATGAACTGCGCTTTGAACGGGCCAAGCAGATGCTGTGTGAGGATCAACTGCCGATTTACCGTATCGCCGAAACCCTTGGCTTCAGCGAAACCGCGAGTTTTCGCCACGCCTTCGTGCGCTGGAGCGGTGTCGCCCCCAGCCAATTCAGGGCTTGAAAGTCAAAAGATCGCAGCTTTCGGCAGCTCCTACAGGGATCGGTGTAAGAGCTGCCGAAGGCTGCGATCTTTTGATCCTCAGGGGGCGAATTGTGGTCAGAATTTTTGGCCATATCGATCCCATTTTGGCCTTTCCTGCCGTTCTCCGATTCGCTGTGCGCCGCAACACTGGGGGCAACCGAATCAGCCCTGCGGAGAACAACAAATGCTGACGATCTACTCAGACGATCACCACCTGCACCATGGCCGCTGCGAACTCATCGATGGCCAGCTCAAACCGTGCTTCGAAATGCCGTCGCGCGCCGACCACGTCTTGCAGCGCGTACAAAACCAGAACCTCGGCGCGGTCGAGGCGCCGAAGGACTTCGGACTGGAGCCCATCGCGCGCATCCACAGCCGCGACTATCTCGACTTCTTCAAGGGGGCATGGGATCGCTGGACCGAATTCAACACCGACGGTGATCTGCTGCCCTACACCTGGCCGGCACGAACCCTTCGCGCAATCAAACCGACCAGCCTGCATGGCCAGCTCGGCTATTACAGCTTCGATGGCGGCGCACCGATCACCGCCGGCACCTGGCAAGCGGCCTACAGCGCGGCGCAAGTGGCCCTCACCGCCCAGGCGGAAATCCAGCGCGGCGCACGCAGCGCTTTCGCCCTGTGCCGTCCACCGGGACACCACGCCGCCAGCGACTTGATGGGTGGTTATTGCTACCTCAACAACGCCGCCATCGCCGCACAAGCGTTCCTCGATCAGGGCCACAAAAAGGTCGCGATCCTCGACGTCGACTATCACCACGGTAACGGCACGCAGTCGATTTTCTACGAGCGCAGCGACGTGCTGTTCACCTCGATCCACGGTCACCCGGAAGCGGAATTCCCGTTCTTCCTCGGCTATGACGACGAACGCGGAGAAGGCGCCGGTGAAGGCTTCAATTTCAACTACCCGCTGCCGGCCGGTTCTGGCTGGGACGTGTGGAGCGCAGCGCTGGATCAAGCCTGCGAGGAGATCGACCGCTACGGCGCCGACATCATTGTCGTGTCGCTCGGCGTCGACACCTTCAAGGACGATCCAATCTCGCAATTCAAACTCGACAGCCCGGATTATCTGGCGATGGGCAAGCGTATTGCCGCCCTCGGCAAACCGACCCTGTTCGTCATGGAAGGCGGTTACGCCGTGGAAGAAATCGGCATCAACGCGGTAAACGTGCTGGAAGGTTTTGAGCAATGAAAACCCTCACACACCTCATCGCGCCAGCCCTGTGCGCCGCACTCATGAGCACGACCGCCCACGCTGAAGAACGCACGTTGCGCGTCTACAACTGGTTCGACTACATCACGCCCAAGGCGCTCGAAGACTTCAAAGCGCAGAACACCCAGACCAAACTGGTCTACGACATCTTCGACACCAACGAAGCGCTGGAGGCCAAGCTGCTCACCGGCAACTCCGGCTACGACGTGGTGGTACCGTCCAACGTGTTTCTCGCCAAGCAGATCGAGGCCGGGGTATTCCAGCCGCTGGATCGCAGCAAGCTGCCGAACTGGAACCACCTCGATCCGAAACTGATGAAGCTGATCGAAGCCAATGATGCGGGCAACAAATTCGCCGTGCCGTACATGTACGGCACCATCCTGATCGGTTTCAATCCGGCGAAGGTCAAGGCGGCGCTGGGCGACAATGCGCCGGTGGACAGTTGGGACCTGATCTTCAAGGAAGAGAACATCAGCAAGCTCAAGCAGTGCGGCGTCGCCCTGCTCGATTCGCCGTCGGAAATTCTGCCACTGGCCCTGCAACACTTGGGTCTCGATCCGAACAGCAAGAACCCGGCGGATTACGCCAAGGCTGAAGCGCTGTTGATGAAGATCCGTCCGTACGTGACTTATTTCCATTCGTCCAAGTACATGGCCGATATCGCCAACGGCGACATCTGCGTGGCAGTCGGCTATTCCGGCAGCTTCTCGCAAGCCGCCAACCGCGCCAGGGAAGCCAAGAACGGTGTGGTGGTCGATATGCGCCTGCCCAAGGAAGGTGCTCCGATCTGGTTCGACATGCTCGCGATTCCCAAGGGCGCGAAGAACACCGAGGACGCCTACACCTTCATCAACTACCTCCTGCAGCCGGCGGTGATTGCACCGGTCAGCGACTTTGTCGGTTATCCGAACCCGAACAAGGACGCCACGGAACTTGTCGACCCGGCGATCCGCAACAATCCCAACCTGTACCCGACGGATGCGGCGATGGGCACGCTGTACACCCTGCAACCGTTGCCCCGTGATGCCGAGCGGGCACGCACCCGGGCCTGGACCAAAATCAAATCAGGGACTTGAGAGCTCTGCCAGAAAAGACCCGCGCACCTGCGGGTCTTTTTTTGCCTGCGATAACTATGTACCACCTGCCGCCACGGCCACTGACCTAACGTGCTGTCGTCCGGCGCTGCGCATCGCAGCGGCCGCAAACGTCAGCCAAGGATATGGTCATGTCAGAGAAACCGGCGCCCAGCGCCATCGATGTACTCAGCCAACTGGTGAGTGGCCCGTCGCTCAGTGAAGTGGCAGCGAACGCCTTGCTTCCTGCCCTAGTAAAGTTATACCCGCAACAGGTCATCGATCCGACATTGGCCATTGTTGCCACGCCGTCCTGGCACTCCGATGGCCGGCAAATCGTCGCGGGGCCTTACCATTTCGAGTCGCTCACCGATGCACTGGTACGGCTGGCTCTGTCTGGCACCGCGATCACGCTCATTGACGGCGAACATTTTCTTACCGAACAACCGGACGTCATGCCTTGTGTCCAGTTACCCGTAGACATCGAAGCGGTTGGCGCCTTGCTCAACGAACTCGCCCCGCTGCTGCTCACGGCGCTGGAAGAACAGCAGATCGACTACTGGAACGAAACCATCAGCCCTTCCGTGCCGCGCTGGCACCAACTTTCAGAGACCTTGCAGCAGGTCTGGAACGTCAGCGCCGACAACGGTTGGGATGCCGATCAACGGGCAATGGCGCTAGGCGTTTTCAAGAACCCGGACAAAACCGAACGAGCGCTCGAGGACACCTATCAGACTCGTACCTGTCTGATCGATCTTGATCTGGGCGATACCACCGACCGTAGCCATCTCAATGTCCTCGACACGGCTGTTCTGCTCGGCAGCAAAGGCGAACGGACCATCATCCTCACGCATTCGGTTCCTCAGGGATTCCAGTGCTTCGACAGCTTTACCGACCTGGAAAAGTCCTTGCAGTGGCCTCTGCAGCCCGGCGCCGATGCGCTTCAAGTGCAATGGCGGCTATTCGAGCCAACAGGCAATTTTTTCGATCAGCAAGCCTGCGCGCTGATTGCGCTGGAAGCCCAGGCGATCGGCGAGGTCGACTTTTTCAAAAGTCGAAATGACTCGATTGCTCTCGCCCATCTGGGCAGCGGTGCCAGCCCGGCCGCCGAGTCAAACCTGTCCCGTCGCTTCACCCACACCGAACACGCCCTGCCGTCCTGGCTGGACAATGCCTCGCCCGCAGACCAGACCCGGTATAGCCGGCACCTGCTGGATCTGGTGGCCGTGCAGCAGCAGAATTCGGGCAAGAGTTTTCAGAGCGAAATCCCCGATATCCAGGCCTTTACCCTCGACAAGCTGAAAAAGGCGATCGATCGCACACCGACCCAGGACTTCAAGCTGCAAGACGTGGAAATAACCGATACCAGCGTTGTGGTCTGGGGCACGTTTGTCGCACCGGAGCAACCGCAGACCCTGACCTTGTCCCTGGTTGATCTGGCGCTGCAGAATCTCGCCGGCCTGCCACTGGGCGACCTGTCGGTGCGCTACCGCAACAGTTCGACACCGGTGCCGACATGGATGACCGCCACCTACCTGAAAAACCTGGTCACGTCGGTCGATATCGGCAAGACCTATCCGCAGTTGCTCGAGCAGCGCCTGGTCGAAGACAAAACCCAGGCTGCACGCCTGCAGCAGCTCTACAGTCGTCAATTGCCCGTTGAATTGTCGTTGCTGGCGCTGCAACACAAGATCCGCGGCGAAGCAGGTATCGATGAACAAGGTTATCGCTACGTCGTGGCGGCGCTGGCTGTGGAACCAACGGACAGGCGTGTCGATGGCGAGGATATCGTCGTGCGCCCGCTGGCGTTCGTCAAAAGTGATAAGGCCAGCGATAGCGCAGACGAAGTGCTCAACATGTTCGTGATCGGCCCACGCGATGCGGACAAGGGGCCCTGTCTGCTCTATCGTCCACTGTTCGATGTACCGCTGCTGCAATACCCGTCAAGGACAAATCTGCTGTATGCGATCAAGCATTCGACCACACTGCGCCAGTCGGTACTGGCCTGGTTGCCGGACAAGGTACGCTTCGATTATTCGCAATACGTTTTTCCCGGAACCCTGCCTTCGGTGTGGACCATTCCGCAACTGTTGATCGATCCCGGCTCGGCAGATGACCGTGCAAACGTGACTATGTCTGGCCAGGTGATCGAGCCGGAAGTATTGGCAAGCCTGTTCAAAACCAACACCGAGGCACTGATCACTTTGGCCGATCGCGTGTCGGTGTCGAATGTCGAAGCCCGCTGGGCCACACTCAAGCGCGGTGGCTGGGCACTGTTCAATGCGGCGCTGCCGTTTCTGGGGCGTAGCGTCGGTACTGCGGCGTGGATCTGGCAAATAATGGACGACCTGCAAGAGGTCACCGATGCACAAAACCAGCAGCAACCCGTGCCCTGGACCGCGCTGACCGACATCCTGCTGTCGCTGGGCATGGCGCTCGCGCATCGAGCGGCGACACGCAAGCAACCGCAGCGAGCGCCATCCGGCGTTCTCCCCGAGAAAACCCCTCCAGCCAGCAAACCCGCAGCGCCCGCGAGCATTCGCTTCAATCGTCTTGCGGACATCAGTGGCGCTGAACTGCCGGGCAATCACGAGCTGTCGCTGCACGTGCTCGGAGCCCTGGAACAATCGTCTTCGAACCTGGGCACGGTACTCGACAGCCTGAAGGTGAACCGACCGGAACCACTGGCAACAGCCGCGACCGAAGGCCCGTACCGCCATCTTCGCAGCGCCGGGCAAAAGTGGTACGCCAAGGTCGGCGAACGCTGGTTCGAAGTCGGTCTCAATGACAATGAAGATGTGCAGATCATCGACACGCGCCAGCAACCCATGCGCACCGGTCCGCTGTTGCTCGCCAATGCGCGTGGGCAATGGTTTGTCGATTTACGCCTGCGCCTGCGCGCCGGCGGCCTCAACAGTCAACGCCAAAAATTGTTGAAACAGAATGCGAAGAAGTTAGAGCAGAAAAAACGCGACATTGCTGTATTCGACGCCGGCCTGGCTGGCAAGCGCAGCGAGTTGGTCAACGTTCGACGCGCCATGCTGGAGGCCACCGAACAAAATGCTGAAAGTGCCCGGCAGACGTTTCTCGATACGCTCGACGCTCAAGCAAAGGAATACAGCGCTAACATCGACAGCCTGAAAGCGCTGAATCTGCTTGAGGCGATACCCAACTACCGCAGCGCAATGCTCGAACGCCTTTCCCTGCAATTGTTCCTCATGCAAGGCTGGATCGACGAGACCTACACGGCATTTCGCGAAAGCCTTGCGCAGACACTCGTGCTGCTTGACGAGGACGCCAGCGAGGCTGCTGCAGACCGCTCCGAACCTTTCGCAAAGATGGCTGAGCTGACGCAGGGCATCATCGACAAAATAGAATTTGCCCACAGCCGTTTCGCCGAGTTGAACCTGCTCGGCAAAGAAGCCGTCGATGTCGCCCGTCAGTACAAAGCCAGGCTGCCCAGTTTCTCGCTGGAAGATTTGAAGATGCTGCAAATCACGTTGGGCCAGGAACTGTGTCTGTCGGCCGAAGCGGGAGAGTTTCGCGAGGGTGCACGTGCCGCCCTGGAAAGCCTCGTCGAGGATGCCTCTCTGAACATTCAGAGCGTAATCGACCTGAGCGCCGAAGAAAGTTTCAACCAGCTCGGTGAGCGCGTTGAGGCGATGAACAATCTGGTGGAACAGTTCGACGTCATCGATCAGAGGTTCGGCGATCTGGTCAGTGAATATCCACAGTACGTGATCAGCGAACGACTGGAGCAAGTGAAGCGCCACGTCGGCGAATTCCATCAGAATGCCGTACAGCACCTGTCCAATCTGTTGCGCGAGCAACGTTTGGTGGAGCCGGTCGCCGGACCATCGAAATCGTCACAGCCCCCCGCGCGTAAAATCATCAAGACCCGCTACAAAGGCACACTGGTCGGTCAGCCAAGGCGCAGTGACGGCGGGCAGGACGGCGATCTGGTCGATGTGGTGGCGCCATTGACCGGTAAAGTGATTGCCACTTTTCACGAAAAAACCCCGGGCAACTGGGTCGAGAGAGTACCTGCCAAACCGGTCGGATTGCCAAGGCCAGGCCCCGGGCTTTCGAAGAGCCTGCAGAGCGCCAGGGAATTGCTCGACGAACTGCCAGCCTTCAGGCAGCGCACCCAGTCACACATGGCACGGGCGCAACGCAATCCCACGGAGATAGAGGAGATCTATTATCTGCACGCCACGCGCCTGCGCGATGCCATGGACAAGATCGACAAAGCACTTACCTCTGGCAATCACGTCGAAAGCAAAACCGCTTCCGCCACCGAAGTGCGTCAGCAACTCGAAAGCGAAGCCACAGCCCTTTATGCCACGGGTCGAACCGCAAGGATTGAACTTACCAAACAGCAGCCCCCGACTGCGGCGCGAGTCGAATGGTTGTACAGCAAGCAAGAAGTGACGATTACTCGATCCACCGAACGCCGCCGGCTCAAAGGCCCACGCAAAGACTATCTGCTCGAATACCCGATTCTCGACAAGCAGGGCGGTAAAGTCCTGTGGTACGCCCACTTCCACTACGCAAACCTTGACGACCCGTTGCCGTCATTCACCGCCGCGCATTTGAAAACCGTCGAGCAGCGTCGGCTGGGCGGTGCCTATGTCGAGCGTGAGGGCCGCAGTAATCAGGAACTGATCGCCATCCACCGCAGCGTCATAAGCCATGCCCAGGCCGCTTCATTGTTCTTTTCCTGATCACTCAACCGGATCAATTGCCCGCCATGTGCGGGCTTTTTTTTCATCCTATATATATCTACCACCCGTGCTGTTGGACGCCTCGCTAATGTCCGTGGCAGGCGGCATTTGCCGCACCGTCCACCTTCTAACCGGTGTCTACCCAATGAGTGAATCTACCCGAACGATCATCGCCCCGCCGCTGCTCAAAAAAAGCCGACTGGTGGAACAGACCAGCGGCGGACCGACCTTGCAAGAGGCTGCTGTAGAGATGCTGCGCAAAGCCCTGAAGAAAAACTTTGCGCAATTACAGGTCGCTCCGGACGACATCATGTTAATGACTCCTGTCTGGCACCAGCAAGGGCAGAAAATGCTCAGTCACAGCAGCCGATTCGAATCCCTGCCCCACGTATTGGCGCGCTTGGCGTTTACCGGCGAGACTGCCAACTACATAGAAGGTGAACACTTTCTGACGTTGGCGCCCGAGATGGAAGACCCGGTCCATTTACCCGTCGGTATGGATGCGATCAGTGAAATGCTCAACGAAAATGCGCCGGCATTGTTTCTTGCTTTCGCCCAAAACCAGTTGGACTACTGGAACGCCACCGAAGAAGAAATACCGCGCTGGCAACAGCTGGCTGACACCCTGAAAGAAACCCTTGATGTGCAGTCGATCAAAGGCTGGGATACCAACGAATGCAGCCTGGCACGCCATGTCTCGGCATTTCCGGAAAAAGCCTCGCGCGCAACAACCCACGCAGGCCTGTCTGATGTGCGTGCCAGCCTGATCGATCTCGACCTCGCCTTCGAACTCGCGGAGGCCAATCGGACCCGGCATCTGATGGTCGCCGGTGCGCTGGTGTTGACGGCGAAGCTGGGCAGCCGGGAGCTGGTCACGATGTACACCATCGATGAAGGCTTTGAATCGTTCAGCTCGCTGGCGGAGCTGGGCGCCACCCTGCCTGAGCGAATCGACATGGAGCTGAGCGGTCAGACCTTGAAATGGCGACTGTATGAACCCGATGGCAATATCTTTGATGCCTTGGTTCGGGCACTGGTGAGCTGCCAGATCGATTCGATCGATGCGCTTGACCCGATGAGCCGCTCGCCGCTGATCAGGTTCATTTCGCCTCAAGAGCACAGTGGCCGTGAGGAGATAGCCGGCGATGGACGCGTTGGACTTCTCGACGAGGCCATCCCCGACTGGCTGATTGCCGGATCACTGGACGATATCCAGACCTACAGCGGATACCTGACGGAATTGGGCAGGCTCAGAGACGCCGACAGCGATGCATTCGACGTCAACAAGATTGCACTTATCGCCGACTATGCCCAACAGCAGATGCGCGAAGCCATTACTGCCGCCAGGCCCGCCAAAGAAACAGCACTACTGCGTCCGGATCAAGTACGGATCACCGTCACCCAGAGCTTTGAGGCCGGCGGATTGACCCTGCCCGATCCCTTCAGCACTCGCGTGCAGACACTTGGCGAATTCGCTCTGCATAACATCCGGCCCTACCTCGCCAAGATCGCCTACGCTGATGCGACGCCCACACCGGGCTGGCTGACCGTGGATCTGCTGGTGCGTCTGGCAGACAAGGTCAACATCGGCGAAAATTATCCGAAACTGATCAAAACCAGTTTGATCGACGATGCGCCACAGGCGCGTCTTTACCAGACCCGCTACTGCCGGCAGTTACCACTGCTGCTGCCGCTGCTGGCGCTGGAATGCAAACTCAAGCGCCAGGGCGATGTCGACGAGCGGGGTTACCGCCAGGTTCGCCAGTTGGTCAAATCGATTGCCGATAACAGCGCCGTCGCTGACTGGCCTGTGCAGATCCGCCCCTTGGCGTTCATGCCGCGCTTTCGTTTGGGCAGCACCCCCGACACCGTCGCGAACATGTATATCATCGGCCCACCTGCGGGTAAGGACGGCCCTTGCCTGCTCTATCGGCCACTGCTGGATCAACCGTTGCGGCAGTTCCCCTCTGCGCAGAACATGCTGTATGCGCTCTACCAACCCGGCGAACTGCGCGACTCGGTACTGGCCTGGCTGCCCAACCGATCCTTGAGTTTCGACTACGCCCAATACGTTTTTTCGAGCGGCCTGCCCTCGCCGTGGACCATTACCGAGCTGGCTTTCGAACCCTTCATCCACCTCGATCTGACGGCCGCCGTAAACCTCGCGGACACGCCGCTGAGCGCTGACATTTACACAACCCTGTTCACCAGCCACAGCCAGGCGCTGGCTGATCTTGCCGATCGCCAGTCTACCTCCAATGCCGAGCGCCGCTGGGCGATCCTGGCAGACAGCAGTTGGGCGATTTTTAGCGTCGCTGCCAATTTTCTCAGCGGCCCGGCAGGCACCGCTGTCTGGGTCTGGCAAACCATCGCCCAGATCCAGCAGGCGCAGGATGCCCACGAGCAGGGTGATACGTATGCTCAATGGTCATCGATCGGTGATGTTCTGCTGACGCTGGGCATTCTGCTTGGGCAACGCATCGCTGTTCGCCGGCTTCGGCTTTCCAGCCCGCGGAGTGAAAAAACAGCGCTCAAGCATGCGTCGGGCACAGAATTGCCCCCTCCTGCGCCGCTGCTACGCAAGGAACCGAAGATTACGCATGACAACACGCCCATCACGACTCCACTGCCCGAGGCTCATCTTTCCCTGTTGGCGCCGGCGAAACTGACGCGCATCGACTCGCAAAGCGCCTTTTTGAAAACCATCGATCATATGAAGGTGACCAAACCCTCCCTCCCCGAAGGAGCGCGTCCCAACGCCGATCATCTCTATGCATCCGAAGGCAAGCTCTATGCCCAGGTTGGCGAGCGCTGGTTTCAAGTCAGCGCACAAGTCGACGAGCCTGTATTCGCCCTTGATCCCGCCGACCCTGCTCATCCGGGTTTGAGCATCCGTTTCGACACGCAAGCTGCTCGCTGGCACTGGGAACTGAGGTTGCGCTTGCGCGGCGGTGGACCGACCGGGAGGATCGAGGCGCTACGCCGCGAAAAGGCCAAGCGCAAGGCTGACACGTGGCAGGTACTGCATCGGTTCATCGAACAGGAAGCCGGACGCAAGGCCGACCTGAGCGAAGCCTTGGAGCCCCTGAACGAGGCTGACGAGCAAGCACCGCTGTCCGAGGCTGAAATCACGCTCTACATCACCAAGGCCGATGAGCTCGCCAGCTCCTACACCGGGGCGCTGGCGACACTGGAGCAGTGGCGTGAAGCCGGCGGTGCCGGGGTGTTTTATCAATCGCAACTGATGCGCATGACCGTCGAACAGCATCGCTTCCTCAGCGGCTGGATGCGCATGAAGCTGCGCGAATACGCAAAAATCGTCTTGCCACAGATCAACCCGGCAGAGCCAGCGCAAACCCGTTCACGCCAGACCCAGATGACCGCGGGACGCAACGCCATTGCCGTAAGCGACGAAATGGTCGAACGCCTCGATCAACTGCACGCTTCGCTCGAAAGGCTCAACCATCACTCCGGCGCAACCCAGAACGTCGCGGGTGACCTCAGGAGGCTGCTGCCTTCATTCTCGCGTCGAGACCTGCACGCCAATGAAATCGGTATGTCCATCGAGCTGTCATTGCGCGATGCACCGGACAGCACTCTGGATCCGCTACGGCAACTGATTGTGCCGATTTTCGAGGGCGCCGCCGACGCCGGGCATGGTTTGGCCGAGCGCCGCAACAGGGCACAACCTGCCGAGACACAAGCCGTGGCGGTCGTGAGGCTCAGTGCGCTGGTCGACCGTCTGGCCGATGCCAAACGGCGCCTGCAAGAAGTGTTCGACAGCTCCGCCGCGCAACTGCAAACCGAACGCTTCCTGCGGGTTCAGCAGTTGGTGGAAGGGTTTCATGAGATGGCACGTGAGGCCCTGCTCAAGGCATTGCCGGAACCTGAAGAGCTTCCGCTTGCGGCGATGGCCAGACTCGAACCGACCCCCGCGGCTTCGCGCGCGGTCGGGCGGGTCAACCGGGCACGGCCACAGGTCATCGAACCTCGCAGGGCTGCTCCAGAACCCGCGCCGGTAGTCGAGCAAATGCCTATCGTGCGCGCTCCGGCCAGGCGCATGTTACCTGTAACGGCTCTGGGCGACGAACCGCTGGTGGACAACGCCATGTCGATGATCGCCGGACTCGAAGCGTTCATCAAACGCCTGCGCATCGATGCGCAACGACCCTCGCGAATTCCGGCTGACATGAAAGATCTGTTCGATCAACAGGCCACTCGCCTCGATCAGGCGGCGGTGAGTGTCGATGAAATATTTGCGCGCAGAAGTGCCGATTTTCCGATTGCAACTTTGGCTAGCGAACTGCGCACGGCCGCGACACGTTTGCGCGGCGAAGGCATCAGTATCTACGGCAGTATGCTTACCGGCCGCAGGCCGCGAGAAAGCTATCTGCAGTGGTTACACGAGCACAATCTGGTGCAGATCGTCAAAGACGAGCGTGGCCGCATTCGCACGAAACAACGCAAAGATTTTTTTCAGGAATATCGGATCCTCGATATCAGCCGCCAGAACAAAACCCTTTGGGTCGCACACTTCCATTACGACAAACTGGCTGATCCGGATGAGCACTTCACTGCCGCGCACCTGAAGTTTGCCGACAGTTATCTGCAAAATCTGCCGAGCAAATCACGCCAGGAGCTGGAGCACTTCGATGCGGTGGATAATCTGCTGCGCCGGATCGTCACTCCAGCGGTACGGGATCTGTTTCTTCATCCTCAACAGGCGGGCCCCGCCGAAGCGTAAAACCCTGATGCGGTCACTCACACCAGACACTGCGCAAGCGTGCCAGAGCCGCTTCAATTTGCGGCTCCGGCACCGCGGCGAAGCCCAGTACCAACCCGGCGCCCTGCTGCGCCGGTCGAGGCGAGTCGGGTAACCAATAGCTACTCAGGCCATTGACCTCGACACCCACTTGTTCGGCCAGGGCAATCAACTCACCTTCGCGGGCGACGTTCGCCACCGGTACCGTCAGGTGCAAGCCTGCGGCTACCGCCGGCAAGCTGCCAACGTCGGCAATATCTCCCGGCCAATGCGCCAGCAAGCAGTCGCGCCGGCTCAGGGCAGCACGACGCATGCGCCGGATGTGCCGTTGAAAGTGCCCAGCGGCCATGAACTCAGCCATCACCGCCTGAGTGCTCACCTCGGAATGGCGCACATCCACCGCTCGCCGCCTGGCGAAAGCTTCGACCAGCCCAACCGGCAACACCAGATACCCCAGGCGCAATGCCGGAAATGCCACCTTGCCGAATGTCCCGACGTAAATCACACGGCCCTGACGATCCAGCGCCGCCAGCGGGGCCAGTGGTGCGCCGCTGTAACGATACTCGCCGTCGTAGTCGTCTTCGATGATCCAGCCTTGGCTGCGCTCAGCCCAGGCGAGCAGCTCCAGCCTGCGCGCCAGGCTCATCACAACTCCGGTCGGGTACTGGTGGGAGGGGGTGACATAGGCCAGCCGACAATCGGCAACTTCAGCCAATGCGCGACAATTGATGCCCTCTTCATCCACCGGCACGCCATGCAAGCGACCGCCCGCTACCGCAAAGGCGTGACCGGCGGCCCGGTACCCCGGATTTTCGATCCCGACCACATCGCCGGGTTGCACCAGCAGCTGTGCACAAAGGCTAATGCCCTGTTGCGCACCACTGGTGATCAGAATTTGCTCAGCAGAACACTGCATGCCGCGCGAACTGCGCAAATAGGCCGCGATCATGCCGCGCAATCGCGCATCGCCTGCCGGATCGCCGTAACACAGTTGCTGTAAATCCGGTTTACGCCAGAAAGCCGCGTTGAGCTTGGCCCATACCTCAAAAGGAAACAGATCAAACGCGGGCACACCGACGCGAAAAGCACGGGGCGGACCACTCGGAGGCAGGGCCAAATGGTTCTTTTCTATACGTGCGAACGTATCGCTGTGGATAACTTTACTGGATGAAACAACAGGTAAATCCAGCCAATTTGTGGATAAGGCTGTGGGTAAGCCTGTTGAAAACCCTGTGGATACTTTTGTGGATAGTTTTTTCGGCGAGCTTGGCGCTTGGGGTAATTGCGCAACGTAAGTGCCGTCCCCTACTCGCCCCTCGATGAACCCCTCGGCATACAACTGATCGTAGGCGCGCACCACGCTATTGCGAGAGATGGCCAATGCCTTCGCCAGATCGCGACTGGCCGGCAAACGCGTACCGCTGACCAGACGTCCATCCAGCACGCGCAGGCGCAAAGCCTGATAGAGCTGACGACTCAAGCCCTGACGGCGATCGAGCTCGATTCCGGCCGGATTGAATGGCATCGAAAGGGCAGTTTGCTCAGGCATGGCAATGGACCTATGAAATTGGTCATCAATGGCTCTTACAACAGACCAATAGCCTGCCTAGGATGCAGGCATTCGCCAAGGAAAATCTGTCCATGTACACGCCACGCGCCTTTGCCATCGAAGAACTGTCCCAACTGCACGAACTGATCCTCGCCACTCGCCTCGCGATTCTGGTCACCCACGGCGAAAACGGTCTGCAAGCCAGCCATGTGCCGGTGCTGCTGCATTGCGAGCAAGGCGAGTACGGCACGTTGTACGGGCACCTGGCCCGCGCCAACCCACAGTGGAAAGACCTGCGCGACGGCGCCGAAGCCATGCTGATTTTTGCTGGCGCCGACGCCTACATCAGCCCGGGCTTTTACCCGAGCAAGACCGAACACGGCAAAGTCGTGCCGACCTGGAACTACATCGCCGTGCATGCCTATGGCCACGCCGAAACCTTCAGCGATGGCGGGCGTCTGCTCGACATCGTCAGCACCCTCACCGACCGTCACGAGGCCGGCCGCGCCCAGCCGTGGTCAGTCGACGACGCGCCTGCCGATTACATCGACGGCATGCTCAAAGCCATTGTCGGATTCGCCATTCCTATCGACCGTCTCGAGGGCAAGCGCAAACTCAGCCAGAACCGCAGCGCCGAGGACATTGCCGGCGTGCGCGAAGGCCTCGCTGCCAGCCCCGAAATCAACGACCAAACCCTCGCCCGCTTGATGCGCTAAGGAAATCACCATGAGTCAGATCGAGATTCGCCAGGTCAGCGCCGCCGACCGCGCCGCTTGGTTGCCGCTGTGGCAGGCCTACCTGCGTTTCTACAACACCGAACTGCCGGACGCGGTCACCGACAGCACCTGGCAACGCTTTCTCGACCCGAGCGAACCGACCCACGCGGCATTGGCCTGGGCCGATGGCAAAGCCGTGGGCATGGTGCATTACATCTATCATCGCTCGAACTGGAGCATCGAAAACTCCTGCTACCTGCAAGATTTGCTGGTCGCTCCAGAAACTCGAGGCACCGGCGTAGGCCGTCTGCTGATCGAACATGTTTACGCCACCGCCAAGGCTGACGGCTGCGGCAAAGTGCACTGGCTGACCCACGAAACCAACGCTACCGCGATCCAGCTCTACGAGCGTATCGCCGAACGCCCGGGTTTCATCCAGTTTCGCAAAGCCATTTAAGGAGACGCACGCATGAGCATTTCACCGGCCGACTGGAAAGGCGTCCCCGCCCCCACCGCCACCCTGCTTGAAGGACGCTTCATCCGTCTGGAACGACTCGACCCGGCGCGTCACGCCGACGAGCTGTTCGCCGCTCTCGAAGGCCCCGGTGCCGATCCGAAGCTGTGGGATTATTTGCCCTATGGCCCCTTCCCGGAACGTAACGTTTTCAACACTTGGCTCAACAACCACGCGGCTGCCAGCGACCCGTATTTTTTCGCTGTCATCGACCGCGCCAGCGCTCAGGTGCAAGGCATCCTCAGCCTGATGTCGATCGTCCCGGCCCAAGGTCGCATCGAGATCGGCCACGTCACCTTCGGCGCGCCGATGCAGCGCTCGCCGAAAAGCACGGAGGCGGTTTACCTGCTGGCCAAGCACTCCTTCGACCTTGGCTACCGCCGCCTCGAATGGAAATGCAACAACGGCAACGCCCGCTCCAAGTACGCCGCCGAGCGCTTGGGTTTCAGCTTTGAGGGGGTGTTCCGCCAGCACATGGTGGTCAAGGGCCAGAACCGCGATACCGCGTGGTACTCGATTCTGGATGGCGAGTGGCCGGCGATTGCGGCAGGGTTCGAGCAGTGGTTGTCCGACGAAAATCAGACACCCGACGGGCAGGTGAAAGGCTTGGTTGAGTGCCGTTCCTGATTATCTGAAAGCAAAAGATCGTCCGAACGCGGCCCGAGCCTGCGGCAGCTCCTACACGGGATTGACGTTCACCCTGTAGGAGCTGCCGCAGGCTGAGATCTTTTGATCTGTTTTCAGCCCAGCTTTTGTGCGAGCACCGCAATATGTTCCGGCCCGATCCCGCAGCAACCGCCCAAATGGCTGGCACCGCGCTGTTGCCAATCAATCGCCCAGTGCAAGTAACCCGGTGGATCGAGGTCTTCGCGCAACGGATCGAGTCCGTCATTGGCAGTGGCCTCTTCGGGCTGCGGCGGAAATGCATTGGCGTAAGCGCCAATATGAATGTTCACCCCCAGACGCTCGAAGGTTTCACGTGCCGCGTCGATCGCTACGCCAATCACTTCCGGCTGGCTGCAATTGAACAACAACGTCTCGACGCCCAACTCAGTCGCCACCGCCGCCGCTTCGGCGACCGGCTCACCAGAGCGCAGGCGCGGCACTTCATCGGTGTTTTCATCCTTCAAAGTGAACGACAACCAGAACGGTTTGCCATCCTTCGGCAACCCGGCGTGTATGGCTCGCGCCTCGATGATCGAACTCTGGGTTTCCGCCAGCCACAGATCAACATGCGGTGCCAGGCCATTGACCAAGGGCGCCAGCAACTCGGTCACTCGGTCGGCGTTGAACAGATCCGGACGATAGGAGCCAAACAGCGGCGGCAATGAGCCGGCCACCCGCACGGACTCCCCCGAGGCTTGCACCGCACGCCGCGCCAGCTCACCGGCCAACGCTGCCAGCGCCTGCCCTTCAGCGGCGAAACGCTCTTCACCAATATGGAACGGCACCACGGCATAACTGTTGGTGGTAATCACATTGGCGCCACTGGCGATATAAGCCGCGTGTACCGCCTCGACCGCTTGCGGTGCTTCGCTCAATGCCAGCGCCGACCACTCCGGCTGACGAAATGGCGCTCCGGCGCGCTGCAACTCACGGCCCATGCCGCCATCGAGAATAATCGTGCTGCCTGCGCCCATATGCTTTTCACTCATATGCTTATGAAAATAACTCACTATCAGAGTCGTTCTTATAACTATTTAATACGCACCATTCCGTTAAAAACAACCTCTTTTTTACCCAGGGATCGACTGTGAAATTTAAACCGCTACTGGCCCTGGGCCTGACGATTCTGGCCGCTTCCACTCAAGCCTTTGCTGGCGCCACGCTGGATCGTATCGAGCAGAAAAAAGAGCTGGTCGGTGTGCTGATGGAAAGCTATCCACCGTTCTCGTTTCTCAATGACCAGAATCAACTGGATGGCTTCGACGTAGATGTCGCCAAAGCCGTGGCTGACAAGTTAGGTGTCAAGCTGCGACTGGAAACGCCGTCCTGGGACGTCATTGCGGCCGGCCGCTGGAGCGGGCGCTACGACATCTGCATCTGCTCGATGACGCCGAGCAAGGCCCGCGCCGAGGTATTCGACTTCCCGGTCGAGTACTACGCTTCGCCGGCAGTGATCGTGGTCAATGCCAAGGATGAGCGGATCCACGCTGCCAAGGATTTGAGTGGCAAAAAAGTCGGCCTCACCAGCGCGTCCAGTTACGAAAGCTATCTGAACAAGAACCTAGTCATCGAAGGCGCTGAAGACACGCAGTTGCAGTACCCGTTCGACGATGTGCAGATCGCTCCGTACGATACTGACAACGTCGCCTTCCAGGATCTGGGCCTGGGGGCTGGCGTGCGCCTGGATGCCATCCTCACTAACCTCGTCACCGCGCAGCCACGCCTGAACGAAGACAAGCGCTTCAAACTGGCCGGCGCGCCGCTGTATTCGGAGCCGAACTCGGTGGCCATCGAAAAGGGCGATGCGCAATGGGACGCCAAGGTGCGTGAAGTCTTCGCGCAACTGAAACAGGACGGCACCCTGAGCAAGCTGTCGCAAAAATGGATCGGCGCCGATATCAGCCAATGACTTCTTTCCCGACACCGCCACAGCCACCGCAACCGGTGGCTGAGTCACGCCTGCAACGCTTGTTTGGTTTTCGTACGCGGCTGTACCTGACCTGGGCAGCGTTGGTCTGCCTGTTCGCCGGGTTCTTCCTGAGCTTCGACCTGAAGTTCTCGATCATCCTCGACAAGCTGCCCAATCTGGTCGGCTTGCATCTGGCGCCCAACGGCTTTCTGCAGGGTGCGGCGCTGACGCTTTTCCTGTGTCTGTGCTCGATTGTTGCCTCGTCCCTGCTGGGCTTCATCACAGCATTGGCACGCCTGTCGAAAAGCGCGGTGGCGTTCGGCATTGCCAGTTTTTACACCTCGTTCTTTCGCGGTACGCCACTGCTCATCCAGATCCTGCTGATCTACCTGGGTTTGCCGCAATTGGGCATCGTGCCCGGCGCCATCGTCGCCGGCATAATCGCCTTGTCATTGAACTACGGCGCCTATCTCAGTGAAATCTTTCGCGCCGGCATCCTCGGGGTCGACTACGGCCAACGCGAAGCATCGCTGGCATTGGGGATGCGCGAGACGGTGATTTTCTGGCGCATCACCCTGCCGCAAGCCATGCGCACGATCATCCCGCCCACTACCAACCAGTTCATTTCGATGCTCAAGGACTCGTCGCTGATTTCGGTGATGGGCGTCTGGGAAGTGATGTTTCTCGCGCAGTCATACGGGCGCTCAAGCTACCGCTACATCGAAATGCTGACGACGGCGGCGATCATCTACTGGCTGATGTCGATCGGGCTGGAGTTGATTCAGGCGCGAATGGAGCGGCATTACGGCAAGGCTTACGTGCGGCGGAGCTAGGGCGATTGGCACCTTGCGGGCTGCGTCGGGTTTTAATTGGTCTCTCGGCGTACCCGCACCATGCCCATTTTCATCCCAAACAATCGGAATATCGAGTCCAACGACCTCAACGTCTGATTACCCTCAGCGTGCTCTATGTGTATCAACGTGCGGACCGAAATTTTGCACATCTTAGCGAATTGGATTTGATGCAGCCCTGTCACCTCCACTCGTAAACGGCGGACGGCTTCGCTGATTTCCAATGTCCCGTCGGCTAGCGCCTCTTGAATGCTTTCGATGAGCGCCATGCGTTCGAGAACTGTCATTACCATTTTCCTCTCCAATCTTCGAGCGCCGCAAAAGGCTCAATAAACATTAATGGGGTGGGGATTCATTGATGTGAGTGCTTCGGCGTTTGAATCAAAACTTACTGCACCTAATGAGAGGAACAGGCAAAAAAACTGCAACAAAATGCAGAAATTAATATGTTTCAGCGCTGAAGATGCAAAACAATGCAGATCAACCACCGACATCATTCTGTAAAAACCCTTCGCTATACAGGACGGCCCGCTTATAACAAAAAGGCCGTCGACCCATGCCGTTCCCGCCCCAGCGTCTGTCCCTCGCCATTGCCCTGTTGGTCACCGCCACGGCAGCCCACGGCAAAACCGTGCAAATCGACACCGCCACCACGGCAGCGCAAGCACTGGGTGGCAGCGACACGCTAACGATTTCGGCGCCGGGCAGTATCACCAACAGCGGCAAGGCCGTGAGCCTGAAAGACAAGACCAGCGATGCGGGTGTGGTGATCGATAACGCCGGCAAAATCGTTTCCACCGGCGGCCGGGCCATCGACAGCAGCGGCGATCTGAACCAGGCGCGCAATTACACGATTTACAACCGCAGTGGCGGTCAGATTCTCGGCGCCAACGATGCTTTGCGCATCGACAGCAATTTTGTCAGCGGCAGTCTGTTGATCGACAACAGCGGTGTGATTCGCTCCACCACCGGCCAGGGACTGGACCTCGATGCGCTGCGCAGTGACGGCGTGAAGACCACCATTATCAACCGCGTCGGCGGGCTGATTCGCGGCGACGCCAGCGACGGCATGAAGACCGGCGCGAATGCGACGATCAGCAACTATGGCGAGATTTCGACCGGCGATTCGCACAATGCCGACGAGAAATTCGACGGCATCGATATCGATTCCGCGAGCGGCGTCAGTGTGACCAACTACGGGGTGATTTCCGGTGGCCGTCACGGCATCACCACCGACCTCGGCGCGACCCTGGTCAACTATGGGCAGATCACCGGGCGCAACGGCTCCGGTTTCGGCTCCGATGGCGACGGCACGGTGATCAACCACGGCACCATCACCGGGGCTTACTCAGGTTTGCAGGCGAACGGTGACGGCGACGGCGTGGACATCGACAAGATCGCCCACATCGAAAACTACGGCACCATTCAAGGCGTCGGTGCCGGCGGTGTCGACAAGGGCGGTTTCGCCAATGGCAGTGAAGGGATTGCGCTCGGCGGTGGTTACATCCTCAACGCCAGCGGCGCGCTGATCAGCGGCGCCGACAGCGCCATTCTGGTCGATGATGGCAGCGGCGGCTCGGGGCTCGCGGCGACCACACTGGAGAACTTCGGCACCATTCAAGGCCTCAACGGCTTCGGCGTGAAATTCGTCGGTGAGTTCGTCGACAGCGTGATCAACGGCGGCACCATCAGCGGCAGCAACGGCTTGGCGCTGGACCTGGGTGGCGGCAACGACAATCTGACCTTGCGCAATGGCAGCCGCTTCATCGGCGTGGTCGATGGCGGCAGCGGTTACGACCGAGTGGTGATGGACGATGTGGCCGGCGGCAGCTTCGGCGCCAGTCGCAACTTCGAATGGCTGGAGGTCAAGCAAGGTGCGTGGACACTCACAGGCAGTGGTGATTTCAGCGACGGCGGCACGGTGCGCAACGGCGCGACACTGATCAACCAGGGTGGTATTGCCGGCAGCCTGACCATCGACGCGGGCGGCGTATATGCCGGTGGCGGTTCGGTGGGCAGCCTTAACGTCAACGGCACCTTGCGCACGGATACCAGCCTTGGCCGGGCGACCGTCGTTCACGACCTGAACATGAGCAACGCGTCCACCCTCGCCTATGGCGTCAACGCCGATGGCAGTAGCGCGCCTGTGCAGGTCGGCGGCATCGCCAATCTGAACGGTGCGACCCTCGCGGTGAATCCCGG
The DNA here is from genome assembly GCF_044743175.1 of Pseudomonas sp. NPDC087690. Taxonomy (NCBI): domain Bacteria; kingdom Pseudomonadati; phylum Pseudomonadota; class Gammaproteobacteria; order Pseudomonadales; family Pseudomonadaceae; genus Pseudomonas; species Pseudomonas sp. NPDC087690. The sequence goes on from NZ_JBIUVX010000015.1 coordinate 38,024, forward strand.
CGCCGGTACTTATCCGTGGCAGAGCCAATACACCGTGTTGCAGGCCGCGCAGGTCAACGGCACGTTCGGCCGGGTGACCAGCGACTATGCGTTTCTCACGCCGACCCTCGCCTACACGCCGACCCAGGTTGATCTGACATACACCCGCAACGACGTCGCCTTCAATCAATTCGCGGTCACCGGCAACGGCAGCAACGCCGCCAACAGCCTCGCCTCCATGGGTAAAAACAATGCGCTGTACAACGCGTTGCTCAACACCACTCAAAGCAGCGCCGGCGCGGCCATCGAGCAACTGGCCGGCGCCAGCAACGCCAGCCTGACCAGCGCCACCCTCGGCGCCAGTAGCCAGGTCGGCAGCAGCATGCTCTCGGCCATGCAACAAATGGGCGGCAGTCCGGGTTTGCTGGTCGGTCTCGATCAACGCGAGACGCCCGTGTTGGCAGCCAATGGCGTGCCCTCGGAAGCGCGCAACCTGAACGACCCGAATGCGCGCGGTCGCCTCTGGCTGCAAGGTATCGGCGGCTACGGCAAGCTCGATGGCGAACACGGCAGCAGCGGTCTCGAACAACGCACCAAGGGCAGTGTGCTCGGTGCTGACTGGGCACTGGATTCGGCATGGCGTCTGGGCGTGCTCGGCGGCTATTCGAAAACCGAGCTCGACGCGACCGGCGTCGATGGCAACGTCGAGAGCTGGCATGCCGGTGTTTACGCACTGCATCACAACGGCCCGATTTCCCTGCGTCTGGGCGCGGCGTACAGCGGCCATCAAGGTGAAAGCAAACGGACCATCGCCTTCAATGGTTTCAGCGACCGACCGAAAGGCGATTACGACGCCGACAGCCAGCAAGCCTTCGCCGAACTGGGTTACGCCATGGGCAGCGGCCGCTTCAGCGCCGAGCCCTTCGCCAGCCTCGGCTACCAGCGCTACCACCGCGACAGCTACCAGGAAAAGGGAGGCGCCGCCGCCCTGCAGGTCGACAGTCAGACGCAAGACAACTTCAGCAGCACCTTCGGCCTGCGACTGGCGCGCCTGAGCAGCCTCGACAATGGTATGAGCGTGACGCCGCGCATGGCCGCCGGATGGAAACACACCTATGGCGATGTCAGCAGTTCGACGCGACAGGCGTTTGTGGTCGGTGGCACGGCGTTCAGTGTCGATGGCAGCTCGCTGGATCGGGACAGTCTGGTGCTCGAGGCTGGACTGGATGTGGGCATTTCCGCGCGGCAGACGCTGGGGGTCGGGTACAGCGGCGAGATTGGCAGCGACAGCCGTAACCACGGCTTGATTGGTAAATGGCAGATGAGTTTCTGATGATGAATAGTCGGCGCTGTCTTGGTTGGTTGTAAGAAAAGTCACCGAGCAAACCATGTAAAAACATCCCTTGCGTTTCTGGTGGGAGATTTCTACAAAACCATCCGAAGCTGCCCGCGGAGCTGCGGGAAGTAGCTGACATCGTTTTTTTTGCCAGGCTCCTAGAGTCGAGTCTTCTGTCTAAAGAGGCTCGACTCGATGTTCGCTCAACATACATTCCGCCCTCACCATCTTGCATTGGCAATTGCACTAACCATGGCATGGACCGAAATTTCCATCGCACAACAGCAAGATACTCAGGTCGTCGAAAGCATTATTGAAGACACACCCAAAAAGCCTCGCAAGAGAACGCCAAAACCTGCCACCGATACATCGGCAGCTCCCACAGTGGTGGAGGCGATCGATCAGAAAACGACACCGGCCAGCCCTCCACCACCCGGCACGCCAACGCCAACGCCGGACCGTGTATCGCTTACAGAAGCGCAGATGAGCCAAACGGGTCAGGCGCTCCTCAACAGCATCGAGCAAAAACATTCACCATTGTCAGAACCTCAACCAGGTCAGAATCCTCAGGCACCTGCCCAACTGGAAAAACCCACTCTTCCTGCCACGCCCTCAAACGCCGCGATCACTGCCCTGCTCGACGCCAACCACGCAACGTCCGGTGTGGCCCTCGAACAACTCGCCGCCGGCAGCAATGCCAACCTCGCCAAAGCCACATTGAGCAGCGTCACCCCGGTGAGCGCGAGCATGCTGTCGGCCATGCGCCAATTGGATAACCGCAACGGCGCCGCTTACAACTACGGCAACTCACCACGCCAGGCCAGCAAAGGTGCGCAAAGCGGACGGGTGTGGATTCAGGCGCTCGGGCATGGCGGCAGTGTCGACCGCGAGTTCGACAGCACCTTGAAACACGCCACCCAAGGTTTGGTGATGGGCGCCGACTGGCGTCTGAACGAGCAATGGCACTTCGGCTTGCTTGGCGGAAAATCCCAGACCCGCCTCGACGCCCGTCAATACGACGGCGACCTCGACAGCTGGCACCTCGGGGCCTACGCCGTACGTCAGGACGGGCCGCTGGCACTGCGCTTCGGCGCCACCTATGGCAGCCACGACGGCAGCAGCAAACGCCGGGTCGCATTCAACGGCTTCAGTGACCGCCTCAAGGGCAGCTACGACGCGAATACCCAACAAGCCTTTGCCGAAATCGGTTTCAACCTCGGTCGCCAGAACCTGACCTTCGAACCCTTCGCCAGTCTTGGGTATCAACGCTATCAACGCGACAGCTACACGGAAAAAGGTGGCGATGCGGCACTGAAAGTATTCGGGCAAACCCGGGACAACCTCAGCACCACGCTGGGCTTTCGCGCAGCGAAAACCGGCCAGTTGAATAACGGCATGAGCCTGACCCCAAGATTCAGTGCGGGCTGGAAACACCTGTACGGCGAGCTCGAGGGTGACACGAGTCAGCAACTGGTCAAAGGTGGCAAGCGCTTCGCGGTGACGGGGGCGGAACTGGATCGCAACAGTCTGGCCGTGGACGCAGGATTGGATCTTGGCCTATCGTCCAACCACACCCTCGGCGTGGGCGTGACCGGTGACTTCGGCACCGAGAGCCGCTCTCACGGCGTGATGGGCCAATGGCGCATGGCGTTCTAACAGACACAACGCTCACTGTAGGAGCTGCCGAAGACTGCGATCTTTTGATGTTGTTTTGGATTAATAAAAACCTAGATCAAGAGATCACAGCCTGCGGCAGCTCCCATAGGGCAAAAATCCAGGCAAAAAAAAGGGGAGCACATGCCCCCCCGAGGTTTAAAGCGTTGGATCGCGGCCGTTATCTCAGCCTTCGATCTCGATCAGAATTTCGCCCGGATTGACTCGATCGCCCTTGGCCACATGAATCGCGGTGACCTTGCCGGCAATCGCCGCCTGGACTTCGGTTTCCATCTTCATCGCTTCGGTGATCAGCACAGCCTGACCGGCCTTGACGGTGTCGCCCTCCTTGACCAGCACATCGACGATGTTGCCGGGCATGGTGGTGCTGACATGGCCCGGTGCCGAAGCTTGCTTGCGCTTGCTGCTGCCACCGCCGACGAATTCGTTGAGCGGTTCGAACACCACTTCTTCCGGCATGCCGTCGATGGACAGGTAGAAGTGACGCTTGCCTTCGGCCTTGACGCCGACACCGGTGATGTCGACGCGGTAGGTTTCGCCGTGCACGTCGATGACGAACTCGGTCGGCACGCCTTCGCCCCCCGCCGACGCAACGCTGCCAGCCTCCGGGATCGGCAGCAGCACTTCCGGCGTGAGGGTGCCGGCGGCACGCTCTTCGAGGAACTTGCGGCCGATGTCCGGGAACATGGCGAAGGTCAGCACGTCTTCTTCCGACTTGGCCAATGCGCCGATATCGGCACGCAGCTTGGTCATTTCCGGCTTGAGCAGGTCGGCCGGACGCACATCGATGACTTCTTCGCTGCCGATTGCCTGACGACGCAGTTTCTCGTTGACCACGCCCGGCGCCTTGCCGTAACCGCCCTGCAGGTACAGCTTCACTTCGTTGGTGATGGTCTTGTAACGCTCGCCGGCCAAGACGTTGAAGAACGCCTGGGTGCCGACGATCTGCGAAGTCGGGGTCACCAGCGGCGGGAAGCCGAGGTCCTCACGCACGCGCGGGATTTCCGCCAGCACTTCGGCCATGCGATTGAGGGCGCCCTGCTCTTTCAACTGGTTGGCAAGGTTGGAAATCATCCCGCCCGGCACCTGGTTGACTTGCACACGGGTATCGACGGCGGTGAATTCGCTTTCAAACTGGTGGTACTTCTTGCGCACGGCGTAGAAGTACAGGCCGATCTCTTGCAGCAGTTCGAGGTTCAGACCGGTGTCGTACTCGGTGCCCTTGAGCGCGGCGACCATCGACTCGGTGCCCGGGTGACTGGTGCCCGAGGCGAAACTGGAGATCGCGGTGTCGATGTGATCAGCGCCGTTTTCGATAGCCTTGAGCTGGCACATGGTCGCCAGACCAGCCGTATCGTGGGAGTGGATGAACACCGGCAGCGATTGCTCGGCTTTCAACGCGCGAACCAGTTCACCGGTAGCGTAAGGGGTCAGCAGACCGGCCATGTCCTTGATCGCCACCGAGTCGCAACCCATGGCTTCCATTTGCTTGGCTTGTGCCACAAACGCATCGATAGTGTGCACCGGGCTGGTGGTGTAAGCGATGGTGCCTTGGGCATGTTTGCCGGCAGCCTTAACCGCTTCGATGGCCACGCGCAGGTTACGCACGTCGTTCATCGCGTCGAAGATACGGAACACGTCGATGCCATTCACCGCAGCCTTGGCGACGAAGGCTTTGACCACGTCGTCGCTGTAGTGGCGGTAGCCGAGCAGGTTCTGCCCGCGCAGGAGCATTTGCAGGCGGGTGTTAGGCAGCGCCGCGCGCAGTTGGCGCAGACGCTCCCACGGGTCTTCTTTCAGAAAGCGTACACAGGCGTCGAAGGTCGCGCCGCCCCAGCATTCCAGCGACCAGTAGCCGACTTTGTCGAGCTTGTCGCAGATCGGCAGCATGTCTTCGGTGCGCATGCGGGTGGCGAGCAGCGATTGGTGAGCGTCGCGCAGGATGGTATCGGTTACGAAGATTTTCTTGGACATTGTTGTATTCCTCACAGGCCTGCGTGGGCGGCGATGGCGGCGGCGATGGCCAGGGCCAGCTCTTCGGGTTTGCGCTTGATCGAGTAGTTGGTCAGTTCCGGGTGGCTCTCAACGAAGCTGGTATTGAACTGGCCGCTACGGAATTCCGGGTTGCGCAGGATTTCCTGGTAATACGCGGCGGTGGTCTTCACGCCTTGCAGACGCATGTCGTCCAGCGCGCGCAGGCCACGGTCCATCGCCTCTTCCCAGGTCAGCGCCCAGACCACCAGTTTCAGGCACATCGAGTCGTAGAACGGCGGAATGGTGTAGCCGGTGTAGATTGCCGTGTCGGTGCGCACGCCCGGGCCACCGGGGGCGTAATAACGGGTGATCTTGCCAAAGCTCGGCAGAAAGTTGTTCTTCGGGTCTTCGGCGTTGATGCGGAACTGCAACGCGAAACCACGGTGCTGAATGTCTTCCTGCTTCACCGACAGCGGCAGGCCGGAGGCGATGCGGATCTGCTCGCGGACGATGTCGATCCCGGTGATTTCTTCGGTGATGGTGTGTTCCACCTGCACCCGGGTGTTCATCTCCATGAAGTACACCTCGCCCTCGGCGAGCAGGAACTCCACGGTACCGGCGTTCTCGTAACCCACCGCCTTGGCCGCACGCACCGACAGGTCGCCGATGTAGGCACGCTGTTCTGGAGTCAGTTGCGGGCTCGGGGCGATTTCGATGAGCTTCTGGTTGCGACGCTGGATCGAGCAGTCGCGCTCGAACAGGTGCACGACGTTGCCGAAGCTGTCGCCGAGAATCTGCGCTTCGATGTGCTTGGGGTTAACGATGCATTTTTCCAGGAACACTTCGGCAGAACCGAAGGCCTTGGTCGCTTCGGAAATCACTCGAGGGAAATTCTGTTCGAGCTCTTCGCGACTGTTGCAGCGACGGATGCCGCGCCCGCCACCACCGGAGGTGGCTTTGAGCATGACCGGGTAACCAATGCGGTCGCCCTCGGCCAAGGCTTCTTCGATGTCGGCGACATTGCCTTCGGTGCCCGGCGTGACCGGCACACCGGCCTTGATCATGCTGCGGCGCGCTTCGGTCTTGTCGCCCATGCGGCGAATGACTTCTGCCGACGGGCCGATGAATTTGATTCCGCGTTCAGCGCAGATGTCTGCCAGTTCGGCGTTCTCCGAGAGGAAACCGTAACCCGGGTGCAGTGCATCACAGCCGGTTTCAACCGCCAGGTTCACCAGCTTGCGCGGGTTCAGGTAACCGGCCAGTGGCTCGGCACCGATGCTGTGGGCCTCGTCCGCACGCTTCACATGCAAGGCATGGCGGTCGGCGTCGGAAAAAATCGCAACCGAGCGAATGCCCATTTCGGCGCAGGCTCGCACGATTCGTACGGCAATCTCACCACGGTTGGCGATCAGGATCTTTGTTATCACTTGGAGGTTCCCTTGAGCCGGTGGCACCACGACCTGCTAGACCCAGGTCGACGCGTGACCAAATGTTTCAATTTAGTCGCAGGTCCACACTAGCGCTCATGAGGGATTAACAAAAATGAATAAAAATTGGGTCATGCATAAGTAAAGACTTATAGTTGAAACATTCGCCAGCCGTCAGAGCCGATAAAAAATGCGTAAGTCCTTGATGCGTATGACATTGCGTCAATTGCAGATCTTCAATGAAGTGTGTGATTTACGCTCTTACAGCCGCGCAGCCGAGGAAATGTCCCTCACGCAACCTGCCGTGAGCCTGCAGATTCGTCAGCTGGAAGAGCTGATCGGCCAGCCATTATTCGATTATGTCGGCAAAAAACTCTACATGACCGAAGCCGCTGAAGCACTTCAGCGCGCAAGCCGGGACATTTTCGGGCGCCTGGAAAACCTCGATATGCAGCTCTCGGACATGCAGGGATCGCTGCAAGGTCAGCTGAAACTGGCGGTGGAGTCCAGCGCCAAATATTTCGTCCCGCACCTGTTCGCCGCGTTCAAACGCCAGCATCCGGAAGTGAATCTGCAACTGACCGTGGTCAACCGTGGCCAAGTGATCCGCCGACTTTCCGATAACCGCGATGACTTGGTAATCATGTCGATGGTGCCCCAGGACATGGGCCTGGAATTCCTGCCGTTTCTCAACAATCCGATTGTTGCCGTGGCGCGCCCGGATCACCCGTTGGCGCACATGGGCCCGCTGCGCTTGCAGGATCTTGAGCCTTACACGCTGCTGATCCGCGAACCCGGCTCGGGCACACGCCTGGCCTGCGAAGAGTATTTCAAAGAGAAGCGCGTGCACTTCACTCAGACTCAGGAAGTCGCCTCGGCCGAAGCACAGCGCGAATGCGTGCAGGCGGGTCTGGGCTTGGCGCTATTGACGCGCCACGCCCTGAACCTGGAGCTGGCGACCGGCGGACTCGTCGAGTTGCCGGTCGAGGAACTGCCGCTGCTGCGTAGCTGGTGCCTGGTGCAAGCGAAAGCCAAACGCTTGTCACCGGTGGCGCACGCCTTCCTGGCGTTCATCCGCAGCGAACGCGTGCAGATCAGCGCGCTGGTTGAGCGCTTCGACGGGAAGCTGCGGGTGCTGCCTGCCAGTGAGTGATGTCGGGAAAGTCGCCGATTTCAGCTTGAAGCTGGCGCAGCTCGAAGCGATCTTCGATAGCGCGGCGAAATTCCATGCGGCGCTGGTCTTCCTGCTGACGACGGGTTTTCGCGGCGCTGTTGCGTTCTTCGTAAGGCTGAGCCATTTCGAGTCTCCCAAGGCGATTACGGGAGTTTCACGATAGGCGGGAGGGATGACGGTTTGATGAAAGCTGCCGTCAAAAAAGCAAAAGATCGCAGCCTCCGGCAGCTCCTACATTGATCCGTGTAGGAGCTGCCGAAGGCTGCGATCTTTTGATCTTAATCATCCAGGGCTTTGGCGGCTTTTGGCGACAAGCGCAGGCTGCGCAGACTGCGCTTGACGCTCTTGAGGTGATTGACCAGGCTCGGCCCGCGCGCCATGGCCACGCCCATCGCCAGCACATCGATCACCACCAGGTGGGCGATACGCGAAGTCAGCGGCGTATAGATTTCGGTGTCTTCATGCACATCGATCGCCAGATTGACGGTCGACAATTCGGCCAACGGCGTCTGGCTCGGGCACAGGGTGATCAGCGACGCACCGCTCTCACGAACAAGGTTGGCGGTGATCAGCAAATCCTTGGAACGCCCGGACTGCGAAATACAAATCGCCACATCGGTCGGCTTCAGCGTCACCGCCGACATCGCCTGCATGTGCGGATCGGAATACGCCGCTGCGGTCAGCAGCAATCGGAAAAACTTGTGCTGCGCATCCGCCGCTACTGCGCCGGAAGCACCAAAGCCGTAGAACTCGACCCGCTGCGCCTGCGACATCAGCGTCACCGCGCGCTGCAACTCAATCGGATCGAGCTTCTCGCGAACCTCCATCAAGGTGTGCAACGTGGTGTCGAAAATCTTCAGGCTGTAATCGGCGACCGAATCGTCTTCGTGGATCGCGAACTGGCCGAAGCTGGCACCGGCGGCCAGGCTTTGCGCCAGTTTGAGTTTCAGATCCTGGAAGCCGGAGCAACCGATGGCGCGACAGAAGCGCACAATGGTCGGCTCACTGATGCCGACGCTGTGGGCCAGGTCGGCCATGGAACTGTGCATCACCGCCGCAGGGTCAAGCAGCACGTGGTCGGCGACCTTGAGCTCCGACTTGCGTAACAGGTGACGTGACTGGGCAATGTGTTGCAGCAGATTCAAGGGGCTGGACTCTTCTTATGGGCAAGGATGTAGCACGCTTGTAGTTATACTACATGAATTGGCTTTTTGCCTGCTCAATGCGTAACTCCATGTCCCCATATCAGGCGCGATGAGCTGCATGTAGCCCTTAAAACGGTTTTTCCTGCTCGCGCAAAAGCCCGGCCAGCGCGGCAGCCTCCACCGGATGGCTGATCAGATAGCCTTGTACTTCATCGCAACGCTCGACGCGTAAAAACTCCAGCTGATCCTGGCGCTCGACACCTTCCGCCACCACCTTCAGCGACAAGCCATGGGCCATGGCGATGATCGCCCGGGTAATCGCCGCATCCTCGCTGCCCTCGCCCAATCCACGAATGAACGCCTGATCGATCTTCACGTAATCCACCGGAATGCGCTTGAGGTAACTCAGCGACGAATAACCGGTGCCGAAGTCGTCGATCGCCAGTTTCACCCCCAGATCACGCAGTTGCTGGAACGTGGCGATGATGTGTTCAACGCTGTCGAGCAACTGGCTTTCGGTCAGTTCCAGCTCGAGGTAGTGCGGCGCCAGCCCGGTTTCCTCCAACACCTGGCGCACCAGACTGACCAGTTTGCCCTGACGCAGCTGATGCACCGACAGATTCACCGAAACGCGGATCGGCGCAAGCCCCTGACGTTGCCATTCGCACGCCTGCCAACACGCCTGGCGCAGGACAAACTCGCCGATCGGCCCGATCAGTCCGGTTTCCTCGGCCAGCCCGATGAAATCTCCCGGTGGTACTCGGCCCATGGTCGGATGATCCCAACGCACCAGCGCTTCGGCGGCATTCAGCCGTCCCGATTCCAGACACAGCTTGGGCTGATAGAACACCTTCAGCTGCTTTTCCTCGATGGCTTTGCGCAACTGATTTTCCAGCTGCAAGCGCTCAAGGGTGCTGGCCTGCAAGCTGTCGGTGTAAAACTGGAAGTTGTTACCGCCCAAGTGTTTGGCGTGTTGCATGGCCATGTTCGACTGGCTGACCAGCGCGGAAATTTCTCGGGCATTGTCCGGCAGCATGCTGATGCCCATTGAGGCGCTGACCACCAACTCATGCCCTTCGACCGTCAGTGGCAGGCGCAACTTGCTCGACAACCGCGTGGCGACCCGGGCCAGACTCGACAGGTTGCCGTAAGCATCAAACAACACTGCGAACTCATCACCAGACAGCCGGGCAATGGTGTCGGCTTCCGGTAAAGCGTTGACCAGCCGTCGCGCCATTTTCTGCAGCAACTGGTCGGCAATCTCATGGCCGAGGCTGTCGTTGAGCAGTTTGAAGCGATCCAGATTGATGTGCAGCAGCGCCAGACTGCGGCGGCCCTGACGCGAACGCTGATGCGCTTCATGCAAGCGTTCGCGGAACAGTGAGCGGTTGGCCAGACCGGTGAGTTCGTCGTAATGGGTCAGATAGCGCATGCGCTCTTCGGATTCGCGTCGTGCCGACAGATCGGCGAAGAAGCCAACGATATGACTGACATTTCCCCGACCATCACGCACCGCGTTCAACTGCAGCAATTGCGGATACAGTTCGCCGTTCTTGCGCGTTTCCACCAACTCGCCCTGCCAACTGCCGTGCTGCTCCAAGGCATGACGGATTGCCACGTAATGGCGGCGGGCATCGCGACTGCACGGCAATTCGACGACGTTGCGCCCGAGCATGTCTTCGATGTCATAACCGGTGACACGACTGAAGGCCTGGTTGATCGCGATCAGCGCATAGTTCGGATCGAGGATCACGATGCCTTCGCTGGCCGCCTCGAACACCGTCGCCGCCAGGCGCTGCTGTTCTTCCAGGCTTTTGTTGGCGCTGATGTCGCGCCGGGTACCAACCATGCGGATCACTCGACCGCTGTCGCTGCGCTCAACCGCACGGCCACGGTCTTCGATCCACACCCAATGGCCATCGCTGTGACGCACACGGTATTCGATCTGATAGTCCTCGGTACGCCCTTTCAAATGTTCTATCAGCGCGTATTTCAGCGTCGGCACATCGTCCGGATGCAGACGTGGCTTGAGGTCGCGCAACAGCGCCGTGACGTATTCCGGAGCGAGGCCGAACAGTTCCTGAATCTGCGTGTGGTGGACTTCGTCGGTTTGCAGGTTCCAGTCCCACAGCCCCAACTCACTGGCCTTCAACGCCAGCGCCAGCCGCGCTTCGCTTTTACTCAGGGCCTGATTGGCTGCGTCCAGTTCACGGCTGCGCTGGGCGACGCGGTCTTCGAGCTCTACCTGAGCTTCACGCAGCTTGCCCTCGGCACAGCGTCGATGTTCGATTTCCCTGGCGAGTTCCTGGTTGAGTTGCTCGCTGCGTGACTGGGTCTGCTGCAAGTGTTCGATCAGGTGCTGGTTCTGGAAACGTCGCAGTAAACCGCGATCGATCAGCCGATTGACCTGCCATGCGACCACGCTCAGCGAGCCGAGCAGGATCAAGCCGAGCCAGCCCCAACCGCGTGCCTGTTCGTCGCCACCCCAGAACAGGTAGCCGATCGCCGGCAACAGACAGGGCAAGGTAAAGGAGAGAAACGCTGGCAGGCTCACCGCGTAGGCAACGCTGGCCGACAGGGTTGCGGCGCCAATCAGGCCGAACACCCAAGCCTGTTGGATGAAGTTGTCGGCCGGCACCAAGGCGATGCCGGCACCGGCCAGGGTCAGGCCGGTCATGGTCGAACCCAGCAGAAACATCCGCCGCCAGATCGGTTGTGCCTGCCGGTCAGGGATTGCCGAGTCGAATGCCGCCACCTGAATCACCCGCAACGCCACCAGCGACAGCAACCACACCAGCCAGACGCTGACCACGAAGTAGCGCTGCGGGCTCCAGAGCAAAGCGGCGCAGACCAGACCATTGATCAACATGAACAGAGTGGGCAACAACGAGCCTTGATACAGCAGGCGCGTGCGCTCGACCGCGATTTCGACGGCATAGTGCTTGCGGATAACCCGGGGTTCCACAGAGGGGCCCGACAGTTCGGCGCTGAGGGTCATGGGCAACGTTCTTGTTCTTATAAGGAGGGCGTGCGCCCGAAACGTGGACGGAGCATACACAAGCCGATCCCGTTGCCAAACTGCTCCTGATCATAATTTCAGCGAAACTTTTCCGCCCTTTACCACCTGCGAAACCCTTGGAGCTCGGCGGGCCGATGCCTGTAGGCAGTGACCGACCGGTCGTCATCGACAGGAGTTTCATCGGCTAATGCAAAGCTCGGTTTGCCCGGGCCTGCGGCGCACCCTAGAATGCCCCGATGCGCGATGATCTCTCCCTTCTGCTGAACTCCCTCAACGATGCCCAACGCCAGGCCGTAGCGGCCCCCGTTGGCCGTCAGTTGGTCCTGGCCGGTGCTGGCTCCGGTAAAACCCGAGTGCTGGTGCACCGTATCGCCTGGTTGATCCAGGTCGAAAACGCCTCGCCCCACTCCATCCTGTCGGTGACCTTCACCAACAAGGCCGCTGCCGAGATGCGTCACCGCATCGAGCAGTTGCTGGGTATCAACCCGGCCGGCATGTGGGTCGGCACCTTCCACGGCCTCGCGCACCGCTTGTTGCGGGCACACTGGCAGGAAGCGGGCCTGAGCCAGACTTTCCAGATTCTCGACAGCGACGACCAGCAACGGCTGGTCAAGCGGGTGATCCGCGAACTGGGCCTGGACGAGCAACGCTGGCCAGCCCGTCAGGCACAGTGGTTCATCAACGGCCAGAAAGACGAAGGCCTGCGTCCACAACACATTCAAGCCAGCGGTGATTTGTACCTGGCGACCATGCGCGGCATTTACGAAGCCTACGAGGCAGCGTGTCTGCGTGCCGGCGTGATCGATTTCTCCGAACTGCTGCTGCGCGCCCTCGACTTGTGGCGCGACCATCCGGGCCTGTTGGCGCACTACCAGAAGCGCTTCCGCCATATTCTGGTGGATGAGTTCCAGGACACCAACGCCGTGCAGTACGCCTGGTTGCGCCTGCTCGGCAAGGGCGGCGACAGTCTGATGGTGGTGGGCGACGACGACCAGTCGATTTACGGCTGGCGTGGCGCGAAGATCGAAAACATTCATCAGTATTCTTCCGACTTCGCCGATTCGGTGACCATTCGTCTGGAGCAGAATTACCGCTCCACCGCTGGCATCCTCAAGGCTGCCAACGCCCTGATTGCCAACAACACCGGCCGCCTCGGTAAAGAGCTGTGGACCGACGGCGGCGACGGCGAAGCAATCAATCTGTACGCCGCGTTCAACGAACACGACGAAGCACGCTACGTTGTCGAAACCATCGAAAGCGCGCTGAAAACCGGCTTGGCGCGCAGCGATATCGCGATCCTGTACCGATCCAACGCCCAATCACGCGTTCTGGAAGAAGCGTTGCTGCGTGAGCGTATTCCGTATCGAATCTATGGTGGTCAGCGCTTCTTCGAGCGTGCGGAAATCAAGAACGCCATGGCCTACCTGCGTTTGCTCGAAGGTCGCGGCAACGATGCAGCGCTGGAACGGGTGATCAACGTGCCGGCCCGTGGCATCGGCGAGAAAACTGTCGAAGCGATCCGCGATCACGCCCGCCACAGCGATGTGTCGATGTGGGAAGCGATGCGCCAACTGGTCGCCAACAAAGGCCTGACCGGTCGCGCGGCCGGTGCGTTGGGTGCGTTTATCGAACTGATCGAAAACCTCGCCGCCAAGTGCATGGAAATGCCGCTGCATTTGATGACGCAAACCGTCATCGAGCAGTCGGGCCTCATTGCCTACCATGAAGCGGAAAAAGGCGAGAAAGGCCAGGCCCGGGTGGAAAACCTTGAGGAACTGGTCAGCGCCGCGCGCAACTTCGAGAACACCGAAGAAGACGAAGAGCTGACGCCACTGGCGGCGTTCCTCGGCCACGCTTCGCTGGAGGCTGGTGACACTCAGGCCGACGAGCACGAAGACAGCATTCAGCTGATGACCCTGCACAGCGCCAAAGGCCTGGAATTCCCTTACGTGTTCCTTGTGGGCATGGAAGAAGGCCTGTTCCCGCACAAGATGAGCCTGGAAGAACCGGGGCGTCTTGAGGAAGAACGCCGTCTGGCTTACGTCGGCATCACCCGGGCGATGCAGAATCTGGTGATGACCTATGCGGAAACCCGTCGCCTTTATGGCAGCGAAACCTACAACAAGGTCTCGCGTTTCGTACGCGAGGTGCCGAAAGGCCTGATTCAGGAAGTGCGTTTGTCGAACAGCGTCAGCCGTCCGTTCGGCGGTAACCAGTCGATGAGCGGCAGCAACCTGTTCAGCGGCAGCGAAATTCCGGAAACGGGTTTCAGTCTTGGTCAGGCGGTACGCCATTCGATCTTTGGTGATGGCGTGATCCTCAACTTCGAGGGTGCCGGTGCGCAGGCGCGGGTGCAGGTGAACTTCAGCGAAGGCAGCAAGTGGCTGATGCTCGGCTACGCCAAGCTGGAAGCGATCTAAAGCCGATTCAGCTTTTCTGTGGGAGCGAGCCTGCTCGCGAATGAAGTCACCGCGGTTGATCTGCCAGACCGCGATGGGGCTTTCGCGAGCAGGCTCGCTCCCACAGGGTTCGGTGCTCTGAGCCAATAATCCCGCTGAACCAATCCCCTTTTCCTACAGACAAAAGTACATAGGCTGATTGCCTCGCGAAGCTGAACGCAACCTGTCAGGCAAAAGCCCGAAACACTCTCTCGCTAGCCAGTAACACTTCAGCTGTGCAACATGGCGCGCGTGTCTCCACAAACGGGAATTCCCTTTATGAAACGTTTTCTTAGCATCGCCATGGCGTTGTGCATCGGCCTGACGATGAGCCTCGACGCCAACGCCAAGCGCTTTGGTGGTGGCAAAAGCGCCGGCGCTGCGCCGACGCACCAGACCAGCCAGATGGCTCCTTCTTCTCCAGGCGTGGGCGGCGCCGCTGCAACCGCGGGTGCTGCCGGTGCCGCAGGCGCTGCAGCCAAGGCCGGCGGTGCTTCGAAATGGCTCGGCCCTCTGGCCGGTATCGCTGCGGGTGGCCTGCTCGCATCCATGTTCATGGGTGGCGGCTTCCAGGGCATGCAGATCTTCGACATCCTGATCATGGCTGTGATCGCGTTCGTGATCTTCCGTTTCATTGCCGCACGTCGACGCAAGCAGCAGGAGCAGTTCGCTCCGGCCGGCGCGCCGATGCAGCGTGAAGTGTTCGAGCAGAAGCCTGCTGCCATGGGTTCGATCTTCGGTGGTTCGGCTGCGCCTGCTGCCGCTCGTCCGGTGATCAACGCGCCGGCCTGGTTCAACGAGCAGAGCTTCCTTGAAGCTGCGCGTAGCCACTTCCAGTCGCTGCAGCAGCACTGGGACGCCAACGAAATGGACAAGATCGCCGAGTTCGTGACCCCGCAAATGCTCGAGTTCCTCAAGCGTGAACGTGCGGATCTGGGCGACGCGTTCCAGTCGACCTACATCGACAACCTCCAGGTGCAACTGGATGGCGTGGATGACCGTGCCGACAAGACCATCGCCACCCTGACCTTCAACGGTGTGTCGAAGTCTTCGCGCTTCGACCAGGGCGAAGTGTTCAGCGAAAGCTGGAACATGGAACGTCCGCAGGGCGAGAACCAGCCTTGGCTGGTCGCCGGTATCCGCCAGAACGGCTGATCCCCTCGCACGCTTTACTTGCTGTCATAAAAAACCCCAGCTTCGGCTGGGGTTTTCTATTTCGCGGTTGCATCTATAGCGAGCTACTGTATAAACCGGCCCATATAAACCGCGCCATTCAAGCAAGAGGATCCCGGACGTGGAAGAAATCATCGAACAACTGCGTGAAGCCAACGAACCCGTGCCGGTTCCTTTGGAACTGCCTGACGAAGACCAATTGGTGGAAGTCGAAGAAGAACTCTTCATCAACATTCCCTTCGTCTTCAAAGAGTTTTTGCTGACTGTCAGCGACGTGGTGTACGGCAGCCTGGAGCCGGTGACCGTCACCGACCCGCAATCGCACACCTATCTGCCGGACGTTGCGGCCAATGCGTGGGACATCGGCGTACCGCGTGACCTGATCCCGATCTGCCAGGACGGTGAAAACTACTACTGCGTCGAAGAAGACGGCACCGTGGTGCTGTGGTCCGGCGAAGAAGAGCTGATCACCGAAGAATCCTGGGAATCGGTATGGCACTGGGCGCGGGACGTCTGGCTGGAAAGCTGATCGGCCAAACGCCCCGGCGGGTCAATGCCCCGACGACTCCTTGTGGTTGTCGAGGGTTTCCAGCAGCGCCACCTGCATCCGCGTGTGCACGCGGATGAACCAGCGCCAGAGCAGCGCCGCCACGGCGGCCGCCACCACGGCGATCAGCATCAGCAACTTGTTGGTCGGCAAGATACTGGCCGACAGGGCTGCCAACAGCAGGAAAATCACCAGCAGCGAGAGAATCGGGATCACTTCGGAGATCACCCGGCGCACTCGCTGCGTGTGCCGCCCCGCCATCTCCGGCTTTACGCCCATCTCTGCCAGAAGCATCGACAGCGCCTTGAGCTTGCGATATGCCGCTATCAAAAACGGCAACGACAGCAGCAACGCTCCGCCCCAGATCAACGCCTTCTGCCAGCTCGGATCGCTGATCCAGTCCTGCAGCCACAGTGAAATGCGCTCGGCGAAATACGCCCCGGCGAAGAAGATCGCAATCACCAGCGCCAGATTCACCCCGACCTGCAGCAGGATCTTGCGGATAATCGACGCCAGCATCGCGCCCTCACCTTGCGGCTGGATGCTGCGCAGCCATTCGCCGTACATGCCGAGGACTCGACCGAGAGGCTTGGGCACTGCCGCCGACAGCTTGATCGACAGCGGATCCGCCGCACGGATCAGGTACGGCGTCAGCAGCGTGGTAATTACCGAAACCGCCACGGCCACGGGATAAAGGAAGTTACTGGTGACCTGCAAAGTCATGCCCAGCGCGGCGATGATGAAGGAAAATTCGCCAATCTGAGACAGTCCCATCCCGACGCGCAGTGAGGTACGTCCGTCATTGCCGGCGATAAACGCCCCAAGGCCGCAGGACAACATCTTGCCGAGTACCACGGCGACGGTGATCACCGCGATCGGCCACGCGTATTCGAGCAGAATCATCGGGTCGAGCATCAGGCCGATAGCAACGAAGAAGATCGCGCTGAACAAGTCGCGAACCGGCTCGATCAGACGTTCGATCTTCAGCAGTTGCCGCGACTCGGCCATGATTGCACCGATCAGGAACGCGCCGAGCACCATGCTGTATTCAAGCTTGACCACCAGCAGGCAGAAGCCGAAACACAGGCCCAGCACAGTGATCAGCAGCATCTCGTTGCTTTCGAATTTGGCCACGTAAGCCAGCAGACGCGGCACCAGCAGGATGCCGATGACCAACGCAACGATCATGAACAGAGACAGCTTGCCGACCGTGGAGAACACCTCGCCGGAGCTGACCGTACCGCTGACGGCGATGCTTGAGAGCAGCGCGATGATGCCGATGCCGAGGATGTCTTCAACGATCAACACACCGAAGATCAACTGCGCGAAGCGCTCGTTCTTCATCTTCAAATCATTGAGTGCCTTGACGATGATGGTGGTCGAGGAAATCGCCAGAATCGCGCCGAGGAACAGCGAGTCCATGGTGTTCCAGTCGAACCAGCGCCCGATTTCGTAGCCGATCCAGATCATCAGGACGATCTCGAGGAACGCCGCGATAAACGCCGTCGCGCCGACCTTGAACAGCTTGCGCAGGCTGAACTCAAGCCCAAGACAGAACATCAGGAAAATCACCCCCAACTCGGCGAGGGTCTTGATGGTTTCTTCGTCGTGGATCAGGCCGAACGGCGGCGTGTGCGGACCGATAATGAAACCGGCGACGATATAGCCAAGCACCACCGGCTGTTTGAAGCGGTGGAACAACACGGTCACCACACCCGCGACCAACATGATCACTGCCAGATCCTGAATAAAACTGATGGCATGCATGGCGTGGGCTCCTTGAATGACGAGGCTCGCAGTCAGACGTCAGAAAAGTCTGAGCGAGCGAAGTAAAAATCCGCTTTTCGTGTGGGAATTGCCCTTGAGAGGGGCTTTTGCAGGTTAACACCGCGACTTCCGCCTGGAAGGCGGTGCAATATATGGAAACAGATCGATTCCGGCGTGACGGCGGCCAGTCGCCCGGCGTCCCGATAACGGTGCTTTCGAAAAGCGACCAGGCACCCGTAGAGGTGCTTCCAGAAATCAGCCTTGATCCGTGAGAACGTTATGGAACCCGGAAACGCCCAGCTGTCGATGACGGTACTGATGACCCCCGACATGGCCAACTTCTCTGGCAATGTCCACGGCGGCACCCTGCTCAAATACCTCGACGAAGTGGCCTACGCCTGTGCGAGCCGTTACGCCGGCCGCTATGTGGTGACCCTGTCGGTGGATCAGGTGATTTTCCGCGAGCCGATTCATGTCGGCGAACTGGTGACCTTCCTCGCTTCGGTCAACTACACCGGCAACACGTCGATGGAAGTCGGCATCAAAGTGGTGACCGAGAACATCCGTGAGCGCTCGGTGCGCCACACCAACAGCTGCTTCTTCACCATGGTCGCGGTGGATGACCAGCGCAAGCCGGCCCCCGTACCGCCGCTGCAACCGCAGAACAGCGAAGACAAGCGTCGTTATATGCAGGCGCAGCAGCGTCGGCAGATTCGTCAGGAGCTGGAGAAGCGGTATCAGGAGATCAAGGGCGACGCCTGAGATTTGTAGCGTTAAGAAATCGCAATCGCGAGCAGGCTCACTCCTACATTGGAATGCGTTTCCCTGTAGGAGTGAGCCTGCTCGCGATTGGATTCAACGCGGTATTACAAACTGATTGCAGTAGCTTCGAACTTCACCCGCGGATGCGCAATCCGATCCTGCGCTCGCACCAGCTGCAGCTCATAACTGGCACACGCCTGAGTCTCCAGCAACACCTCGTGCACCGCCGCCGCCGTGAATTCGAACGCCGCCACCAGACTGTCGCCCAGCAGCACCCGCGCCAGAAACAGGCCCGAGGTCAGATCGCCTACACCCACCGGCTGACGCGGAAAAGCCAGCAGCGGACGGCGCAGATGCCAGCTGCCTTCAGCCGTTACCAACAACATCTCGAAACCATCTGCCGGTTTGCCCGGGTAATCCAGATGCTTGACCAGCACCGCTTTCGGCCCACGCGCCAGCAGCGCCCGCGCCATCGCCAGGCAATCGAACAGCGACTGCGGTTTGCGCCCGGAGAAGCTGTCCAGCTCCAACTGGTTCGGGCACATGATGTCCGCCACGGCCGCCGCTTCTTCCAGCAGGAAATCACTGACTTCGGTCGGTACGCTGCAGCCTTTCTCCGGGTGGCCCATCACCGGATCGCACAGATAAAGTGCTTTGGGATTGACCGACTTGATGCGCTGCACGCCACTGAGAATCGCCCGGCCCTGCGCCGCGCTGCCGAGGTAACCGGACAGCACCGCATCGCAGTTGCCCAGCTCGCCAATTGCCGCGATGCCTTCGACCAGTTCGGGAATCTGCTGCGGTGCCAGAACTTCGCCAGCCCACTGGCCGTATTGGGTGTGGTTGGAAAACTGCACGGTATTGAGCGGCCAGACATTGACCCCGACCCGCTGCATCGGAAAAACCGCCGCGCTGTTGCCGGCGTGGCCGAACACGACGTGGGACTGAATGGCGAGCAGATGAGGCGTACGTTTCATTCGGGGCATTCCGTAAAACGATTGAAATTCAAGCCGCGCAGTATGCGACGAAACGCAGCCTGTACGACAGACCGGCGACGCAGTTAAGCTGACGTTATCTTTTGGAGTTTGATGTTGATGCTGACCCTCGAAAACATCTTTGTGCTGATGCTGTTCGCCGCTGCCGGCGCGTGGCTATGGCACAACCACGGCTTGCGCGAGCGGGCGCTGGAGCGGGTCAAACAGCATTGTCTGAATGTGCGCGTGGAGTTGCTCGACGGCAACGTTGCACTGAAGAAGATCGGTTTCATCAAGGACGCCAATGGCCGCCGGCGACTGGCGCGGGTGTACAACTTCGAATTCACCGTGACCGGCGAAACCCGACATAACGGCACCATCACCCAGTTTGGCGCGCACAGTGCGCAGATCGAACTGGCGCCCTACCCGGCTCCGTTTGACGATACGCCGCCGGTGGTTGAAGTGCACAAGCCGCGCGCCGAAGTCATTGAGCTGAGTCAGTGGCGGCAGGAACATACCAAGTGGAAGCCTTGAAGGATCAAAAGATCGCAGGCTGCGATCTTTTGCTCTAACTTTCCCGACACCCCGACAAACCCGGCTGCAGCTCATCGATGTTTTGCGGATCGACGAAGATAAGCTCAATCCGCGAATCCTTTCGCCATTCGCTCGCCTGCCAACTCAACTCGGCATTATCCAGGGCATTCGCAGACACCCAGCCCTTCGCGCTGTGGATAACCAGTTTCGCCCGCTGCCAATTGAGGCTGGTCAGCCAGTCAGCAATGCATTGCTTGTCGAATATCTGCTCCGGATGCCAACGCCAACCAATGCTCCAGCCACCCTCCTGCACCTGACTCAGGCAGATCGGCAACGTCGGATCGCTCCAGACAGCGGGCATTTGTCCTAAGCCCCTGGGCACGGCCAGGTTATCCACACCGCTGACCGCTTTTGCGGCGAGGCCCGGCAGTTCGCTGAGCGATAGCTGTGCCTGTTGCGTCCAGATCAGCGGGACTGCCGGCAACAGGCTGGCGATTCTTGCCCGGGCCGTGTCATCCAGGTTTTCAGCCTTGTTCAACAGCAACAGGCCTGCGCCTTCCAACGCTTCCCGCTGTGCTGCCGGCAGCGCTTTCCCCGCCTGAAGCGCCTGAGCATCCAGCACCAGCACACACGGCTGCACTGCCAGTACACCCAGCCATGGCGCCTCATTCAACTGTTTGAGCAATTGCGCCGGATGCCCCAGTCCGGACGGTTCGATGAACAGCCGATCGGGTCTCGCCTTGCGCAGCAAACGCCCAAGGCCGATCTGAAACGGCGCGCCATTGACGCAACACAAGCAGCCCCCGGCCACTTCGCCCAGTGCGATACCATCGGCGTCACTGGTCAGCAGCGCGGCGTCGAGGCCGATCTGGCCGAATTCATTGATCAGCACCGCCCAGCGCTCACCTTCTGGCCGCTGGGCCATGAGCTGGCGAATCAGGCTGGTCTTGCCGGCGCCCAAAGGGCCAGCAATGACATGGGTAGGAATGTTCTGCAACATGGCCGGGAGCTTTCTTGGGAGATTCGAAGATGCGTTGGATGGGATGGTCGTTGCTGTTGACGCTGCTGTCGAGTGAAGCGTGGGCACAGGCTTGCGTGGTGCACAGTCAGGGCGAGCGGCTCGACGTCAAAGTCTGTCAGCAGAACCGCAATATTCCGCAGAAACTGTTCAACGACGGCTTCTGCCAGCCAACGCTGGCCGGGCAGAAAGTCGAGGTGCAATACGTCGATAAGTGCCCCAGCGGTGCGTTTGGCGTGTGCAGCAACGCGCAAGTCGCCAATATGCCTTATCGCCAGGACATCCACTACTACGGCGTCGCCACCGATGCGGCGTATTTGCAGCCGTATTGTGAAGGCCAGAGTCAGGGTTCGTGGCTCAAGCCTTGAGACGCTAGCCAAGCCAGTCGAGGGTCAGTATCAAACGACGTTGGCCCGCGGCCGGTTGTGGCGAACGGTGGATCAGACCGAAACCCTCATTTCCGTGCCATTTTTCGCCTTTCAACAGCGCGACATCGCCACTGCCGAGTTGCTGAATTTGCGCGTGGGGCTCAGCGTTGGCCTGCCCCAGTTGCTGGCGATCCATCACGCCTTCCTTGAGCCATTGGCTGCCGACGCCGGCGTACGTGGTGATCAGCCGAACGGGCACGTGATCGACATGGAAACGCGGACACATGGCTTTATCGAGCACCCGCAGGCGCAGGCCGATCCGCTTGGCTCCCAGCAAACAGGCAAAGGCGCTGACCAGCCATTTCAGGTCGGCAATAAAGCCTTCATAGCCTTCCAGATCACGGAAGCCTGAAGCCAACCCGGTCAGGTCCGGTTCGGCGTCCTCGCTCACCAACTCCAGGCATAACGATTCCGCCAAGGGTTCGTTGAGCGACAGCAATAACTGAGCGAATTCGCTGATGTGCAACGGCAGTTGCCGCTGCCACACGGCAAGGTTGGTGTCGTCGTCCAGAATTCGCGTCAACGTCTTTGGCGTCGGCCCTTGGTGCTGATAACGCGTGCGGTTTTGCAGCAGTTTGAGGGCTAGCATCAGGCAGCCTCTTCATGCCAAGGGCCGAACGGATCCACCAGCAATCGCCAACCCTCTACGCCGAGCGCCATTTCTTCATCGGTGAGCAGGCAGTCATCCAGTTCGTCGGAGAGCTGTAGGAAATCGATGTTTTGCCCGATGAAAATCAGCTCCTGGCGGCAGTCTCCTACGCTCGGCGTCCAGTTTTCCATGATCGCAGCAGTGCTTTCCTGATCCTGAGGCCACTGGTTCTTCGGCACGAAACGCCACCAGCGCCCTGCAAAACCGTGGCGCATCAAGCCGCCGGCCTGCGACCAGCTACCGGCATCTGTGGGCTTGCTCGCGAGCCAGAAGAAACCTTTGGAGCGCAGCAGCTTGCCGTTCAGCCATGGGCGATCGATGAAGTTGAAGAAACGTTGCGGATGAAACGGGCGGCGCGCACGGTAGGCCGTCGAGGCGATGCCGTATTCGTCGGTTTCCGGTACGTGCTCACCGCGCAACTCCTGCAGCCAGCCCGGTGCTTGCGCGGCTTTCTCGAAGTTGAAACGACCGGTATTGAGGATCTTCTCCAGCGGCACCTCGCCCATTACCATCGGAATGATTTCGGCTTGAGCGTTGAGGCGTTTGAGGATGGCGATCAACTCTTCACGCTCGGGCTGGCTGATCAGGTCGATCTTGCTGATCAACAGCACGTCGGCGAACTCGATCTGTTCGATCAACAGGTCGGTGATGGAGCGCTCGTCTTCCTCGCCAAGCATCTCGCCTCGGGAGGCGAGGCTTTCCGCCGCCTGGTAGTCCGGCAGGAAGTTCACACCGTCGACTACAGTAACCATGGTGTCGAGACGTGCGATGTCAGAGAGGCTTTGGCCGTGTTCATCGCGGAAGGTAAAGGTTTCTGCAACGGGCAGCGGTTCGGAAATCCCGGTGGATTCGATGAGCAAATAGTCGAAACGACCTTCACGGGCGAGTTTGCTGACTTCTTCGAGTAAGTCCTCACGTAACGTACAGCAGATACAGCCGTTGCTCATCTCGACGATTTTTTCGTCTGCGCGGTTCAAGCTGACATCGCGCTGAACTTCGCGGCTATCGATGTTGATCTCACTCATATCATTAACGATGACCGCTACACGAAGACCTTGGCGATTACGTAGTACGTAATTCAAAAGTGTACTTTTTCCGGCGCCCAAAAATCCTGAAAGTACGGTCACAGGCAATTCGGCTGACATTGGATAATCCTCTTGGAAAGGCAGCCGATTGGCGCTTTTACTAGCGCTTGGCGTTTATGCGCTTCTCACGAGGCTTCGCTGAAGGAAAACGCTGAAAATCGGCCCGCTCAGGCTTGGTTAAGTTTTATGTTATAGTATAACAGTATAAATAAACCAGCCCTTCCCTTGTCCTGAGCGACAAACCGCAGGAGGCTGAGCCAACTCCACCTCGGAAATCGTGATGAAAACTGCGCTGAAATGCTCCCTGCTGGGCCTCGGCATGTTGATGTTCGGCAATGCATGGGCGCAGCTACCGCCACTCGCGACCTGCACCCGCAGCGCCAACCTGCTCGCGTGTGTGGATGCCGATGGCAATGCATACAGCGTCAACACCGTCGGCACCACCCTTTACCTGCGTGGATTTGAAAAGAATGGTCAGCGTTATTGGGCGCAAACCAACAGCCGTTTCGGTCAACTGACGTTTTTCACGGGCATCGCTTCGGACGGTGAAGCCTGGGTTGGCTATACCCGACGCGTCGGCTGGACAACCATCAACCGCTTTTCGAGCTCGGGCGGCAGCAGCGCGAAGTTCACTTGTAGTCGCCTGACCGGATGCTAGACCCGCGCCATCTGCTGCTCCTGCTGCCAAGCCAGATAGCTGTCGATCGGTGGATTTTTTTCGAAATACCGCTGCAGACCTTCGAATAAGCCGTTTGCCACGGCTTGTTGATGTCGAGCAGTAACTAGTCGCTGACTGTCGCGCACGTTGGAAATGAAGCCGGTTTCCACCAGAATCGACGGTACGTCTGGCGACTTCAACACTGCAAATCCAGCTTGTTCCACGCGTTTCTGGTGCAGGGTGGTGATGCCAGCCAGACTTCCCAATACCGTGTTACCAAGCTGCAAACTCGCAGCAATTGTCGCGCTCATCGACATATCGAGGATCACCCCGGCAAGCATCGGATCCTTATCCTTGAGATTGAGCAGACTGGTAGCACCGAGCAGATCCGCGCCGTTTTCTCGTTGAGCCATAAAACGCGCCGTGGCCGATGTCGCGCCACCTTCAGACAGGCAATACACCGAGGCTCCCGAAGCTGTCAGCCGTGGCGCCGCGTCGGCATGCACCGAGATGAACATGTCCGCCTTGTGCTGACGGGCAATCTCCACACGCTTGCGCAGAGGGACAAAAAAGTCGTCATTGCGCACCAGTTTCACATCGAATCCTTTCTCTTTTTTCAGGCGCTTGGCGAGAAGCTGAGCGATGGCGAGCACCACATCCTTTTCTCGTTCGCCCTTGGCGCCGACTGCGCCAGGATCCTTTCCTCCATGCCCTGGGTCGACGACAACGATGATGTCGCGCTTCGGATGAATGCCGATTGTGGGTGTTTCACGTGGAACCATTGGCGCAGTCGTTGATGATTTTTCGTTGACCAGATCCAGAACCAAACGATGACTTTGGCCATCCTGCGGCGCCAAAAGGAAGCTGTTCGGCAGTACCGGATTGCTCAGATCGAGCACAATCCGCGTATCTCCTTGACCAAAGGGCCCGGATCGAATTGAACGAATGACTGTGCCATTAAGCGCCAAGTGACTGAAATCACCGTTCAAGCTTGCACCTGACACATCAATGATCAGCCGCTCTGGAGCACTGAGGGTGAAGATTTTGTAGTGCACGGGCCCAGTCAAATCGAAGACCAGTCGTAGCTTTTTATCTGAGCGCCAAAGTCGTGCGCTGCGAATTTGCGTGGCGCAAGCACTGAAGGGAAGAGCAAAAGCCGCGCTGGCCAGAATCAGGTTGAGCAAATGACGTCTGTGCATATGAAAGCCCGTTCATGAAAAAGGCATCGTGGTTTGAATTGTTATAATGTAACATCCAATTCAATTAACACGATGGTCCTGAACATGAATTCGCTGACACTCCCGGATATCGCCACGCAGTCCGCTCGCCAAGCCCTACCACTCGAATGGGTGGGCATGCATGGCATTGCATTGCCTGTTTTGTTGGAAGGCCAACGTTTGACTGCCAAGGCTGATGCGGGGGTTAGTCTTGATAACGGTGAGGCACGGGGCATTCATATGTCGCGACTTTATCTGGCATTGGAAGCGCTTGAACAACAGAGCCTTTCCCCTGCTCTACTGCACCAGGTCCTCAAGCGTTTTCTGGACAGCCATGAAGATCTATCCAACTGTGCCTATCTGAATATTCACACCGATCTGCTGCTCAAGAGACCTGCATTGATCAGTCCATTGGCGGGTTGGAAGTCCTACCCCGCGACCATTTCGGCCAGCCTGAAAAACAAGATGTTCCACGTGGAACTCAAAATCGAAGTGCCCTATTCCTCAACTTGCCCCTGCTCCGCTGCCTTGGCGCGACAGTTGATCCAGCAACAATTCATCGACGACTTCGCCAATAAAGACCTTCAACATGCGGCCGTTCTCGCTTGGCTCGGCTCCACTCAAGGCATCGTCGCTACGCCTCACAGCCAACGCAGCACCGCTGAGCTGCATCTACACCTCGACGAGTTCGTCGACGAATTACCACTGAGCGTAATCATCAATGACGCCGAAGCGGCACTCGGCACCGCCGTTCAAACCGCCGTGAAACGTGCGGATGAGCAAGCCTTCGCCCTCGTCAACGGGCAAAACCTGATGTTCTGCGAAGATGCCGCCCGCCGGTTAAATCTCGCACTTCGCCGCACACCCGGAGTTAATCAATTCCACCTGCGAGTGATCCACGCCGAAAGTCTGCACGCCCACGACGCCGTCGCCGAAAGCCATTGGCAGCGTGAGCAAGCATGATCCGCTGCCAATCCCTGAGCTGGGGCGCCCCGGGCCAACCGCTCACTGCCACCCTGAATCTTGAGTTAGAAAGCGGCAGCCTCACGGCCATCATCGGCGCGAACGGCTGCGGCAAGAGCAGTCTTTTGAAAGTCATTGCAGGGCTGCAAAAACCTTTGGCGGGCAGAGTCAGTCTGAGTGTTCCGCGCCAAAGCGGATTGTCATTCCTCCCCCAGCAACAGCATCTCGACCGCCAATTCCCCATCAGCCTTGAAGAGTTGATCGCTGCCGGTTTCTGGGGACGCCGACTCTCAACCCAACTGCGCGCACAACGCCTCAAAGACGCACTGGATAATTGGCACCTGAGCGGTCTCGAACGACGCCCACTCATGGCCATCTCAGGCGGCGAGTTACAACGCGCCCTGCTCGCTCGCTTGAGTCTGACCGACGCCCCCGTCCTGCTTCTCGACGAACCCCACGCCGCCCTCGACGAACTTGGCCAGCAACTGCTCTGGCAACACCTCCACGCCTGGCACAACGAAGGCCGAACACTCGTCGTCGTCTGCCACGACCTCGCTGCCGTGCGCCAACACATTCCACAAACCTTGCTGATCAAAAACCGCGAATGCGTGTACGGCGCCAGCGTTGAATTGATCCAGCAAACCTCACACACAAAGGTCGCCTGATGCTCGCCGCCGTCCACTTATGGCAACCGTTCAACGAGTTCGTGTTCATGCGCCGCGCCCTGCTGGGTGGTTTAGTATTGGCCTGCAGCACGGCGCCATTGGGTGTGTTTTTGATCCTGCGGCGGATGAGCCTGATTGGAGACGCAGTGGCCCACGGCATCCTCCCGGGCGCCGCATTGGGATTCTGGTTTGCTGGTCTGAGTCTCCCCGCACTGACATTCGGCGGTCTCGGCGCCGGCCTGAGCATGGCTGGTCTTGCTGCCTGGATTACCCGCCGCACCGGTCTGCGCGAAGACGCCAGCCTCGCTGCGATCTACCCGATCTCCCTCGCCAGCGGCGTGCTGATTCTGGGTATCGCCGGCAAACGCCTCGACCTTCTCCATCTGCTATTTGGCTCGGCATTGGCCGTCGACGGCCCGACGCTCACCGGCATGTTGTGGGTTTCGGGATTCAGTCTGATCGCCATGACGCTGATCTACAAACCACTGTTACTGGACACTCTCGACCCGCTGTTCCTGCGAACCGTCAGCCGCCTCGGCCCAATTGCCCACGGCGTATTCCTGACTTTGGTGGTGCTCAATCTGGTGATCGGTTTCCAGGCCATCGGCGCGCTGATGGTAGTTGGACTGATGATGCTCCCCGCTGCCGCTTCGCGATTCTGGAGCCGTCGTCTGCCGATGCTGATCGCTATTTCCACGGTCATCGGTTCTCTCTCGGTCTGGTTCGGCTTGCTGCTGTCGTTCTATTACTCGCTGCCAAGCGGTCCGGCCATCGTGCTGGTCGCGGGCGTGGGTTATCTGCTGTCGGTGGTGTTCGGGCCGGTTCACGGTTTGTTACGCCGCCCGCCTTTGCTCACATCCCAATGAGGTGTTTCCCGATGCGCGCTCTACTCGTGTTGTTCAGCTTGATGCTGTCGATGTCATTGTCGGCGGCGGAAAAATTACCGGTGGTGACCAGCTTCAGCATCCTCGCCGACATGGTGCATCAAGTCGGCGGTGAGCATATTCAGATCACCAACATGGTCGGCCCGGACGCTGACGCTCACACCTACGAGCCGACACCGGACGATGCCAAAGCGTTGCTTGGCGCAAAATTGATCATCAAGAACGGTCTCGGTTTCGAGCCCTGGCTGGATCGACTGGTGACCAGCACCGAGACCAAAGCCACCGTCATCAGTGCCAGCCATGGCGTGATTCCCCGATCACTGGATGAGGACGGCGAAACCGTTCCCGACCCGCACGCCTGGCACAACCTGGCGAATGCCGAGTTGTACGTCGCCAACATCACCAAGGCACTGACCGCTGCCGACCCGGCGAACAAGGCCGACTACGAACGTAACAGCAAAGCCTATCTGAAGCAGATCTACGCCTTGCTCGCCGAAGCCAAAACCAAACTCGGTTCGTTGCCACCGGGCAACCGCAAGATCGTCACCAGCCATGATGCGTTTGGTTACCTCGGTCAGGCCTATGGCATTGACTTCATGGCGCCCCAAGGTTTGTCCACCGAGCGCGAACCCTCGGCCGCCGAAGTCGCTGCGCTGATCACGCAGATTCGCCAGGCCAAGGTCAAAGCGGTGTTCATGGAAAACATCAAGGATGCGCGTCTGCTCAAACAGATTGCCGATGAAAGCGGAGCACACATCGGCGGTACGCTGTACTCGGATGCCCTCGCCACGAATGGTCCGGCCAGTACTTTCACTGGCCTGTTCGAATACAACCTCGACACCCTATACGACGCGCTGAGCCGACCATGATCCGCAAGAATCCTTCAGGCGATTTACCGCAAATTGCCGAGTCGGCCTACGTCGATAAAACCGCAATCATCTGCGGCAAAGTGGTGATTGGCGAGAACGTCTTCGTCGGCCCCTACGCAGTCATTCGCGCAGACGAAGTGGACGCCACGGGTGAAATGGAGCCGATCACCATTGGCGCCAATTCGAACATCCAGGACGGCGTGGTGATTCACTCCAAATCCGGCGCGGCAGTCACCATCGGCGAATTCACATCCATCGCGCACCGCTCGATCGTGCATGGCCCGTGCGTGGTCGGCGATCGCGTGTTCATCGGTTTCAACAGCGTGTTGTTCAACTGCGTGGTCGGTGACGGCTGTGTAGTGCGGCACAACTCGGTGGTCGACGGCCGGGATTTGCCCGACGCGTTTTACGTGCCCTCCACCACCCGCATCGGCCCGAACACCGACCTCTCGCAATTCCCGCCAGTGAGCGTCAGCGCCTCGGAGTTTTCCGAAGACGTGGCGCGCACCAATGTCGATCTGGTGCGTGGCTACAAAGCCTTGCAGAACGAGTTCTGAACCATGAGCAGCGTACTGATTCGCAACGCCAGGCTGATCAACGAAGGGTGCGAATTCGACGCTGATCTATTGGTCAGCAACGGGCGCGTCGTCAAGATCGCGCGCAGTATCGAAGGCGAAAACGCCACGGTGGAAATCGACGCGAAAGGCCAATGGCTGCTGCCGGGGATGATTGATGACCAGGTGCATTTTCGTGAGCCGGGTGCCCCGGCCAAGGGCAGCATTCACACCGAGTCGCGCGCGGCAGTTGCCGGCGGCATTACCAGTTTCATGGACATGCCCAACACCAACCCGGCCACTCTCACCCTCGAAGCATTGGCCGA
Organism: Pseudomonas sp. NPDC087690; assembly: GCF_044743175.1. Lineage (NCBI taxonomy): Bacteria > Pseudomonadati > Pseudomonadota > Gammaproteobacteria > Pseudomonadales > Pseudomonadaceae > Pseudomonas > Pseudomonas sp. NPDC087690. Next base: position 67,263 of record NZ_JBIUVX010000015.1, read on the forward strand.
TAAAAAGCGCCGGGCGGCGATCAACTCAGTGGCCAATTACGGCTTTCACTTTGGCGTAAGTCGAGACAACCTCGACACGGTAGCCGCACTCAATCCGTGCGAAGTGGCCGGCGTGAAAGTGTTCATGGGCGCCTCGACCGGCAACATGCTGGTAGATGATCCGCAGATCCTTGAGCGACTGTTTGCCGGGGTGCCGACCATTCTGTTGGCTCACTGCGAACACACACCGAGCATCGACGCCAACGCCGCCAATCTGCGCGAGCTGTTCGGTGAGCGTATCCCGCCCGCCGCTCACCCGATGATCCGCAATGCCGAGGCGTGTTATCGCTCCTCTTCATTGGCGGTGGAACTCGCCAAACGTCACGGCACGCGCCTGCATGTATTGCACCTCACCACCGAGCGCGAATTGGCATTGTTCGAGGACAAACCGTTGGCGCAAAAACGCATTACCGCTGAAGTCTGCCTGCACCATTTGCTGTTCGATGATCGTGACTATCCAAGCCTCGGCAACCTGATCAAATGCAATCCGGCGATCAAGAGCCAAGCTGATCGCGATGCCCTGCGTGAAGCATTGAACAGCAACCGGCTGGATGTCATCGGCAGCGATCACGCGCCGCATACCCGGGAAGAAAAGCAGCGCCCTTATTCGCAGGCGCCTTCTGGGTTGCCACTGGTGCAGCATGCTTTGCCGGCATTAATGGAGCTGGTCGCAGACGGTGTTCTGCCAATCACGACGCTGGTGGCAAAGACCAGCCATCGCGTCGCGGATCTGTTTGCAATTCCGGATCGGGGTTATTTGCGCGAAGGGTATTGGGCGGATCTGGTGTTGGTCGAGCCGCAGACAATGAAAGTTGATCGGCAACCGATTCTGTCGCAGTGCGGATGGACGCCGTTTGCCGGGCGCAGCTTTCGGCATCGGGTGAGTGTGACAATTGTGTCGGGGCAGATTGCCTGGCGGGAGGGTCGGGTGAACGAGGGGTGTCGCGGGCTGGCGCTAAGATTTATGCGCTGATTCAAAAACCCTGTAGGAGCTGACGAGTGCAACGAGGCTGCGATCTTTTGATCTTGTTTTTACCATCAAGATCAAAGGATCGCAGCGTGCCGCAGCTCCTACAGGGGATGTTTTAGGCGCGGGGTTTAACGGCGCCGCAATCCTGGCCCAGCCAGACAGCACGGGTTTCCAGGCTGCCCTTCTGATTGATCCCGATCGCGTTGAACGTGCCGTTGGCCACGGTGGTGAACTCGCGATCACTGAGGAACGTCGCCACCCCGGTGCCCTGCGCTTTCGGGCAACTGAAGCGGAATTTCCACTGGTTGCCGGTGCGGTCGGTGATCTGCTGTTTGCAGCCCGATTGCGGATCGGCCAGCGGGATATCGTTGGTCGCCACCTGTTCAGGCGTCAGGCAGGCACGGATGCCCTTACCGCCGATATTGATCCCGTTCTTCTCCAGCGCTGCGCGCTGTTGCGGGGTCATCTGCCCTTGCAACTGACCGAGGATCGATTGCACATCCATCGGCTGGTCATCGACCTTGACGTTGCTCGATGTCATTTCCCACAGCCCCGGCTGCAGCATCTGCGCCTGCGCAACCACCGGTAATGCCAAACCCAGGCCCAGCGCCAAACCCAGCAGACGAACGTTCATCGAAAAAACTCCTGATCAGTAGTGGCCGTTAGACGTCGGCCGGTTGCTTCGGTTCATGCACCAATTAAATAGCGACATTCGCGACAGAACATGGTCTGTTAAGCATTGAATCTTCCGGAGCAAGGCTGCCCCATGGATTATTTTGGACCGCACATTTTCGGTTATCTGATCGCCCTGATACACACCCTCGGCTTGATCGCCGCCGTTCATGCGGTGCTCACCGTGCGCACAGCTCAAGGCTCGATCGCCTGGGCATTGTCGCTGATCTTCATTCCCTACCTCACGCTAATTCCGTACCTGGTGTTCGGTCGCAGCACCTTCGATGGCTACATCAAGGCACGGCGCCAGGCCAACGAACAAATGCGTCAGGCGATCTCAGAACTGAACTGGCGCCCATGGGTGGAAGAAGCCCTCACCGCGCGCGCCTCCAGTGCCTACGCCTCGTTACGCGCAATGCCCAAACTGGGGCGTATGCCGTGCCTGGCCAACAATGAAGTGCAGCTATTGGTGAACGGCACCGCCACGTTCGATGCGATTTTTCAGGCGATCGATCAGTCGAAAGAAGCCGTGCTGATCCAGTTTTTCATCATCCACGACGATCGACTTGGCCAACGCCTGCGCGATTTGCTGCTGAAGAAGGCCGCCGCAGGCGTCTCGATTCACTTGCTCTACGACGGCATCGGCAGCCACGCCCTGCCCCATAGTTATGTGCAGACACTGCGCGATGGCGGCGTCGAAGTGAAAGCCTTCGCTACACGCAGCGGCTGGCTCAATCGCTTTCAGGTCAATTTCCGTAATCACCGCAAAATCGTCGTGGTCGATGGCGTGGTGGGATTTGTCGGCGGGCATAACGTCGGCGACGAATACCTGGGCGAGAAACCACCGCTGGCACCGTGGCGCGATACCCACGTCAAAGTCCGTGGCCCGGTGGTGGCGTGCATGCAGGAGTCGTTCGCCGAAGACTGGTTCTGGGCCGCACGCACCCTGCCGCCGCTGATCCTGCCTGATGAATACCCTGACGACGGCGTGCTCTGCCAACTGCTTGCCAGCGGCCCGGCAGACGCCTACGAAACCTGCTCGCTGTTCTTCGTCGAGGCGATCCATGCGGCGACCGAACGGGTGTGGATCACCAGCCCGTATTTCATCCCCGATGAAGCGGTGTTCGCCGCGCTGAGACTGGCGGTACTGCGCGGCGTCGATGTGCGGTTGCTGCTGCCGTCGCGCCCCGATCACCGCATCGTTTATGCCGCCTCCAGCCTTTATGCCTTTGAAGCGGTGCGTGCAGGCGTGCGCGTGTTCCGCTATGAACCCGGGTTCCTGCATCAGAAAGTGGTGTTGATCGACAGCGAAATCAGCGCCATCGGCAGTGCCAATCTGGACAACCGCTCGTTCCGCCTGAACTTCGAAGTGATGCTGCTGACGGTCGACAGCGACTTCGCTGCCAGCGTGGAACAGATGCTCAATCAGGATTTCGAGCAAGCCTATGAAGTCGCCAAAGAAGAAAGCCGGGAGATCCACCGCCTGCAACAACTCGGCATGCGGATCGCCCGGCTGATTTCACCGATTCTCTGAACCCCCTCTCCCACACGGAGAGGGAAGCCGCTTATGGGTTATAGATGTCGTCCCGCGTCCATGGCAGTTCATGGCTGCCATCCGCGTGCGCCTTCACCGCGAGGATCTGGTGCAGATTGATCCAGCCGCGCGCAAACGCGTAGGCGCAACCAGCCAGGTACAAACGCCAGATGCGCAGGGCCTGATCCGGCACCAGTTTGCCCGCGGCTTCAAGGTTGTCCTCCAGCCGCTCGCTCCAGTGATCCAGCGTGCGCGCGTAGTGCACGCGCAGACTTTCGACGTCGACAATCTCCAGCCCCGCTTCGCTGATCTCCGCTGAAATCATCGACAGGTGCGGCAACTCGCCGTTGGGGAACACATACTTCTCGATGAATTCCCCGGCACCGCGTCCCACCGGACGGCCATCGGTGTGCTTGGCGGTGATGCCGTGGTTCATCACCAGCCCGCCCTCCTTCACCGCGCCGAACAGGGTCTTGCAGTACTCGGCCAGATTGGCGTGACCGACGTGTTCGAACATGCCGACGCTAACCACCTTGTCGAAGCGCCCGTCTTGGGGCAGATCACGATAGTCGAGCAGTTGCAGTTCGATCTGGTCTTCCAGGCCCTCGGCTTTGACTCGCTCGCGCGCCAGTTCCAGTTGTTCCTTGCTCAGGGTGATGCCGAAGACTTTCGCCCCGAACTCTCGCGCGGCATACCGCGCCAGCCCGCCCCAACCGCAACCGACATCCAACAGGTATTCGCCCGGCTGCAAACGCAGCTTGCGGCATAAATGGCGGAATTTGGCTTGTTGCGCCTGCTCGAGGGATTCGCTGCCCGTTTCGAAATACGCGCAGGAATACGCCATGTCGCTGTCCAGCCAGAGCTGGTAGAACGCGTTGGACAGGTCGTAGTGGTAGGAAATGGCTTTGGCGTCGGTTTCCTTGTCGTGCAAGGCCCGTACCGGCTGATTGTCGTCATCGTCGCCGAGCAACGCATTACTCAATTCGTCGCAGACCCGGATGACTTCGCTGATCGAGCCCTCCAGTTCAAGCTTGCCTTCGACGAATGCCGCTCCCAGCGCATCAAGGCTTGGGTGGGTGAACTGGGTGACCATCTGCGGGTCCTTGACCACGATGGTGACGCTGGGCGTCGGCCCCAGATTGAACTCATGGCCGTCCCAGAGTCGCAGGCGAAGCGGCAGCTGCAGATTCTGTAAGGCCGGTGGAAGTTGCGCGAGCATGGAAAATCCCCCTTGTTTCAGACCGTCAGATCTGAGGGTAGACCATCCTGGAAAAATAGCAGGCTATCGATTTGATTAGCCAAAACTATCGTTGCAGACGCTCCAGCAAGCCTTCCTGAAACTACTGTTTCAACCCGCTAACAGCTTGCAGCGGCGCGCCCTCACCCTAAATGACTGCTAACGCGGCGCACAGTTCAGCCAATGCAGCGTGGGGGTCGAAGAGTTCAAACGATTTCCTCCTTGAGCTTGAGCACCGGCTCCTGAAAACGCAGCAATCGCCCGGCGTTGCCGAGTACCAGCAACGTACTGAGGTTATGCAACAACGCAGCGATCATCGCCCCGGCAGCACCGAGCCAGCCAAATGCCGCAAACACGACGATCACCAGCGTCCAGCCCAGACCGATGATGACGTTGACCTGCAGCGTCCTCCGGCATTGACGGCTGAGGCGTACGCAGGTGCCGAGGCGGCGCAGGTCGCTGCCGATCAGCACAATGTCCGCCGAGGCCAGTGCGATGTCCGCCCCGCCCGCGCCCATTGCCACGCCGACCACGCCTGCCTTTAACGCCAGCGAGTCATTGATGCCGTCACCGACCACCATCGGCCGGAAGCCGTTGTCGATTTCCTTGAGCACCCGATTGAGTTTGTCTTCCGGCAAGGCTTGCGCTTCGACCTCGTGCAAACCGACGTCCCGTGCCAGCGACTGAGCCACGCTGTGCCGATCCCCCGTCAGCAACAGTTGTCGACCCAGCCCCAGTTCACGCAACTCAGCAAGGGCAAAGCGGGCTTCCGGTTTGACGCTATCGGCCAGCAGCAGCCAGGCCAGAAACTCACCGTTCAGGGCCAGTCCGGCAATCGGCCCGTCGTGTTCGGGCACCGTTGTGGTGGTGACGCCAAGTTGCGCGAACAGTTCCGGTCGCCCGAGCGCCGCTTCGCCCTGCCCGGTCATGGCAACGACACCGAGGCCCTGGCGCTCGTGAATGTCGGCTAAAGGCACACAGTGCTCCGGGCTGACCAACCCGACCAATGCGCGACTGACCGGATGACTGCTGGCCGCGCCGAGGCTGGCGGCCAGCGCCATCACGGTAGCGTTGTCCGCTTGAGCACTGTTGATCGATTGCAGGCGCAAAGTGCCGTAAGTCAGCGTGCCAGTCTTGTCGACCACCAGCGACGTGAGGTCAGCCAGTTCCTCAAGAAACGCCGAGCTGCGGATCAGAATCCCATGCCGCGCCGCGACCGCCACACCGGCAATCGCCGTGGCCGGTGCCGACAACACCAGCGCACACGGGCACGCCGCGACCAACACCGCGAGCATCGCTTGTGCGTCGTTGGTGACGAACCAGGTCACCGCAGCGAGCAGCAACACCAGCACCATGTAGCTACCGGCATAACGTTCGAGCAAACGGGTGATCGGCGGTTTCGAGCGTTCGGCGTTTTGCATCAGCGCGATGACTTTGCCCAGGGTCGATTCATCACCCGTGCGGGTCACTTCGATGCGCAGCAGGCCATCAAGGTTGATCGCACCGCCGAACACCGTCATGCCGACGCTCGCCTCGACGGGCACTGATTCGCCGGTAATCGAAGCCGTGTCGAGACTCGCCTGACCGGACAACACCCGCCCATCTGCCGGCACCCGATCACCTGCGCGCACCTCGACGCAATCGCCGGACTTCAGTGTGCCGTTGTCTACTTCGATGATCGAACCATCCGCCTGAACTCTGCGCGCGTGGCTGCGCGTCAGTTGGCCGAGCGCATGAATCGCCTCCTGCGAACCGATGACGCTGCGCTCTTCCAGCACGTGGCCGAAGATCATGATGATCGGCAACAGCGCCGCCGTCAGCAGATCGCCGGTCGCCCAGGCACCAAGCATGGCCAAAGCGATCAGTTGATCGGTGATGCCGTGCAGACTTGGATAGCGCAGGCTGTACCACGCCGAGCGCATTACCGGCACGGCGACTAATAAAGAAGCAAAACCCAGCAGCAATTGGCTGACACCGGTTTGCTCCGGCACCAGCCAACGCCAGATCAAACCCAGACCCAACAGGCCCAACGCAAGCATGGCGAGTGTCAGTTGCCGAGCGGCGCGGCGTTGTTCAGCCGAGGACAACAGGCTCGGTGCGGCGGTGGTCGCAGTCATTGACTGGCTCCCTGAATGATCAAACGGGAATCGTCTTTCGGATCGACCGTGGTCACAGATCCGGCCTGGCCGAGAATCTTCGGCATGCGCTCGCGATAAAGGCGCAGGAGCATTTGCGCATCGGTGCTGCTGGCCAGACTCGACACCGTGGCCGTATCAGCCGAGGCTTTGGCCAAGCGTTCACCGGCTTGCGCGTGAGCCACCTGCAGCGTGCGGTCGGCTTGTTCATTCGCCGCCTGAGTGAGTTTCTCGGCGTCGGTGCGCGCGTTGGCCACGGCTTTGTCGGCTTGCTGGCTGGCGGTCAACACTGCGTTGAACGCGCTTACGGCAGGGTCAGGCAGACTCGATTGCACATCGACCCGCGCCACTTCGATGCCGATGCCCTGCCCGCTCGCCTTCAACTCGGCGAGGCGTTTGTTGATGCCTTGCACCAGATCACCGCGCAACCTTTCACGGCGTTCCGCCGCTTGATTATCTGCGCCGATCAATTCCGGGCGAGCGACCAGAATGGTGTCCAGATCCCGTGCCGCCGTCAGTGCCACGGCGCTGCGGGTGACCAATCGATCCAGTGCTGGCAGCACATGATCGGCCTGCAGGACGAAGTCGTAAGGGTCGGTGACTTTGTAAAAGACCCGCACATCCAGTTGCACCACGCCGGCATCACCGGTCAATAAATAACCAGATCCGGCCAGCGCATCGCTCAACGGTGTGGCGAACGAAGCGACGCGATCAGCCTTCAGCGCCTCATCGCTGCGCAACAGGTTTTCCACTCGGCGTTCTATCACTCGATCCGCTGCTGGGAGCAAAACCACCTGTTCAAAGGGCTGCGGCCACGCCAACAGCAGACCGGCGTTTTGTACGCGATCGAGCGCGCCAAAATGCAAAACCACGGCGCGATTTTGCGGGTCGATTTGCCGCACATTAGAGAACGCCCAAGCCAGCGCGGCCAACACCGTTACTGCGTACAGGGCAAAAAATGCCAAACGACCAGCCTGAATCCAAGGGCGGTTCAGCGAATGTGTTCCACGTGGAACTTCTTCACTCATGGCTGCGATCCGGGTTTGCTGTCGAGTGTCGGCGGGCCGTCGACCAGCACGCGGAATGGCGCGGCGTCGGTGCGCAGAATTAGTTTGGTGTCTGGCGTGACAATGGTGCCGAGGGTGTCCAGCGAGCGCAGCAAGTTGTACAGCTGCGGAGAACTGGCGTAGGCACGGCCGTAAATCTGCGCGGCTTCAACGCGAGATTGCGCTTCGATTTCGGCAGCTTTCACCGTGGCATCGGCTTGCACAATTCGCGCATCGCGTTCGGCAGCGGAACGGATTTGTGCCGCCTCACGTTTGCCGATCGCCGTGCGTTCGGTGGCGATGGTTTCACGCTCGGCGCGCATGCGATCGACCGTGGCTGTGAGCGTCACTGACGGCAAGGTCAACCGTTCGATACCGACTTGCACAACACGTACGCCATAGGTCGCGAGCAATTGCTGATCGATCTGTTGGCGCAACTGCGCTTCGAAATCAGCGATGCGCACCTGGCTGGCATCGGTATTGACCAGGTTCGCCAAATCGAAACTGCTCGCCGTGGTTTCCAGTGCCGAGCCGACAAAGGTGCGAATCTGCCGTGCCGCTTCGTCAGGCTGGTTCTGCACCGCGCGCATAAAACGCTGCACGTTGTCCGGATCCCCCTGCACCTGCCACGCCACGTAAGCTTGAACGATGATGCGCAAACCGTCGCGGGTGCCGACATCCTGCAAGCCGCTGGACGTCGTACGCAGACGCAAATCGACCGGGATCGCCGCCTCGAACGGCGCCGGCCAGCGCCAGCTCAAACCCGGATCAAGCAGTACCCGCGACGGATTACCGAAGCGGGTAATGACCGTGGCCTCGCCGGAACGCACTTGCACCAGGCTCGCCGCTGCGATGGCGAACGCCACCAGCAACACCGCCCAGCCCATGCGCCGCCACGGGAAAGGCCCCGCCTCTTCCGGCGCGCCGTGGTGATGGTGCCCATGATGGTGATGATGTCCGCCGTGGCCATGATCGTGGCCGCTGTGATCATGCGATTCGTGTGTATGCGACTGGCTCAATGGGCGACTCCTGGTTGAGCGGTGGTGCGCGCGGGCGTCGGGTCAGCCGGCAGCGTGAAGGTCCGCAGGTCGATGGTTGGCGCATTGCTGCTGCCGCCGAGACGATGATCGAGTACCAGCAATTTGGCTTTGCTCAGGCCTTGGCTGAGCTGACCGAGGTATTGCTCCAGCACGAAGGCCTGACCGGCACTGGCGTAGGCTTTTTGTTCGGCGCTGAATTTCAGATCCGCCGCCTGCGCCGTGGCACTGGTTTCGCGGGCATTGGCGCTGGCCTGATCGCGAGCGAGGCTGGCCTGCAATTGCGCCTGATTACTGGCTTCGGCCGCTGCGCCACGCTCGCGGGAGATCAACGCCTGCGCGCCGATCTGCGCCGCCTGCACCGCGTGATAAGCATTGGCGGCACCGGCCGGCGGGTGAATGGCTTCGACGACCGTGGCGAGAATTTCCACGCCACTGTTGAGTTGCTGCAGATCACGTTGCACCGCACGACCAATCTCCTCGCCCAACCCTACCCGGTCTTCACCGAGCAAACCGTCGAGCGTGCGCGAAGCAAAGTCGTGCACCAGAATCCGGCTGGCGGTGCTGCGGATTAGTGTTGGTACATCGGCACTGTTGTAGGTTGCGGCCAGCGCCGCCTGATCAGTCAGGCCGATGCGATAGACGAAGCGCACGTCCATGTTGACGATCTGAAAGCTCTGCTGATCGCCACGGCTGCTGGCGATGACTTGCGACTTGTCATTGACGTGGCTGGCATCCCACAAGCGATTAGCGGTGAACGGCGCCGGGCCTTCAGCAGGATCGACTTGTGGCGGTACCGGATTTTCGCCGACGCTGGTTGCCAGTTCATGCACCACGCCGTTTTCGACGATCAACACGCGGCCCAGCGGCCACGGCAAACCCGTGTGCAACCCGGGGCCGAACACCTGCACCGGTTTGCCGAATCGCTCATAAATGCCGCGACCCTGCAGGGGGATTTCATGGATGCCGGTGAGCAACCAGCCCACTGCTGCGACAAACGCCAGTACCGGCAAAAATGCTCGGCGCATGTAACTGAACGCCCAGATCTGCCGCAAATCGATGCCAAAGCGGTTGTGCAATTCATGCTGCAACGCGAGCAAAGGTTGTGGCGGCCAGCGCAGCATATCGGCAACAAAACTGCGCGCCAGCAGGGTCGGTTCAAGCTGTTCGCGGCGCGGACTGAAGATAGAAAGAACGGCGCGCAATAGCAGCTCGATCGCTACCAGTCCCGGCAAGATACCCATCAAAACAGCGACACGAACCGGCCACACGGCGTTCTCACCGGCGAACAACAAACACAACGCACCGAGCACCAGACTGATGATCGCAACGCGCGTCAGTTGCGCCAATGCACCCGCTTCCGGCCATTGCGCAGGATTTTCCTGAGCGAGTTGGCGCTCCAGCACCAGCAAGCCGAACGCCAGCAGTAATGCCAGCGCCGCCCCCACCGTGGCGGACAATCCAACCGCAGCGGCAGGCAATGACAGGTTCCACACCTGTTCAATACTCAGCGACACCAGTACGGCCCAACCGCCCAACCACAGCGTCGCAGCACCGATCTGGCCGAGCACGTGCAAACTGCGCTGACTGAGACGATCCAAGAGCCGCTCGTACCAACCTTCAGGCGCAGACTGTTGATCTTCGCCAATCGGTGTCAGCCCGACAGGATTTATCACCCGCGCACGCCACTGCGTCACCCACCACGCCGATTGCAGCCCGGCGACCAGCACCAGCACCGCCGCGCTCTGATTGACCAACAGCGGCAGCCACAATGATTGCGGCGCAAACAACCCGACAAAAAACGCCAACATCCAGCCCGCCCCGGCCAATCCGCCAAGGGCAAACGCCCAGCGCCGCAGTCGTCTGCCCTGCGTGGCCGCCTGCTGAAAGCGCGGCAGTCCGGTCACTTGCGTGCCTTCTACCTCCAGATCAACTTGCATATCACCCCAATGTCTTTAGCTCGCTGTGCATAGCGTTACGATATAACGAAAAGCGTGAAATATTCGTACACAATTACGCGTATTCAAAGACGCTCAACCTGTCGCTTGCCTGAAGCCTTGACCGAAATGTCCGGGAGCGCACATATTACGTTCGTAATTTTTATCGACAGCTACTTTTAGCGATCCGCATCCATCAATCAGGAGCAAGCGCATGAGCAACTATGACGTAGTGATTCTGGGCGGCGGTCCCGGTGGTTATAACGCGGCGATTCGCGCCGGCCAGTTGGGCCTCAAGGCCGCCTGCGTGGAAGGCCGGGCGACCCTCGGCGGCACCTGCCTGAACGTCGGTTGCATGCCGTCCAAAGCCCTGTTGCATGCGTCAGAGCTGTACGACGCGGCCATGGGTGCAGAGTTCGCCAACCTCGGCATCGAGGTCAAACCGACGCTGAACCTCGCGCAAATGATGAAACAGAAAGACGAGAGCGTGAGCGGCCTGACCAAAGGCATCGAGTTTCTCTTTCGCAAGAACAAGGTCGACTGGATCAAGGGCTGGGGCCACATCGATGGGCCGGGCAAAGTCACGGTCACTGACGCTCAAGGCAGCAAAGTCGAGCTGACCGCCAAAGACATCATCATCGCCACTGGCTCCGAGCCCACTCCTCTGCCCGGCGTCGAGATCGACAACCAACGCATCCTCGACTCCACCGGCGCGCTGTCGCTGAGTGAGGTGCCCAAGCATCTGGTGGTGATCGGTGCCGGCGTGATCGGCCTGGAGTTGGGTTCGGTATGGCGCCGCCTCGGCGCGCAGGTGACCGTGGTCGAATACCTTGACCGCATCTGCCCCGGCGTCGATGGCGAGGCAGGCAAAACCCTGCAACGCTCGCTGAGCAAACAGGGCATCGCCTTCAGGTTGAGTTCGAAAGTCACCAGCGCAACAGCTTCGGCCAACGGCGTGCAGCTCAGCGTCGAGCCCGCAGCAGGCGGAACGGCTGAACTGATCGAAGCGGATTACGTGCTGGTGGCCATCGGTCGTCGCCCGTACACCCAAGGCTTGGGCCTGGAGAACGTCGGCTTGAGCACCGACAAGCGCGGGATGCTTGCCAACAAACAGCATCGCACCGAAACCGCTGGCGTCTGGGTGATCGGCGATGTGACGTCCGGGCCAATGCTTGCGCACAAGGCGGAAGATGAAGCGATGGCCTGCGTCGAGCAGATCCACGGCAAGGCCGGCGAGGTCAACTACGACCTGATCCCCAACGTCATCTATACCAAACCGGAGTTGGCCAGCGTCGGTAAAACCGAAGAGCAGCTCAAGGCCGAGGGCCGCGCGTATAAGGTCGGCAAGTTTCCGTTCACCGCCAACAGCCGGGCGAAGATCAACCATGAAACCGAGGGCTTTGCCAAAGTCCTCGCCGACGAGCGCACGGATGAAGTACTCGGCGTGCATCTTGTGGGACCGAGCGTGAGTGAAATGATTGGCGAATATTGTGTGGCGATGGAGTTCAGTGCGTCGGCGGAGGACATTGCGCTGACGTGCCACCCGCATCCGACACGCTCGGAAGCGTTGCGCCAGGCGGCGATGAATGTCGAGGGGATGGCGACGCAGATGTAGAAAATCAAAAGATTGCAGCCTTCGGCGGCTCCTACATGAAATGCGCCCCCCTGTAGGAGCTGCCGAAGGCTGCGATCTTTGCTTGTCAGGCCGGAAGATGTCCGAGCGGCAACGCCCCCGGCGTCTTCACCGTATGAATCGCAAAGTTGCTGCGAATGTCGCTCACCCCCGGCAACTTCAACAGGCAGCCACTGAGAAAGCGGTCATACGCGCGCAAATCCGGCACCACCACTTGCAGCAGAAAATCCGATTCACCCGACACCAGAAACGCTGAAATCACCTCCGGCAATGCCGTCACCGCTGCGTAAAAAGCCTCGGCCTGTTCATCGTTGTGGCGCTCGACCTTGACCCCGACAAACACCGTCAGCCCCAAACCGACTTCGTCACGATCCAGATTGGCCTGATAGCCGCGAATCACCCCCGCCTCTTCCAGCATCCGCACCCGGCGCAAACACGGTGAAGCCGACAAGCCGATTTCATCCGCCAGTTCGACGTTGCTCAGGCGCCCGTCCCGTTGCAGGGCGGCGAGGATTTTGCGGTCGAAGGCGTCCAGTTTCATGGTTGGCAGATCTCGATAGTATCGTGCGGAAAACCAGCAGGTTATGCCAAATCCAACGGCTTTTGAAGCCGACTACGCAAGCACCTGCCCTACCCTTCAGCCCTAGACTGGCCCTACCGAATCGACAACGAAAGGACTGAACCATGGCGAGTCTCTGGCTGTTTTTCCTGGCATTGGCGGTGGTTTTTCTGCTGCCCGGCCCAGACATGATCCTGCTCCTGCAAACCGGCGCGCGTCAGGGGCGCGGTGCGGCATTGGCCACCGCGATAGGGCTGGCGGTTGCCCGGGGCTGTCATGTGGCGTTAGCGGCGTTGGGGTTGGCGGCGTTGTTCAAAGCAGCGCCGTGGACGTTCGAAGTGGTGCGGCTGGCGGGGGCGGCGTATCTACTGTGGGTCGGCATTCAATGCCTGCGCAGCACACTGCTGCCGAACCTGACCACAGCCGATGTCGCCGATACCCATGACCAATGGCGCGAAGCGATCCGTCGCGGTTTGCTGACCAACCTTCTCAACCCCAAAGCCCTGCTGTTCTGCTCGGTGCTGCTGCCGCAGTTCATCGTCGCCAACGGCGCACCGGTGCTGAGCCAGTTTGCCCTGCTCGGCGCACTGCTGGTCGGCATCGGTCTGTTGTTCGATTGCGCTTACGCCTTGACCGGTGCCGCGCTGGGCCGTTGGCTGCAACACAGTCCAACGGCGCAACGGGTTCAACAATGGCTGTTCGGCAGCCTGTTGATCGGCTTTGCGGTGCGCCTGACCTTCGTCCAGCAGGCTTAGCCTTTACGGGCCTTGCGCTGGCGACGCGTGATCAATAGCAACGTAGCAGCGCTGACCAACACCATCGCGCCGATCTGCACTGGCCACTTGTACGGCCGTAGCGAGGAGCGCGCGGCATCGGTGACCTGGGTGACGTAGCGCTTATCGGCGTTTTCGAAATCCGGATACGGGCATTGATTACCGAAATCCACCGCCCACGGCACGAACGGGCCTTCCTTGACGTAACGCTGATACAGCGCACTTTGATCTTCCAGGCTGCTGTTCCAGCCCGCTGCGTTGCACAGCACGGCGGCAAACGCCTGACTGGTGTGCGGCAGGTTGTCGGCGGCGCGACTGGCGAGTTCGGTGGCGACAAAACGATAGTGATAACGCTGATCCGGTTTCGCTTCGCTGGCCTGCTGACGTTTTACTTCGGACTCAGAAACCAGCGGACCGACTTTCAGCTCGGCGCCTTCCAGTGAATAGTTGCCACCAAACGTGGCGTAGTCCGGCGCCATCTCGTAACCGAGAATGTCCATGCCCCACTCCCGCGCCGTCCACGCCGCGTTATACAGCGCACCGGCGCGTTTGGTCGGCCACCACGCCGAGTCGGCTTTCAAGCGTTGCTGACCGTAAAGCCGAGCCTTGTTTTGCAGGTCTGGATTATCGAAATAGCCGACCGCATCGGCGTAATGCCCTTCGCGCAGCAAGCGCCGACCGAGCAAATTGCGCAAGCTGGCAGCGACGGGCAACGGCACGTAGTTATCGCGCTCCTGCTGAGTCAGCGCAGGTGGCGCCGGCACGTTATCGTCGACGTATTTTTTCAGCTCATCGACGGTCAACACGCGCTCGGCCACCGTCGCTGCATCGAACCAGTAAGTGCTGTTGCTGCGATACAGCTGCACGAACGCTTGCAGGTATTCGCCGCGCTGCAGGGCGAGAATCGCGCTTTCACCTTCGACCCGGCATTTCGGCTGCAGGCTCTCGTAGGCCCAGTCCGGAGTGCGGCGATAACCCCAATCTTCTTTCTGCGGGAAAGCTTGCGCGGCTTTCGAGTAGGCAGCAGCAGCGCCATTTTTATCGCCGTCACGCACCGCCAGTTTCGCTCGCAGCCACCACGCGAGTCCGCCGTCGCCGGCGTTTTCGAGGAAGGCCTTGGCGCCCACGTAATCGCCCTGTTGATAACTCATCGCCGCCAGACGATCAGCATTTTCCAGGCTGCCACGGGTGCTGTTTTGCAGCAGCTTCACCAGTTTCTTTTCGTTCGGCGGTTCGTCGCCAAACGACCAGCCTTGGCGACTGACCAAGGACGCCGTGACCAGTTGCTGCACCGATTTGTGCTGAAGCAATTCGGCCAGTTCGGCCTCGGGCAATTCCGCCAGTTCATTCATCAATTGCTTGAGCGAGGTGTAACCCACGGCGGAACCGTGCAGATTCTGCGCTTCATACAATTCGATGGCGCCGTTCCAGTCGCCCGCAGCGCGCACCACCCGCGCTTCTTCGCCGAGACTGGCGACGCCCAATTCCAGCGGATCGCTGAAACCGTCGATGCTCAGTTGCCGGGCCTGACGGAACGCATCACGCGATCGCTCCAGCGCAACCACCTTATCTCCGGCCTCGCTGCTCATGGCGAACAACGTACGCCCGAGAGAATACGCAGCCCAAGTGCTGCGCAACGGACGCTGATCAGCAGGCAGCGCCAGCAGCTTGTTGAAATATTCGACGGCGAGTTGATGATTGCCCGTGGCAAACGCGACTGCGCCGGCCACGTACAAACGGACTTCCGCCGGCAGGCTCGCGCCCTGCACCTCGACCTGATGCGCATCGGTCAGCCCGCGCAGTTGCTTGACCAGCACTTGCTGCTCGGTGCTCAAACCCAGCTGTTCAGCTTTCTCCCGCGCCTCGGCAGCTTCGTTTTCTTCGCCGTACATATCGTTGGGATTGTGCGTCGCAGCCGTAACGTTCTTCAGCCCGGCAATGGCTTTGCCGAGGCGACTGAGTTCGAAATTGAAGTTGCCCTCCGGCAGATCGGCCAGGGTTTGCCCGCGATTGTCGAGCAGGCGCATCGGGAAGTCGGGGCCGCAGGCCAGCGCCGACCCCAGCGGCACGCAGAGGCTCAGACAGAGCAGATGGCGGGGCCAGTTACGGGTCAACATGCGAACCTCCTTGATCAATATGTGCACAGCGCGCCCAACCGATGGCGCGTTGCCCGCCCGCCGGCAAGCGGCCGTCGCGCAGGCGGGTGAAGGTAAGCAGATCCGGGCCTTGTTGCAATGCATAACCGGCGAGCGCATCGGCGCCTTCACAGCTTTTCGCCTTCAACGTTATTTTCGCCGGCCAGGCACTGTCGAGGTTACCGGGGTTGTCGAGTTTGATGTCGTAGAGACCGTTGTGTTCGCTGAATGTCACGCCGAGCCGGCTGACCAATTGTTCGCCCCGTGCCACGGCGCGCAACGTGGTCAGGCTCCAGGCGCGACGATCATTGGCCAGCGGCAGGCGAAACCAGATCAACCCGGCCAGATGCGCTGGCGGCTCGTTTCGCAAGGTCTTGCCCAGTTGCCGCAATTGCAGGGGATCGGCGAGCAGCTCCCGACGCTCGCCACCGCGCTCGAGCTGCACTTCGCTTTCCACCAGCGGCGCCCCCCCGTCATCCGGCAACAGCGCCACACCGTAGGCCGGCAGCGCGAGATAAAACGGTTTATCGGTGATTCGCGCCCAGGCCTTGGCCCACTTCAACGCCTGATCAGGATCAAACAGGCCCCGGCGCGGATCGCTGACGGCGTGGACTTGCAGCACGCTGCTGTCGACGGTTTGCAGAAGTGCAGGCAGTTGCGCACTGTCGAGCCAGGCCGGCAGTGCAGTGATGCTCAGTGGCAGGGTCGTCGGCAATGCCGAGCGCAGATGTTTGAGGAATTCGGCGTAATCCGGCAAACGGGCGTTACCGGCATCGTGATCGATTTCGACGCCACTCAGCGTCAGACCCTGGGCCTGCCAATCGGCGAGCAGTTGAAGGATGTGCGTGGTGAGTTGATCCTGATCCAGCGACTTGAGCTGGCCGTCGAGACGGATCACCGCAATCAGCGGACGGCCATCGGCTTTCAATAGCGGTGCGTCTATCAGCGCCCTGCTCCATCCGGCATTCGGGAAGGCTTGCAGCGCGAGCACGCGCAGTGTCGAGAAGTCAGCATGGCTGTCGCGCAATGCGGCCTCATGGGCCGGCATCCATTGGCGTTGCCAGATGTAGAGTTGTTGGTCGAGGGGTGGCGCGTCGTGCTGCTCGCAACCCGAAAGCAACAATCCCAAAAGCAGCCCGACAATAAAGCGCATACCTTCCAAACCCCTGACACCACCAGGCTGCAAGGTTACACAAAAACCCCGTAGGAGCTGTTGAGTGAAACGAGGCTGCGATCGTTTGATCTTGTTTATAGAATCAAGCCAAAAGATCGCAGCGTGCCGCAGCTCCTACAGAGCTGTCGCAGGTTTACGCGCGATGATCACCTGGCTTTTCGCAACCACCGCATCCAGCGCCTGCTTGATCTGCGCGCCACGCGGCGAGTTCAGCACCGCTTGCCAGGTGTCGGCCCAGTGATTGAGCAAAGGATGATCCGGGTTGCTGAAATCGACCTTGGCTTCCCAGAACAGCAACATCCACATCGACCAGTAAAAACCGTATTGGCTGTGGCTGATGATCTCCAGCCCCGCCTCGCTGACCATCGCCTTGAACTGCTCTTCGCTGATGATGCGAATGTGGTTGGGTTTCTGGAAATACTCGGCGGCGGCGATGTCTTTCTGCAGGTCTTCGGAACTTGGGTGCGGCACGCTCAGTAAATACAGCGCGCCGGGTTTGCCCACGCGCACCAGCTCCGCGAGAAACTGCGCCGGATCGTCGACGTGCTCGATGACCTCGGTGGAGACCACACGCGTGGCTGTGGCATCGGCAATCGGCAGCGGATTACAGTCGGTGACATGGCATTCGACATCCCGCGCCGGCGTGTCACTGAGCCGCTGGCGGGTCGCTTCGACCTTGGCTTCATCGATGTCAGCGATGATGATCTTCGCCCCGCGCATGCCGCAGAAATGCACGTTGCCGCCGTCGCCACAGCCGACGTCGAGCAGCGTGTCATCGGCAGTCACCGGGAAGCCTTTGAACAGCTCGCCGGTTTCCTGATTGAACCAGCCGCTGAGCATCGCATCGTGCAGGCCGAGCATGTACGGATCGGTCTTCTCGGCAGTCGCGACAGGCTGCGCGGGGGCCGGTGCAGGCGTGCCCGCCGTGAGTTTCTTCAAAAGGCTCAGCATGAGGTGGCTCCAGAGGATGGGACGGCGGTTCGCGAAGTACCGAGGCGTTTGACCAGCGCGGCGCCGCGATTGCGCATGGGCATTTCGATGAAGCGGTAATTCAGTTCACTGAGCAGCACGATCAGACCGAACGCCAGCAACAGCGTGATGATCGGGTGCCCGGCCGGGCTCGGCAGACCGGCGGTTTGCAGGCGGAAGATCAGTTCGCGTACCAGTTGATAGGCCGGAATATGGATCAGGTAGATGCCGTAGGAACGGCTGCCAATCCAGGCCAGTACACGCTGAACGCCAGCGACGGGCATCAGATAATCGCGGTTGTATGACGCGATCCATACCAACAGCGCGCTGAGGACAGCGATCGAACCGATGCGGTAGTTAGCGAAGGTGAAACGGTCAGTGGCCATGAAGCTCAACAACGCTGCGATCACGATCAACGCCGAAATCCCGGCCCACGGTCGACGCAAGAACGTCGGTTGCCAGCGCTGATAGCTCGGCTGTGCGCTCCACATGGCAAGCAAGACGCCAAGCGCCAGTGCATCGGTGCGCACCACCATCAACAGCGGCGTGCGCACGGTGAACAACTGCACCGCGACCAGCGCCAGCAACGCCCAGACCAGATGCTTGCGGCACAGCACGATCAGCAGCGGGAACAGCAGGTAAAACTGCTCCTCCAGCGACAGACTCCAATAGACGAAACTGCTGCCATATTCGTAGCGAAAGAAGCTGTCGGCAAAGCGGAAGTTGGCGTACTGAAAGACCCCCGCCAGTGTCGCTTGCAGGTTGGCGGACAGCGTACCGAACGCCTCGGAACGATTGACGAACAGGCACGCCAGCAACATCAGCGCCAGCCATAACCAGGCGGACGGCAACAGACGAAAGGCCCGGCGCAGCCAGAAATTGCGCGTCTGTTGCCAATACTCCTGGCGCGTAGTGCAACCTTGCAGCGCCGGAATCAGGCTGCGGGCAATGACAAACCCGGAGATGGCGAAAAACAGATCGACGCCCCACCACGGCTGCGCCCAGCCGTGGATTTTTTCCAGCAAGGGCACCGGATCGGTGAACAGGCTGCCCTGCAGGTGATGGAACAGCACGCCCAGCACCGCAATGGCGCGCAGGACTTCGATGTCCATGATCCGCTTGCTGTTCATGCTCGCGGGGTTTCCACGAGGGTCGCGTTGAGTTCGAACATCTGCGCGAAGAACGCCTGCAAACGCTGCTCGGCCACCGCCTGACTGCAGAATCCTTGCAGGCTGCTGACCGCTTGCGCCGACATCTGTGCATAACGCGCCGGGTGATTTTTCGCCACCTCGTAACTGGCCTGATAGGCCTGGCACAACGACGCCCAGTTGGTCACATAACGCAAGGTACGGAAGGCTTTGCGCGGGTCGTGCGGCCAGGCTGTGAGTTCGTCGGTGGATTCGATCAGAAACGCATTATCGGCGCTCAGGTAATCGATCATCGCCGTAGTACGTGGCGCCACCGCCGGTTTGCCGCAGGACATGAACTCCATCAACGGCAGGCACTGGCCTTCGCCATAGGAGGTGTTCACCACGTAGCGGGTCGCTTGC
Source organism: Pseudomonas sp. NPDC087690 (assembly GCF_044743175.1). NCBI lineage: Bacteria > Pseudomonadati > Pseudomonadota > Gammaproteobacteria > Pseudomonadales > Pseudomonadaceae > Pseudomonas > Pseudomonas sp. NPDC087690. The sequence continues at coordinate 86,663 of NZ_JBIUVX010000015.1, forward strand.
ACCAGGCGCTCGTAATCGGGGTCGGCGAGATAGCCGTAGATCAGCACGATGCGGCAGCGATAGGACTGGTTCTTGTACAAGTGATGGAGGATGTCGCCGAGGGCTTCTTCGGCATCGTGATGGGTGAGCTTGAGCACCAGCGTGGCGTCTTCGACATCGCGAAAACTCACGCAGAAAGCACTGAGCATGTCTTCCCAGTTCTTGCGCCCATCGCCGGGGTTGAACACCGAGGTGTACACCACGCCGTCGAGCAGCAGCTCCTGTTCGGTGATCGGCGCGGCGAAATCGATACCTTTGCCACGGCGTAAATGCTTGGGTCCGAATGCATTCAGGTCGAGGGTCCGACTGTCAGCAACCAGCCCCTTGATCTTCAGGCGAAACGACTCGCTCGGCACTTGCCCCTGCAACTGCGCCCCCCGTGCGGCGAAGCGATCCCACACCGGCGCAGGTACGGCGACGATCGGGTAGTCGGCGTCCATCGCCTCACGCACCGCATTGACCGTGTAGCTGGAATGGGTGATCGCCGCGCCACAGGCGCGCAGCACGGTACGCCAGTCATTGCGCGGTTCACCGGCAAACGCTTCGTTAGGGATGGTGCTGAATTCCCAGGCAAACACCGGCAACGTCGGACACGCCAGATGCACCGGAGTGCGATGCGGCGGTGAGAACGACAGGAACACACAAGGCTCGCCCCGGCTCAGGCATTCCAGGTACAACGCATCGACCTCGCGCTGTGGATCAACGACCTCCACCACCCGCCCGAGGCGTTCGAGCACCGGCCGGTATTCCTTGAGCACGAAGTAATAGCTGTACTCTGAACGCCCGAGATTCTGCACGATGGTGTGCTGGTTGGTTTCCGAATGAATGATGATCAGCATGAGGCGTTGTCCGTCACTGGCGCGGCGTCTGTAGTGTTCGGTGCCAGCCCGAAAAAATCCGCCATGCGCTTTTGCACCGGAGCAAAGGCGCAGTAATCGTGCATTCGCTGTACGGCGGCGGCCGACATCCGCTGGTAATCCTGCGGCTGTGCCTTGGCCACCCGGTAGCTCTGCTCGTAGGCGTTTTTCAGCGAACCCCAGTCCGGGCGGTAACGCAGGGTGCGGTAAATGATCCGCGTGTCCTGCGGCCAGATGGTCAGCTCCTCGCTGGAGCCGACCACGAACGCCACCGCATCATCGATGTAATCTTCCATCGCCGTGTGATCTGGTGCGATCACCGGTTTGCCGCTGGACATGAATTCCATCAACGGCAGACACAACCCTTCACAGCGCGAAGCATTCACGTAGAAACTCGCGGCCTGGTAGAGCCCGGCGTACTGCGCATCGTCGAGGTAACCGTGCATGACCACCACACGGCAGGCGAACGGCGTGAGTTGCGCGAGCAAGGTCATCAATTCGCTGTAGTAGGACGCCAGATCGTTCTGGGTGATTTTCAGCACCAGTGTCGCATCGGGCGTTTCACGAAACGCCCAGCAGAACGCGGTGATCAGTTGGTGCCAGTTCTTGCGGCCATCCTTGGGATTGAACACGGTGACGTAGACAACACCGTCGACCCGGGTTTCGACCACCGACGTGGTGTCCGGCAGATCCAGCGGTGACGGCTCGATGATTGGCAGCGGTTGTGGACCGCAAATGGCCGGCAGACATTGTTCGAGCCAGCCGTGAAGATTGTCTGGAAACAGATCGCGAAGGCCTTCCCAGTACCAGTTTTGCAGAAACTTTACTCGCGGTACCGGCTCTGCCTGCTCACGGCCCAGGTCCAGCGCCCACAGGCGCAGGTAATGCCGGGCAATCACCAGACGTCGCTTGAACGTCAGCGGTGGCGGGCGCGCGGCTTCGAGTTCGGCGGCCAGCGCGGCCTCTTCTTCAGCGGTCAGCGGCGTCGGGATCAGCGCATCGGCTGACAGGCCCAGCGTGCGTGTATCGAAAATGCAGCCCTTGATGGCCAGCGTGGCGCCCGGATTGACCGGCACAGGCACATGCTGCCGACGGATTGCCGCGAAGTTTTCCCACAGCGGCGTCGGTAGCACCAACACCGGAAAGTCTTCGCCCATGGCCCGGCGAATGGCGCGCGCGGTGTGGCTGGACAGGGTGATCACCCGGCCTTGGCGCGCAAGCATCTGCGTCCAGTCCTGACGCGGATCGTTGTCCCACTGCTCATCGGGGATCGAATCGAACTCCCACGCCACCACGCAAATCGTCGGGCACTGCAGATCGACCGGGGTTTTCTGCGGCGGGGTGAACGACAGGAAGACACTGTCTTCGCCGGCGGCGAGCAGTTGTTGATAGAGCGTATCGACTTCGGCGGTGGACGCCACCACATGCACGCGCCCAAGGCTTTCCAGTACCGGACGATACGCCTTGAGCACGAAGTAATAGCTGTATTCCGGACGCCCCAGGCTTTGGCTGATGGAGCTGTCGTTAATGTCCGAGTAGAGAATGAAATTCATGGCATCCCACGATGAAACTGCCGTCCTGGCACCTTCATGCTATGACGGCCAAGCCTCGGATCAAGTCGGCAGTGCCGCTCTCGCCCTAGGTCATGGAGCACGTCTTCGTTCTTGTTTTAGTGGTCGGTTTCACCCTGCATCACGCCCCCGGAATCAACCCCGGGATTGTAGCGACGAGGGGCATTCTAAACACATCCGTTGAGGATTCGTGAACCATCCGGCGAGAATAAATCGGGCTACGCTGACGAGAACTGACCGGTCACGGTTGGACCTGTTGAAATTGCCGCGCAATTGGCACAGATTGGCAACCAAACAACTACAACAATGACTTCGCCCGTCGTCCCATCGGTTTTTCTACCGGTCTGACAGACATCCCCTTAAAGCCTGTGGGAAAGTGGCGCAAGTTCAAGACCAAGGGGTCGCTGTTTGAAAAAGCGTCTGTTCGTCACGGGTCTCAGTGGATTCGTGGGACAACATATTCAGTCTCGTCTGGCATTGCCTGATTCGTCGTGGGAGCTGCTGCCTGCCGCTGCGCCCTACGACCTGACGGATCCGGACAGCCTCATCGACCTGTGGCCGCAACTGCCCGACGCCGTCATTCATCTGGCCGGGCAAACATTTGTCCCGCAAGCCTTTCGTGACCCGGCGGGCACCCTCGAAATCAATCTGCTCGGCACCCTCAATCTGCTGCAGGCGCTCAAGGCTCGCGGCTTTCAGGGCACCTTCCTGTACGTCAGCTCCGGCGATGTCTACGGTCAGGTCGGCGAAAACGCCTTGCCGATCACCGAACAACAACCGCCCTGCCCGCGCAACCCTTACGCGGTGAGCAAACTGTCCGCGGAGTTTCTCAGCCTGCAATGGGGCCTGAGCGAAGGCTGGCCAGTGCTGGTCGCGCGGCCGTTCAATCACATCGGTACCGGGCAGAAAGACAGTTTTGTCATTGCCAGCGCTGCCCGCCAGATCAGCCGGATCAAGCAAGGTCTGCAAGCGCCGCAACTGGAAGTCGGCGACATCGACGTGACACGCGACTTCCTCGATGTTGGCGATGTCGTGTCGGCGTACTTCGCGCTGCTGGAAAAAGGCACGCCGGGGCAGGTCTACAACATTTGCTCGGGGCGCGAGCAAAGCATCCGCAGCCTGATCGAACAGCTGGGCGATCTGGCCGAGGTCGAGATGCAACTGGTTCAGGATCCAGCGCGCATGCGTCGCGCCGATCAGCGCCGCGTTTGCGGCAGCCACGCAAGACTGGCGAAAACCACAGGATGGGCGCCAGAAATCACCACACAACAATCCCTGCGGGCGATCCTGTCCGACTGGGAGATGCGAGTACGACAAGAATGACAAAAAGTGCACTGATCACAGGGATCACCGGCCAGGACGGCGCGTATCTGGCCAAGTTGCTGCTCGACAAGGGCTACAAGGTTCATGGTCTGGTCGCACGGCGCAGCAGCGATTCGCGCTGGCGCCTGCGCGAGATGGGCGTCGAAGCCGACATCGTCTACCTCGACGGTGACATGGCCGATGCCTGCTCGGTGCAGCGCGCGGTCATCAAGTCGGCGCCGGACGAGGTGTATAACCTCGCCGCGCAAAGTTTCGTCGCAGCTTCCTGGGATCAACCGGTGACCACCGGCATCGTCGACGGTCTGGGGGTTACCCATCTGCTCGAAGCGATCCGTCAGTTCAGCCCGCACACACGCTTCTATCAGGCCTCGACCAGCGAAATGTTTGGCCTGATCCAGGCCGAGCAACAGGACGAGAACACGCCGTTCTATCCGCGCAGCCCCTATGGCGTGGCCAAGCTGTACGGCCACTGGATCACCGTCAACTACCGCGAAAGCTTCAACCTGCACGCCAGCAGCGGCATTCTTTTCAACCACGAATCGCCACTGCGCGGCATCGAATTCGTCACCCGCAAGGTCACCGACGCCGCCGCCCGCATCAAGCAGGGCAAACAGCACGAACTGGCCTTGGGCAACATCGACGCCAAGCGCGACTGGGGCTTTGCCGGCGATTACGTCGAGGCCATGTGGCTGATGCTGCAGCAGGACAAGCCTGACGATTTTGTCGTCGCTACCGGTGTCACCACCACGGTGCGCGAAATGTGCCGCATCGCCTTTGATCACGTCGGCCTGAACTACCGCGACTACGTGAAGATCGACCCGGCGTTTTTCCGCCCGGCCGAAGTCGAAGTGCTGCTCGGCAATCCGGCCAAGGCACAACGCGTGCTGGGCTGGAAGCCGAAAACCGACCTGGATACCTTGATCCGCATGATGATGGATGCGGACATGAAACGCGTCGCCAAGGAGTAGGCCATGCTGATCCCCGTGATTCTGTCCGGCGGTGCCGGCACCCGTTTGTGGCCGGTGTCCCGCGAGGGCCATCCCAAGCCGTTCATGACCCTGCCCGACGGTGAGTCGCTGCTCGGCAAGACCTACCAGCGTGCCGCCGCGTTGCTGGACGGCCGGGGCGACATTGTCACGGTGACCAACCGCGAATATTACTTCCAGAGCAAGGATCACTATTGCGCCGCCCACGTGTCGCGCCACCGCGGACACTTCCTGCTGGAGCCGACCGGGCGCAACACCGCCCCGGCCATCGCCGCCGCGGCGCTTTCGTTGCAAGCGCTGCACGGTGATGACGCGATCATGGTGGTGATGCCCGCCGACCATTTGATCGTCAATCAGGACGCACTGAAAACCGCGGTCGAGCACGCGGTCAACCTGGCCAAGGACGGTTATCTGGTGACCTTCGGCGTGATCCCGACCGCACCGGAAACCGGCTTCGGCTACATCGAGACCGGCGCACCGCTGGACGCCAAAGGCGCAGCGAAAGTACAGCGCTTCGTCGAGAAACCCGATCTGCAGACCGCCACGCATTATCTGGAGAGCGGCAACTTTCTGTGGAATTCGGGCATGTTCTGCTTCACCACCGCGACCGTGATTGCCGAACTGCAATTACACGCGCCCGAACTGCTGGAGCAGACCCGCGCCTGTATGCAAGCCAGCGCTGCGGTGGAAACCGTCGGCTGCCTGCAACAGGAACTGTCGCCGGCGCTGTTCGCTGAAATCACCGACATCTCCATCGATTACGCCTTGATGGAGCGCTCGGAAAAAGTCGTCGTGGTGCCCGCCGGTTTCGACTGGAGCGACATCGGTTCGTGGGGCGCCGTCGCGGCGCTGGTGCCGGCCGATGCCGACAACAACCGCGCCAGCGGCGAAGCGATCTTCATCGACAGTCACAACAACTTCGTCCAGAGCGAAGGTCGTCTGGTGGCCACGGTGGGAGTGGATAACCTGATCGTGGTCGACACCGCCGACGCCGTGCTGGTGGCCCACGCCGACCGCGCCCAGGATGTGCGCCGGGTGGCCAAGCAACTCAAGGACAAATCCCACGAAGCCTATCGCCTGCATCGCACAGTCAGCCGCCCGTGGGGTACTTACACTGTTCTCGAAGAAGGCCCGCGCTTCAAGATCAAACGCATCGTGGTCAAACCCGGCGGCAAGTTGTCCCTGCAAATGCACCATCACCGCAACGAACACTGGGTGGTGGTCGAAGGCATGGCCAAGGTCACCAACAACGGCACCGGCACGCACCTGGTGGCGAAGAACGAATCGACGTTCATTGCCGCCGGCCACAAGCATCGCCTGGAAAACCCCGGCGTGATCGATCTGGTGATCATCGAAGTGCAAAGCGGCGAATACCTGGGAGAGGACGACATCGTCCGCTTCGAAGACCATTACGGCAGGACGGTTTGAATGCTGCTTTCCCTGTATCGCTCGCTGCGCAGCTACCGTGGCTTCATCCTCGGTAGCGTGCAACGAGAGTTTCAAGCGCGTTACCGCAATTCGCTGTTCGGCGCCCTGTGGCCGATCTTCAACCCGCTGTCGATGATTGTCGTGTACACGGTGATTTTCTCGCACATCATGCGCGCGCGCCTGCCGGGTGTGGACGACAGCATGGCCTACAGCGTTTACCTTTGCGCCGGCCTGCTGGCCTGGGGACTGTTCTCCGAAATCACCTTGCGCAGCCAGACGATGTTTCTCGACAACGCGAATCTGCTGAAGAAAATCAGCTTCCCGCGGATCTGTCTGCCAGTGATCGTGCTGATCAACTCAGGGATCAACTTCGCGATCATCATCGCGCTGTTTCTAGGCTTCCTGCTGGTAACGGGACGCTGGCCGGGCATGGTCTTGCTGGCGTTGCTGCCGCTGGTGGCGCTGCAAATGATGTTTTGCGCCGGATTGGGCATGATCCTCGGTGTGCTGAATGTATTCTTCCGCGATGTCGGCCAGCTCTTTGCGATCTGCCTGCAGTTCTGGTTCTGGCTGACGCCGATCGTTTACCCGATCACGATCCTGCCGGAATGGGTACAACGCCTGTTGCAACTCAATCCATTGACCAACCTGTTCAGCAGTTATCAGAACCTGTTCCTCTATGGTCAGTGGCCGGTCTGGGGTTCGCTGCTGCCGATCTTCGTCACCGGCAGCGTTTTCTGTCTGATCGGGCTGCGCCTGTTTCGTCAACGCGTCGGCGAAATGGTGGATGAACTCTGATGGGACATATTCGTGTCACCGGCCTGAGCAAGGCCTATAAACAATACCCCAACCGCTGGGCCCGCCTGGCCGAGTGGCTGATTCCCTTTTCGCCCATTCGTCATCACCAGCACTGGGTGCTGCGCGATGTCGAATTCGAGATCGCTCCCGGTGAAGCGGTGGGCATCGTCGGCGCCAACGGGGCCGGCAAAAGCACCTTGTTGAAGATGATCACCGGCACCACCCAGCCCACTGGCGGCACGATCGAACTCCAAGGTCGGGTCGCGGCGCTGCTGGAGCTGGGCATGGGTTTTCACGCCGACTTCACCGGACGCCAGAACGCAATCATGGCCGGGCAGTTGCTGGGCATGCAGCTCGAAGAAATCGAAGCGCTGATGCCCGAGATCGAACACTTCGCCGAAATCGGTGAAGCCATCGATCACCCGGTGCGCACCTATTCCAGCGGCATGCAGATGCGCCTGGCGTTCAGCGTGGCCACCGCCCGGCGCCCGGACATTCTGATCGTCGACGAAGCGTTGTCGGTGGGCGATGCCTACTTCCAGCACAAGAGCTTCGAGCGCATCCGCAGCTTCCGCAAGGCTGGCACCACCCTGTTGATCGTGTCGCACGACCGCTCGGCGATTCAGTCGATCTGCGATTCGGCGATCCTGCTCAAGGACGGACGCATGGCCATGTACGGCAAACCCGAAGCCGTGCTCGATTATTACAACGCCCTGATGGCCGAACGCGAAGGCCAGATCGTGCGCCAGGAAATGCTCGCCGGGGGTGAAGTGCAGACCGTCTCTGGCACCGGTGAGGCGGCGATCCTCGGCGTGCGCATGCTCGACGAAAACGAGCGCAGCATCGACGCCGCCGAAGTCGGGCAAGCGGTGGTGCTGGAAGTCCAGGTTGAAGTGCGCAAGGACATCGAGCGCCTGGTGCTGGGCTTTATCCTCAAGGATCGCTTGGGGCAGATGATGTATGGCATCAATACCCACCGACAGGGCAAAGCCCTCACCGATCTGCGCGCCGGCGAACGCTTTACCTATCGCTTCGCCTTCATCATGGGCCTGGGCAAAGGCAATTATTCGGTGTCGCTGAGCCTGTCGCGTCTGGACTCGCACCTGGATCGCAACTTCGAGTGGCGCGACTACGGCCTGGTGTTCCACGTGATCAACAATCGCCGCGAAGATTTCGTCGGCTGCTCCTGGCTCAACGCCCAGACCACGATCACTCGGCAAACCGAAGTCACGCCTGTCGAGCGCACGTCATGACCCGCTTGCTGGTGGAATGCACGCACGTGTTCAAGCACCCGAAGGTCAACTCGGGCATCCAGCGCGTGGTGCGCAACGTCATCAAGCAATTGCCTGCGAGTGCCGACGGCGTCGAATGCATGCCGGTGATCCTGCTCAATGGCCAGCTCTATCGCGTGCAGCGGCTGGCACCATTGAACACCCCGGTGTTCAACGCCCTGGCGACGTTCGGCGAACGCCTGCAACGCCTGGCGCATCGCTTCTGGCAATGGCACCAGCGCCTCGACAGCCAGTGCAGCGCGAAATCGGTGCGGCGTGTGTTGTATGTCGCCTATCGCCTGACGTCGTTCGGCGTATTCGGTTTACCGCTGCGCTTGATTGGCGCCATCAACCACACGCAACTGCTCAAACGCTGCTCGCCGCTGCAACATCAGCCCGGCGATCAACTGGTGCTGCTGGATTCGTCCTGGCACTCGGATTTTTTTGCCCACGCCGAACAACTCAAACGCGACGGCGTCGGCATGATCGCGGTGATCTACGACCTGATTCCGCTGACCCATCCGCAGTTCTACGACACACGGCTGGTGCAGGTTTTCAGCGAATGGTTCGACTGGATCAGCCACACCGCTGACGGTTACATGGCGATTTCCGCCACGGTGCGTGATCAGGTGCGCGAGGAACTCCAGCGCCGCATCGGTCCCGCACAGGCTGACAAGCGCTGGTTCGACTTCTTTCATCTCGGCTCCGAACTCGACCTGCGCAGCAGCGAAGAAACGGTCGAGCCCCGCCTGAGCAAAATATTCGCGACATCCGAGCCGGTGTTCCTGATGGTCAGCACCATCGAACCGCGCAAGAATCACGGTTATCTGCTCGACGCCTTTGAACGCGCCTGGGCCGCCGGCTCGAACGCCCGGTTGTGCATCGCCGGGCGCATCGGCTGGAAGTGCGACGCCTTGCTTGAGCGCGTGCGCAAGCATCCCGAGCTGAATCAACGCTTGTTCATGTTCAATGATCTGAGCGACACCAGCCTCGAACATGCCTATGCCCATGCCAGTGCGCTGGTGTTTCCGTCGTTCGTCGAGGGCTTCGGCTTGCCACTGGTCGAAGCCATGCAGCGCGGTCTGCCGGCGATGGGCAGCGACATCGCGGTGTTCCGCGAGATCGGCGGCGAGTTCATGGCGTATTTCGATCTGCAAGACCCACAAAGCCTTGCTGATCTGATCAGCGCTTTCGAAAGCAGCGACCAGTTCCCCGCCGCCCGCGATGTGGCTGACTGGGCCTGGATCGATTGGCGCGAGGCCAGCGAGCAATTGGCCGAACGCAGTGTGCGCCATGTCCTTGAAGCGCCAGCGGCGCAAGCGAGGCAGCATGCGCATTGCCCTTAACGCACGGATTCTGCAGGCACCGCGCACCGGCATCGGCCACTACGTCGCCGAACTGGTCAACGCGTTGCGCAGCGAGACCGATGTCGAGGTCATGCTGTTCCACGGCTGGGGCTGGAGTTCGGCGCTGCCGGAAGCGGCCATGCCCGGTTATTCGCGCCTGACTCCGTTGCTGCGGCAGATTCCCGGGGCTTATCAGGCACGGCGCTGGCTGGAGCAGAAACGTTTCGACCAAGGCTGTGCCCAGGACATCGATCTTTATCACGAGCCGAGTCTGTGGCCGCTGGCCTTCAATGGCCCGACCGTAATCACCCTGCACGACCTGACACATCTGCATTTCCCCGACACCCAGCCGCCGGCGCGGCTCAAGGAAATCGAGCGGCGCCTGGCCGCCGGAGTAGAGCAGGCGCGGCTGATCCTGACCGACTCGCAGGCCATTGCCGACGAGGCGCAAGCCTGGTTCGGTTTGCCCGCCGAGCGCTTTGTCGTGGCGCCGCTGGGCGTGGCGGAGCGCTTCCGTCCGCGTGAACCGCAGACCATCGACGCGGTACTCAAGGCGCATGCCGTTGAGTACCGTGAGTACTTTCTGTGTGTCGGCACCCTCGAACCGCGCAAAAACCTCGGCTTGGCCCTGCGCGCGCACGCCTTGCTGCCAGACGCCGTGCGCCAGCGCTTTCCGTTGCTGATCGTCGGCATGGCGGGCTGGGAGCGCGAACAGTTCAGCGAACCGTTGCGCCAGGCCTTGGCGAGCGGGCATGTATGCCTGCTCGGTTACCTGCCGGACGAACAGGTGGCACAACTGCTGGCCGGGGCCCGGGCGCTGATTTTCCCCTCGTTGTATGAAGGTTTTGGCCTGCCGGTACTGGAGGCGATGGCCAGCGGCACGCCAGTGGTGATCACCCGCTCTTCAGCCATGCCGGAAGTGGCGGGGCCAGCGGGCAACTATATTGAAGCTGACGATGCAGACGGCTTGCGTGACGCAATGAGCCGACTGATCGACGATCAAGCACATTGGCAGGCATGCCGAGAAGCCGGATTGCAGCAGGCACGGCTTTTTTCCTGGGAGCGTTGTGCACAGGCCACGGCCAGTGCCTACCGCCAGGCCATGGGAGGTTGAATGCGCGTACTTCATTTCTTCAAGACTTACCTGCCTGACTCGGTCGGCGGCATCGAACAAGTGATCTACCAACTGTGCGAGAGCGGCGCCAAACATGGCATCGACGGCCAGGTCCTGACCCTCAGCGCCGACCCGACCCCGCCTGTGGTGCAACTCGGTCACCACGAAGTGCACCGCGCCAAACTGGATATTCAATTCGCCTCCACCGGATTTTCCTGGAGCGTGTTCAAGCAGTTTCGCGAGATGGCCGCCGAAGCCGACGTGGTCAACTACCACTTTCCCTGGCCGTTCATGGATCTGGTGCATTTCGCCAGCGCCATGGACAAACCGAGCGTGGTCACCTACCACTCGGACATCATTCGCCAGAAGCACCTGCTCAAACTCTATCGTCCGCTGATGAACCGCTTCCTCGCCAGCGCCGACCGCATTGTCGCGGCATCGCCCAACTACCTGCACACCAGCGATGTGCTGCAGCAATTTCAAGACAAGACCCGGGTAATTCCGTATGGCTTGAACAAGGCAGGTTATCCACAGGCCGATACTGAGCGCATGAACCGTTGGCGGCAGCAGCTTGGGGATAAGTTTTTCCTGTTTGTCGGGGTGATGCGTTATTACAAGGGCCTGCATATTCTGCTCGATGCCTTGAAGGACGTGGATTACCCGGTGGTGATCGTTGGCGCCGGACCGCTCGAGCTGGAACTGCATGCCCAGGCAACAGCGCTGGGGCTGCGCAACATCCACTTCCTCGGGCGTTTGGGCGATGAAGACAAAGTCGCGCTGCTGCAACTGAGCTATGCGATTGTCTTCCCTTCGCACCTGCGTTCCGAAGCCTTCGGTATTTCGCTGCTTGAGGGCGCGATGTACGGCAAACCAATGATCTCCAGCGAAATCGGCACCGGCACCAGTTACATCAATATCCACAACGAAACCGGTCTGGTCGTGCCGCCGAGTAATCCACAGGCGTTTCGCGAGGCGATGCGCACCCTGTGGGACGATCCGGTGCGCGCTGCGGCGATGGGCGTGAAGGCTGAGGCTCGATATCGGCAGTTATTCACAGCTGACGAAATGGGCCGCAAGTGGATGGAGTTGTATCAGGAGTTGCTGGAAGAAAAATCCCTGTCCTACGCCTGATTTCAGACCCAACCACATTGCCAATGTGGGCGCGAGCCTGCTCGCGAAAGCGTCGGGTCAGCCAACATCATCGTTGCTGACAGACTGCATTCGCGAGCAGGCTCGCTCCCACAAGGTTGTTTTCGGTTACAGATCCAAAACCAATGGTTGGCTACTCTGCGCCGGCACCGCGCAACAGATCAGCACATGCCCGGCTTCCGGAATATCCGCTGGCGGCTGTGGATAATTCACCGCACCGCTGACCAGTCGGGTCTTGCAGGTGCCGCACGACCCTCCCCGGCAACTGAACTCCGGACGTAGTCCACGACTTTCCGCCAGCTCCAGCAAACTGCCGCCGTCCGGCTGCCAGCGCGCCTCTTTCGCCGAGCGCTCGAACACCACCGGCACCGACGTGGTGGCGGCGGGCGGTTGCTCGATGACGATGGCGTCCGGGTCGGCCTGACGTTTAAGCGTCGAAGGGCCAAAGGTTTCCGCATGAATCTGCGCATCACGCACATCAAGTTCGCGCAGGATGTCGTACAGCCCCTGGGTAAAACCACCAGGGCCGCAGAGAACAAAATCGAGCTGGTCGAAATCCTCGGCATCCAGCAGGTTCCTCAGCACCGTGCCGTCAATTCGGCCCGGCAGATCAAAATCCTCGCCCTCTCGTAGCTCGGCTTCCGGCTGGCTGAGCAAACGCAAGACGCGTACTGAGTCGCCAGCCGTTTCAAGCAGACGATCCAGTTCCTTGCGAAACGGCTGATCCGCCAGATTGCGCGAACTCTGCAGCAATAGCGTCGGACGAATTCCCCGCGTGCGTAAGCCTTGGTACACCACCTCGCGCAGCATCGACAGCAACGGCGTGATTCCCACACCGGCCGCCAACAGCACCAAAGGTCGGTGCTCCAGCGGTGCCACGGTGAAATGCCCTTGCGGCGCCCGCGCTTCCAGCACATCGCCAACGCGAATCTGCTCATGCAGGTGCGACGAAATCAGGCCTTCGCGCTTGACGCTGATCCGGTAGAAACCATCCGATGGCGCGCTCGACAGGCTGTAGGTGCGGATATGCACTTCACCATCGATCGTGAAGCGCAGCGGCAAATGCTGGCCGGCGAGAAAAACCGGCAAACCGGCACCATCGGTGGGCTCGAGATAGATGGAACGGATGCTGCGGCTTTCTGCTTCAATCCTCGCCACGCGCAGTGGTCGCCATTGGTTGCCCAATGCCTGCGCCTGCAACCGCGCGTCCGCCTCGGCCCAGTTGCCAGTCAACAGACTGGTCGGCGACATGCCGTCGAAGCGCCAGCGCAACGCCAACGCTGCCGGGCGCCGCACCAGTTTTTCCACCTCGAAAGTCCACAGGCGCTCAGCCCCTTGAAACGCTTCGATCTGCGGGTCTTCCAGAAGGATCTCGGTTCGCCCGCTGAGTTGCAGCACATCGCCTGTGGCAAAGTCGATAAACAACAGACCAGCCTTGGGATTGAGCAGCAGATTGCCGAGGGTGTTGAAGTGCAGATTGCCGGCGAAGTCGGGGATGGTCAGACGATTGCCGTCCACCCGTACGAAACCGGCCTGGCCGCCCCGGTGTGAAACATCCACCGCACGCTCGCCGGCGGTATCTACATAGCTGGCGACAAAGAACGTGTCGGCCCCGCTGATCAGCGCCGTGGCCGCGTCATCGAGCGCGTTCAGGTGCTCAGCCGGACGAGTCTGCGGATCCGTCAGCGGCACCCGCTGAAACTGCCGCAATTGGATATATTGCGGGCAATTGCCAAAGGCCTGATCCACGCTCACCTGAAAACCCTGCGCGCTCAGCTTGCCGACATGGCCATTGAGGCGATTGCGCCGGCGGGTGTGCAACTCAATGCCGAGCAAACCGATCGGCTCGCCATTGCGCAATTGCGCCGGGTCATCCGCCGCGACCTGACTGGCGAAGTGCAGATGTTCAGGATCCGGCGAATGGGCAAACCCCGGTGCGCCTTCGAGCACACTGGCCCAGGGCCGCCCATCGGCATCAACGGCGCCGTACAGCAGGAAGGGCAATTGCTGATAGAACTCACGGTGCTGGTCCGGCATCCAGGTGCGAATCACCTTACGCCCGAAAGCTTCCATGCGTTCGGCGACGCCGACATGGGCCTGTAACTGTTGCTCGCCAGCGTGCCACGGTGAACGTTCCATCACGACCTCTCCCCTGCACCGGCGGCGCAGTGTGGATTGCGAAAATCAGGCAGTGGTTTGCAGCCCGGCGACAGTGCGCGGCATGCCAACAAAACCGGGCAAGGCTTCGACCCGGGCCAGCCAGGCGCGAACGTTGCCGTAGTCAGCCAGCGACACGTTGCCTTCCGGCGCGTGGGCGATGTAACTGTAGGCGGAGACGTCGGCAATGGTCGGTTCGTCGCCGGCCAGAAACGCGGTTCTGCCCAATTCGACGTCCATCACCTTGAGCAGGTTGTGCGCTCGGGTGATCGCCTCTTCGGCATTCAGTTGCGCGCCGAACACCGTGACCAATCGCGCGGCAGCGGGTCCGAAGGCAATCGGCCCGGCGGCGGCGGACAACCAGCGCTGCACCCGTGCGGCGCCGACCGGGTCGGTTGGCAGCCAACGACCGTTACCGTATTTCTGCGCCAGGTACACCAGAATCGCATTGGAATCGGCCAGCACCACGCCGCCGTCATCGATTGCCGGTACCTGACCAAAACTGTTGATCGCCAGATACGCGGGCTGCTTGTGCTCACCCTTGGCCAGATCGACGAAGATCAGCTCGGTCGGCAATTGCAGCAGGGACAGCATCAACTCGACGCGATGAGCGTGGCCGGAACGCGGGAAGTTGTAGAGTTTGATCGCTTGCATAGTCGACTCCGCTGAACAGGGGCGCCGCTGCGGGGATGAGAGCGCCGATGCAGGCCATCATCTACCCACTTCGAAAAGAACAGAATCACCAGCAAACGCAATCGATTATTTCATCTCATGCAATAACGCCGCATTTTTCAACGCGGGATGTTCGCGCAGAGCCGTTACCGTGAAATCAACGAAACTGCGGATCCGCGCCGGGGCCTTGCGCCCCCCCTGATACACCACATGGATCGGCAGTGGCGGCAGTTCGAATCCAGCGAGGACGATTTCCAGTTCACCGGAGGCAATCTTGTTCGCTACTTGATAGGACAACACGCGGGTCAAACCAAGGCCCATACAAGCGGCGGTAATCGCTGCCTGATTGGCGGTCACGATCAGCCGCGGCTCAGGTCGCACGTTGAGCGGTTCGCCCGCGTCGAGAAACGGCCAACTGCGTTGCTGGCCAATCGCGGAGGTGGCCACCACCGGCGCTCCCGCCAGTTCCAGGGGATGAACCGGCCGACCGCGCTCGGCGAAATATTTCGGCGAACCGCAGATGACCCGTCGAACCTCGCCAACCCGAATCGCGTGCTGATTACTGTCCGGCAGGTCACCGATGCGCACCGCCACATCAATGCCCTCTTCAACCATGTTGACGATGCGATCAACCAGCACCGCATTGATCGTGACATCCGGGTACTGCGCCAGATAACCCGCCATCACCGGCGTCACAAATAAATCACCGAACAACACCGGCGCCGTCACCGTCAACTGTCCACGCGGCTGCGCATGACTGCCCGCAGCCGAATCCTCGGCTTCCTGTACCTCAGCGAGGATCCTGCGACAATCCTCCAGATAACGCTGCCCCGCTTCGCTCAAATGCACGCTGCGCGTGGTCCGGATCAGCAACTGCGTGCCGATGCGCAACTCTAACGCCGCCACCGCCCGGGTGACGCTGGCTGCCGACAAGCCCAAACGCCGAGCGGCGGCGGAGAAGCCTTGCTCTTGGGCTACGGTGGTGAAGATGTGCATTTCCTGGAAACGGTCCATGGGGTCGACCCTCACATCAAAAATCAAAAGATCGCAGCCTGAGGCAGCTCCTACAGGTGAAATACGATTCCCGTGTAGGAGCTGCCGCAGGCTGCGATCTTTTGCGTTTAATTCAATTGTGGATAACTTATTCCACCGTCACCGACTTCGCCAGGTTACGCGGCTGATCGACGTCCGTGCCCTTGAGCACAGCCACGTAGTACGACAGCAACTGCAGCGGAATCGTGTAAAGGATCGGCGAGAGGATGTCGTGAATGTGCGGCATCTGCACCACGTGGGTGCCTTCGCCGTTGGTCATCCCGGCTTTCTCGTCAGCAAACACGATCAGTTCGCCGCCACGGGCACGGACTTCCTGCAGGTTGGATTTGAGTTTTTCCAGCAATTCGTTGTTCGGTGCAACGGTAACCACCGGCATGTCGTTATCCACCAGTGCTAGCGGGCCGTGTTTCAGTTCGCCGGCCGGGTAGGCTTCAGCGTGGATGTAGGAGATTTCCTTGAGTTTCAAGGCGCCTTCCATCGCTACCGGGAATTGCGCACCGCGACCGAGGAACAAGGTGTGGTTCTTCTCGGCGAACAGTTCGGCGATTTTTTCCACAGTGCCGTCCATGGCCAGGGCCTCGCCGAGGCGGGTTGGCAGGCGACGCAGTTCTTCGACCAGACGCGCTTCAACACCGTCGGCCAGAGTGCCGCGCACTTGGCCCAACGACAGAGTCAGCAGCAACAGACCGACCAGTTGCGTGGTGAACGCTTTGGTCGAGGCCACACCAATTTCGCGGCCGGCCTGGGTTAACAGGGTCAGGTCCGATTCCCGTACCAGCGAGCTGATGCCGACGTTGCAGATCGCCAGACTGGCGAGGAACCCCAGCTCCTTGGCGTTGCGCAGGGCAGCGAGGGTGTCGGCGGTTTCACCGGACTGCGAAATGGTCACGAACAAGGTGTCCGGCTGCACCACGACTTTGCGGTAGCGGAATTCGCTGGCGACTTCGACCTGGCACGGAATGCCGGCCAGTTCTTCCAGCCAGTAACGGGCAACCATGCCGGCGTGATAACTGGTGCCACAGGCGACGATCTGTACGTTACGGACCTTGGCGAACAGCTCGGCGGCTTGTGGGCCGAAGGCTTGAACCAATACTTGATCGTTGCTCAGGCGACCTTCGAGGGTGCGCTGTACAACCGCCGGTTGCTCGTGGATTTCCTTGAGCATGTAGTGACGGAACTCGCCTTTATCGGCGGCTTCGGCACCGTCGGTGTACTGCACGGTCTGGCGCTCGACGGCTTTGCCATCGACATCCCAGATCTGCACGTTATCGCGGCGAATTTCGGCGATATCGCCTTCTTCCAGGTACATGAAGCGGTCGGTCACCTGACGCAGGGCCAGTTGGTCGGAAGCGAGGAAGTTCTCGCCCAGGCCCAGACCGATGACCAGCGGGCTGCCACTGCGGGCGGCGACCAGACGATCCGGCTGCTTGGCGTTGATCACGGCCAGACCGTAAGCACCGTGCAATTCCTTGACGGTCGCTTTAAGCGCAACGCTCAGATCTGGCTGATCCTTGAGTTTGTGGTTGAGCAGGTGAGCGATGACCTCGGTGTCAGTGTCCGAGGTGAACACGTAACCCAGCGTTTTCAGTTGCTCACGCAGGGCTTCGTGGTTTTCGATGATGCCGTTGTGCACCACAGCGATCTCGCCGGAGAAATGCGGATGGGCGTTACGCTCGCAGGGTGCGCCGTGGGTGGCCCAACGGGTGTGGGCAATACCGAGACGACCCACCAGCGGGTGCTCGGCCAACGCGGCTTCGAGCTCGCTGACCTTGCCCGGGCGGCGCATGCGCTCAAGGGTTTCGTCGTTGGTGTACACCGCCACACCGGCACTGTCGTAGCCGCGATATTCGAGACGCTTGAGGCCTTCGAGCAGGATGGCCGTGATGTTACGTTCTGCAACTGCGCCGACAATTCCACACATGCTTATTTCTCCTGACTGACAGCCGCGCAAATCACGTTGATACCGCGGGCTTGTATCTGATCGCGTGCGTCATCGGGCAGGCGATCATCGGTAATTAGGGTATGGACACTGCTCCATGGCAGCTCCAGGTTGGGAATCTTGCGACCGATCTTGTCGGCCTCGACCATGACAATGACTTCCCGCGCCACGTCAGCCATGACCCGGCTCAAACCGAGCAGCTCATTGAAGGTCGTGGTGCCGCGTACCAGATCGATGCCATCGGCGCCGATGAACAACTGGTCGAAGTCGTAAGAGCGTAGTACTTGCTCGGCGACCTGGCCCTGAAAGGATTCCGAATGTGGATCCCAGGTGCCGCCGGTCATCAACAGCACCGGTTCGTGCTCGAGTTCGCTCAGGGCGTTGGCGACGTGCAGGGAGTTGGTCATCACCACCAAGCCTGGCTGTTGGCCAAGTTCCGGGATCATTGCAGCGGTGGTACTGCCGCTGTCGATGATGATCCGCGCGTGTTCGCGGATGCGTTTCACCGCCGCGCGGGCAATCGCCTGTTTGTATTTGGAAACGCTCTGCGCAGTTTCCGCGACCAGTTCCTGCGGCATGGTGATCGCCCCACCGTAGCGGCGCAGTAGCAGGCCATGGCTTTCAAGCGCAGCAAGATCCTTGCGAATCGTAACTTCGGAGGTTTCGAAGCGCTTGGCCAGTTCATCCACACTGACTTCGCCCTGCTCGTTGAGCAAGGCGAGAATGTTGTGACGGCGTTGTGGCGTGTTGCGTTTCGACATGGCGACCTAAGTTTCGATTCGAAAGATAACGGAAGCAATCAAAACCTATCGGCCCAAAATCGTCAAGCGGAAGTCAGACTTTTTTGAACACGACGCAAACAAAAATGTGGGAGCGAGCTTGCTGGCGAAGGCATCGTGTCAGCCAACATCAATGTTGAATGATCTACCGCATTCGCGAGCAAGCTCGCTCCCACATGAATTTCGTCGCTAAAAGAAACTGTGGATAACTCAACTCTTCTTGATTTTCTCCGGCCGCTTCCAGCCATCGATATTCTTCTGCCGCGCGCGACCAACCGCGAGTTGGGCGTTATCCACATTCTGCGTAATGGTTGAACCCGCTGCCGTGGTTGCACCGTTGGAGATATCCACAGGAGCGACCAGCGAGTTGTTCGAGCCGATGAAAACGTCCGCACCCAGTACGGTCTTCCACTTGTTGGCGCCGTCGTAGTTACAGGTGATGGTGCCGGCGCCGATGTTGGTGCGTGCACCGATTTCGGCGTCGCCCAAGTAGGTCAAATGACCGGCCTTGGCGCCCTCGCCCATGTGCGCGTTCTTCAACTCGACAAAGTTACCCACATGCGCGCGCGCTTCGAGCACGGTGCCCGGGCGCAGACGCGCGAACGGACCGGCATCGCTGCCCTCGCCCAGAACAGCGCCTTCAATATGACTGTTGGCCTTGATCACCACGCCTTTGCGCAGGGTACTGTCCTTGATCACGCAGTTCGGGCCGATCACCACATCGTCTTCGATAACCACCTTGCCTTCGAGGATCACGTTGATGTCGATCAGCACGTCGCGACCGACGGTCACTTCACCACGCACATCGAAGCGCGCCGGATCACGCAGGGTTACGCCTTGTGCCATCAAACGGCGGCCGGCGCGCAACTGGTAATGACGCTCCAGTTCGGATAGCTGCTTGCGATCGTTGGCGCCCTGCACTTCCATCGCATCGTGCGGTTGCTCGGTAGCTACAACCAGACCATCGTTGACCGCCATTTCGATGACGTCGGTCAGGTAGTACTCGCCCTGCACATTGTTGTTCGACAGGCGGCTCATCCAGTCGGCCAGATGATTGGCCGGGACGGCGAGAATGCCGGTGTTGCCTTCGGTGATAGCGCGCTGCGCTTCGCTGGCATCTTTATGCTCAACGATGGCCGTGACCTTGCCGTCGGCATCGCGAACAATGCGGCCATAGCCGGTCGGGTCATCCAGCTCAACGGTGAGCAAGCCCATTTGCCCGGGCACCACTTGTTTGAGCAGACGTTGCAGGGTTTCGACTTCGATCAGCGGTACGTCACCGTAAAGGATCAACACCGTGTCGGCGGTAATGAACGGAACAGCCTGAGCGGTGGCGTGACCGGTGCCGAGCTGCTTGTCCTGCAGGACGAAATTCAGGTCATCAGCGGCCAGACGCTCACGCACCACATCGGCACCATGGCCGATGACGACATGAATACGTTGCGGATCCAGTTGGCGGGCACTGTGGATAACATGACCCAGCATGGAGTCGCCGGCAATCGGGTGCAGCACCTTCGGCAGGGCCGAACGCATACGAGTGCCTTGACCGGCCGCGAGGATAACGATTTCAAGAGACATGACTGGCTACCAATCCTGGGTGGTCAGCAACTGCGACCGGGTTTCGGGAATTCGGAAAAGAAAAAAGGGTAGCCGAGGCTACCCTTTTTTATCAATCGCACAACAAGCGGCTGACGGATTAACCGCCAAACTTCTTGCGGATCTGCTGGACGGTGCGCAGCTGAGCTGCAGCCTCGGCCAGACGTGCGGACGCAGCTCCGTAGTCGAAATCTGCGCTCTTCTCGTGCAGAGCAGCCTCGGCAGCCTTGAGAGCTGCTTGAGCCAGAGCTTCATCCAGGTCGGCGGCACGATGCACGGTATCGGCAAGCACCTTGACCATGTTCGGCAGAACCTCGAGGAAACCAACGGAGATGAAGAA